>JBIKSY010000097.1:0-13217 GCA_044348365.1 Chthoniobacteraceae bacterium
ATCACAGGCGTTCTCTCTGCTTGGGCCGATTCCATTCCCTGTATCGTAATTTCCGGTCAGGAAAACGCCCGTTATTTTAGCCCTGACCACGAGCAGCGGATGTACGGTATCCAAGGCTATGACAGCCCGTTCGCCGTCAGCAAAATGACGAAATACGGCGCCACCGTCCTCGATCCATCGAATGTCCTTTACGAGCTTGAAAAAGCTTGGCACATCGCGACCCAGGGGCGCCCCGGGCCTTGTTGGCTTGATTTCCCGATGGATGTCCAAGGTGCGGTCGTTGAGACTTCCACTCTGCTTCATTTCACTCCGGAACCTCCGGGAGAGCACCCGGGCTTGGAACCCCTTGAAGGTGGAGAGTTGAAAAATGCGGTGAGTGGGGTGCTCTCGCAGCTACGCCAAGCCAAGCGTCCCTTGTTGTGGCTTGGCGTGGGGGTTCGCATGGCGGGCGCGCAGCCGCAACTCTCGGAATTGGTGCACTCGCTTGGAGTTCCCGCTCTTCTCAGTTGGTCTGCTGTGGATCTCCTTCCTTCAGACTCCCCACTGGTTGTCGGCAGCGCGGGTTTGTACGGACAGCGGGCCGCAAACCTGATTCTGCAAAGCTGTGATTATCTGCTGACTATCGGAACGCGTCTGGCCATTCCTCAGGTGGGGTATGACATCACGGAACTGGCCAGAGACGCGCAGACCATCACCGTTGTCGACATTGATCCGGTCGAACTCAAAAAGTACCCGGCCCGCTTTAACCAGCCGATCTGTGCGGACGCGGGGGACTGGCTGACTGAAATGGGAGCGCAGTTGCCTCCTTCTGCCCTTCGGATGGACTGGCCCGAGTGGATTGGGTGGTGCAAGGAAATCAAAACAAGGTTTCCCTGGATTGGCCCAGAGCATAATGATCAGGAAGGCTTTATCAATTCATACCGGTTTATGGACAGGTTGGCGCCGCTGCTCAAGCCGGACCAGATCGTCGTCACTGACATGGGCACCGCTTTGCTCAGCGGGCACCAAGCACTGCCGATGACGCCTCCCCAGCGGATGCTGACATCGCAGGGATTGGGCGAGATGGGGTTTGGGTTGCCAGGGGCTATCGGGGCCTCCATCGCGAGGGGGCGGGGAGAAGTGCTCTGTCTGAACTGTGACGGAGGAATGATGATGAATCTCCAGGAGCTTCAAACAGTCGTTCATTACCATCTACCCATTAAGCTGATTATCTTTAACAACGATGGGTATTTGATGATCAAACACACACAAAAGGCCCTCCTTGGTGGCAGGTACGCAGGCACGGATACAAAAACGGGGGTGTCTTGCCCTGATTACGGCAAGCTTGCGGTGGCGTTCGGAATTGAGGCGTTCCAAGTCCGGACATGGGCCGATTTTGACAGTCATTTCCCGAAGGTTCTGAGTGCGAGCGGCCCAGTGATTTGTGAGGTCTTCATGCACCCTGAGCAGTTCTTTCATCCCAAGCTGAGCGTCGCGCTCAGACCTGACGGCACACTCGTTTCTCCCCCGTTGGAGGACCTCTCCCCGCTTCTGCCTCGAAAGGTGCTCGCAGCGAGCTTAAAGGTGGATTTGCATCCAAAGTCTCAAAGCCTCAACGTAACCTAGAACGGCTTTTGGATTCCAAAATATGCGGTCCGGATTTTTCGAATCGCCGACACAAAGTGTGGTTGTTGGCGTGCGTCCGGTTATATATTCTTAGCGTGGAGTGCTGTTTTTTATATTATATTTAATTCGTTAATGAGCTCAATTGATTTAATTAGAAAGGCCTATGGCGAGGGTGCTCTCACTAAAGGGGATTTCATTCGGAAGATGTATGAAAGCCACAGTCAGCTGTTCTCGTACCAGCGACTGCTCGAGGCGTCCAACCTCAATGCGATTCACATCCACAGAGGTGAGGTGGTAGCCGAGTTTGCGGAACCGGGGATCAGGATGTTATGCCCTCCCGGAGACCAGCGGATAGCACCGATCGAAGCGCTGAATTTTGGAGCATTTGAAGCTGCCGAAATTAATTTGGTGCGTCAACTCGTCGACCATTTGGGAGGGGCAAAAGTCAAAATATTTGATATCGGGGCGAACGCAGGGTTCTACAGTCTGGCTCTTTCCAAATATTTCCCGGGAATTACGGGGGTTGCGTTTGAACCGGTGCCGCTGACCCATTCATACCTCAAGAGGAACCTTGAGCTGAATAACATAGGGGAAATACAGGCCCTTCGCGTTGGGCTTTCTGATGCTCCCGGACAACTCACTTTTTCCGTATCTTCCGAACACTCGGGTGCTTCTTTTCTCTCCGCAGTGCCCGATGGAGAGGCCGCGCAATTGGTGAGTTGTTCGGTCACAACAGTGGATCAGTTCATCGGTGAGGGCGGGTTTGTTCCTGCATTCATTAAGTGCGACGTTGAGGGGGCCGAACTGATGGTGTTTAAGGGGGCAAAGAAACTTTTGACCGTACACAGGCCTGCCATCTTCACCGAGATGTTACGTAAATGGGCGGCCAAGTTTAATTACCATCCGAATGATTTGATTGGTTATTTTTCGGAGCTGGGTTATGGCTGTTTCGTGATCCGCGGCGAGAATCTTTTACCCTTCCACTCGGTAGACTCCGAGACGCTCGATACGAACTATGTCTTCTTGCACGGAGAATCCCATCAGGCGGCAGTGCTGAAGTTTTGCTCAAAGGGTTAGCCGCCATGCTAAGCAAAGTCGTGCAGGAGGACATCCGCGAAATTGCCCGGGACGTAGATGCTGCACTCCTGCGGGGCAGAGGCGTGCTCGTGGCCGGGGCAGCAGGTTTTCTTCCGGCATATATGGTGGAAACCTTGCTTCACCTCAACGATACGCAATCGTGCGGGTGCCGGGTCATTGGTTTAGTGCGGAATCTTGAAAAGGCTTCCCTTCGGTTCGCTCATCATTCGGGCCGGGAGGACTTCGTTTTAATTGAGGGCGACGTGGCGTCGTTGCCTGACACGTTGCCTTCCGCCGACATTGTGATTCATGCCGCAAGTCCAGCGAGCCCCAAGCACTACGGCAGAAATCCTGTGGGAGTGATGGTCGCTAATCTTCTGGGTATGAAGAACCTGCTCGACCGGGCCCGATGCTCGGGCGCGGAGTCTTTTCTTTATTTCAGCAGCGGTGAGGTGTACGGCCAGCTTCCTGGTTCTGCTCCACCGTCAAAAGAGAGCGACTATGGCTATGTGGACATTCTTGACGTGCGTTCCTGCTATGCGGAGAGCAAGCGGGCGTCAGAGACGCTGGGAGTGAGCTATTGGAAGCAGTATGGAGTGCCCTGCAAAATTGTCCGTCCATTTCACACCTACGGTCCGGGGATGGCCCTGGATGACGGCCGTGTTTATGCAGATTTCATAGCTGACGTTGTTAACCGCCGTAATATCACGCTAAAGAGTGATGGCAGCGCTGTCCGTGCCTTTTGCTATTTGGCAGATGCCATCCGAGGTTTTTTTAGGGTGCTGCTCCACGGTCTTGCCGGGCAGGCCTACAACGTTGGAAATCCTAATGGGGCCCTCAGTATTTTGGAACTCTCTGAATTGCTCACCGAAATGGTCCCTGGCCTGTCGGTAGAGTCGCATGCGGGGCCAACAGATGCTGGGTATTTGAAAAGTCCGATCGCCCGGAATGTACCGGACACCAGTTTGATTTCGGCCCTCGGGTGGACGCCTAGGTACTCTCCCCGAGAGGGATTCGGACGTACCATTCGCTCTTTCCAGGAGAAATAGGATGCAAAAGCTCCCCGTCGCAATCCTCGGCACCGGCAACATCGGCACGGATCTTCTCCTCAAGATCCTGCGCTCCCCGGTGCTGGCATGCCGGCTTTTTGCCGGTAGGAACCTAGCCTCGCCGGGGATGACAAAGGCGAGCACCCTTGGCATCCCGGTCTCTTCCGGGGGAGTGGAAAGCGTCCTCGAACTGAAAGGCGATGTCGCTCTAGTTTTTGATGCCACCAGTGCGGAGGATCACCTCAAGCACGCCCCTCTGTTTGCCCAGGCCGGCATTGTGGCGGTCGATCTGACGCCCGCCAAGGTGGGCGCCATGTGCGTGCCGTCGGTGAACCTGGAGGAATGCCTCCACCTGCCCAATGTGAACATGGTGACTTGTGGGGGGCAGGCGGCCATCCCGCTTGCCCATGCGATCGCTCAGGCAAACGAGGGCCTCGACTACGTCGAGACGGTTTCCAGTATTTCCTCACGCAGTGCGGGTCCCGCAACCCGGATCAACATAGACGAATATCTGGACACGACCGAGACGGGGTTGGCCCTCTTTTCCAACTGCCACAGGACGAAGGCAATACTCAATCTCAACCCCGCGCAGCCTTGTGTCCACATGCAGACGACCGTCATGGCCAAGCTTTCCGCGCCCGACATGGTCAAAACGCGCCGCATGGTGGATGAGATGGTTGCCAGAATCCGGACCTATGTTCCAGGGTACCGACTCATTCTGGAACCGGTCATGGAAAACGGGCGGCTTGTGACCAGTGTCCGGGTCGACGGGCTGGGAGATTATCTGCCCAAATATGCGGGCAACCTGGATATCATCAACTGTGCTGCACTCGCGTTCGCCGAGGCCTATGCGCGCCGCCGGAGCGTTTAACTTCCCCATGAATGGTTCACCTCCGATCACGGTTTGCGACGCCACTTTGCGCGACGGGTCGCACGCGTACAGCCATCAGATCAACCTTGGGCAGGTCACGGAGTACGCCACGGCGGCCGAGGCCGCTGGTTTTTCCTTCCTGGAGGTGGGCCACGGCAACGGTCTGGGCGCCTCTTCGCTTCAAGTGGGTGAAAGCTTGGTGCCCGAAGGAGAGATGCTGCGCGCTGCCAAGCGCTGCCTCAAGAGAACAAAACTAAGTGCGCATGTCATCCCGGGCTTCGCCACGATCAAGCGCGAGATCGTCAATGCATTGGAGGCGGGTGTGGATTTGTTCCGCATTGGCTGTCACTGCACCGAAGCCGATGTCACCCAGCGGCATATCGGGTACGTGCGCTCGGCCGGCAGGGAGGTGTGGGGGGTGTTGATGATGAGCCACATGGCCTCTGCTGCAGTGTTGCTGGAGGAGTCCCGTAAAATGCAGGATTTTGGTGCCCAAGGTATCGTCCTGATGGACTCGGCTGGCTCGTATTTACCCAAGGAGGTATCGGAAAAGGTCAGCCTGTTGGTGGGGCGCCTGGGTGTGCCGGTGGGGTTCCACGCCCACAACAACCTCGGACTCAGCATTGCCAACTCCCTTGCCGCTTTGGAGGCGGGGGCCCGTATCATCGATGGCACCGCCAAGGGTTTTGGCGCTGGTGCGGGCAATGCACCGCTGGAGCTTCTGGCCGCGGTGATGCAGCGTCAGGGCTATGCCTCCACACTGGATTTATACAAGGCACTGGATGCCTCGGACGTCGCCGCCCGACTGTTTGCTGGTTCGCTACCCGAATCCAACGGGATCACCATTGTGAGTGGTCTGGCCGGCGTCTTTTCAGGTTTCTCAAAGCCCGTCCAGCGCGTGGCCAAGCAGATGGCGGTAGACCCCCGCGATGTGTTCTTTGAACTGGGGGAACGAAAGGTTGTCGGCGGGCAGGAGGATCTCATCATTGAAGTGGCTGCCGGGCTGGCAGCACGCACCCCCAATGCTTCCAACACGAAAGGCTGAAAATGGATCGCGCTCTAGATTTGGTTACGTCTGATGCCGAAGCCGTCCTGGGTTCAGGACGGAGCCACCAACTCGATGCACTTCGTGGACAGCATGTCTTTATTTCCGGGGGCACGGGTTTTCTGGGCACCTGGTTGTTAGAGTTGGTGCGCGTCCTCAACGAGCGACACGGCTTTGGATTGAGCGTGACCGTCTACAGCCGCAATGCCAGGGCGTTTGCCGCCCGCTGGCCCCACCTGGGCCAGCAGCAGGGAGTGCGCTTTGAGGACGGAGACATCCGGTACTTCACCGAATTGCCGCGGGATGTGCGCTACATCATCCACGCCGCCGCCCTGACGGACCGCCGTTTGCTCGCTTCACAACCCGCAGCGGTGGCCGAGGTCAACAGCGTCGGTACCCAGCGTCTCTTGAGGGCGGCCAACCTGCTGGAGGATCTCCAGAAGTTTGTCCTCCTAAGCTCCGGCTTGGTGTACGGCGCGCAGCCTTGGGAGCAACCCCGCATCGACGAAACGTTCGCCGGCCCCTTGCGTTGCGACAACGTCAACGTGGTCTATGCCGAGTCCAAGCGCTTTGCCGAGGCGGTTGCACAAAGTGCCGTGAGCGAAAGTAAAATGCCGGTGGTCACGCTTCGTCCATTCGCCTTTCTTGGTCCCTACCAATCGCTGCAACTCCCGTGGGCTGTCACCGATTTCATCCGGGACAGCTTCACGGGCGGGCCCATTCGCATCATGGGCGACGGATCCACCGTGCGCAGCTTGATGTACGCGAGCGACTACGCCTTCTGGGTGCTGGCCGCGCTGGCCAAGGGCAAACCCCGGGAGACCTACAACGTCGGCAGCCCGGAGGCGGTGGATCTCGGCTCGCTGTCAAAAATGATTACGCAGCTGTTCAGTCCGGTCCCTGAGATACGCACTCGGATCGGGCAAACAGGACACGAACCGAGCCGACTGGTGCCCGACATCAGCCGGGCGAAGCGCGACTTTGGTGTGGACCTCACCGTGTCGCTGGCCTCGGCCATTCAGCAGACCGTCTCTTGGAACCGTTACATGCGCGAACGCTGAGACGCCACGGAGCTGCCAGAGGGCTTCTCCGGCGGGTAGCGCCACAAACCTCTTCCTTGCAGTACGGGAGCCGGAAGCTTTAAGTTCCTGCGTGTGAGTTTCCTCCGCTCATCCCTCTGAACGAAACTGTCTGCGATCCATCCCCCATGAACACCCCCCAATCTGCTCTCCTGAAGCGCCGTGCCTTCCTGCTGCATTCTGGCGCCGCGTTTGCCGCCACCTCCCTCGCTGGTTTTCCGATGCTCGGGCGGGGCAGCGCCGCCGTGCAGGCCCTTAAAATCGCGCTGGTCGGCTGCGGCGGTCGGGGTGCGGGCGCCGCAAACCAAGCGCTGACCGCGGATCCCCACACCAAACTCGTGGCCGTGGCCGACCTGTTTCCCGACAAGCTCTCCGCCAGCCTGGACGCGCTCAAGGCCAAGCACGGTGACCGGGTTGATGTGCCTCAGGAGCGTCAGTTTGTCGGAATCGACGCCTACAAGCACGCCATCGCCCTCGCAGACGTGGTCATTCTCGCGACGCCCTGCTCCTTCCGTCCCGCCCATTTCGAGGAGGCGGTGCGACTTGGGAAGCACGCCTTTTTGGAAAAGCCGGTGGCCGTCGACGCTCCGGGTGTACGTCGTGTCCTCGCCGCGGCAGCCGCGGCGAAGGCCAAAAACCTCAAGGTTGCGGTCGGCTTTCAGCGCCGACACAAGAGGGGATTCCAAGAGATGATCCGGCGCATCCACGGAGGCCAGTTGGGTGAAGTGCTCTACACGCGCGCGTTTGCCAACACGCCGCTTAGAACGGGTCTGGTGCGGAAACCAGAGTTCAGCGAACTCGAATACCAGTGCCGCAACTGGTACTACTTTTCGTGGCTGTCGGCGGATTTCATTGTCGATAACCTCGTCCACGGGATCGACATTTCCAACTGGGTGCACGGCGGTTACCCCGTCCGCGCGCACGGGATGGGGGCTCTCAGCGAGCGGAGTCCCGACTATGGAAACCTCTTCGACCACTTTGCCATCGAGTGGGAGTACGCCAGTGGTGCCCGTCTTTTTGGAGAGTGCGACCGGCGGCCCGGTTGCTGGGCGAGCGTGACCAATCATGTCGTTGGCAGCGAGGGGAAGGCCGACTTCTTCGACGGCCGCGAAACCTATTCCATCACGGGAAAGAGACCCTGGCAGATGAAGACCGAGCGCGGCGAAAATCCCTACCAGATCGAGCACGACGACTTCTTTGAAGCGATCCGCAAAGATCTCCCGTACGACGAAAGCGACTACGGGGCAAAGAGCACGATGACCGCGATTCTGGGGCGCATGGCGGCGTACTCGGGCAAGATTGTCGAGTGGGACGCAGCGTTTGCCTCCAGCCTCACGCTGGCCCCGGAGATTCGAAGCATGGCTGACCCGGCACCCGTCCTGCCCGATGCCAACGGCCTGTACCCGATCCCGGTGGCCGGCAAGACGGTGGTGCTTTAAGAGGCACCATTCCGCCGGCAGGGGAGTTGGCTACACGAGCTCTGCGATCGGACGCGCCCCGTTTTCGACAAGATAATGGGGGCGGCCCTTCGCGTCTGTGAACGTGGCTGCCGCGGCATCAATGCCAAGATTGTGGTAAAGGGTGGAGAAGACCTCGGGGAAGGTGACGGGCCGGCTGTCGGCTTCCCCGCCAAGGCGGTCGGTCGAACCGATCACCTGCCCGCAGCGCATGCCGCCGCCGGCCAGGAGCGCCATGGCAACCCGGGGCCAGTGGTCACGCCCCACCTGCGCGTTGATGGTCGGGGTCCTTCCAAATTCGCCCCACACCAGAACTGACACGTCTTTGCTGAGCCCCCGCTGATGCAGGTCGTCCACCAGCGCAGTGATGGCCTGGTCGAAGACCGGGAAATCCTCGCGTTCACGGGTGAAGATGTCGTTCCCCGCCCCGCCATGCCAGTCCCACTTGCTGTAGTTGACCGTCACTACGCGGGCGCCCGCCTCGACGAGCCTGCGGGCGGCCAGGAAACTCTGGGGGACGCGTGGCGCCCCGTTGCCGTCGATGTGCTTGGTGACATCACCAGTGCCGTAGCGGGCGACGATGCGCGGGTCTTCTTTGGAAAGATCCAGGGCGTCTGCAAGTTTCGAGGAGGTGAGGATGCCCATCGCCTGTTGGGTGAAGGTGTCCATGGCGTCCATCTTGCCGGTGGCGTCCATCTCGCGCCTGAACTGGTCGAAGCTGGAAAGCAGCCGTACCCGGTCCGAGAGCCTGTCGCTGGTGATGCCTTGGAGCGTGAGCGAATCGCGGGTTGCCCCCACGTGACGGAAGGCAGCCTGCGCGGGGCCGAGGGCGCCGGGCCCCGGTTCGTTGTAGGGGCCGTGGGTGCATTCGTAGCAGAGACTCACAAACGGGGGGATCGAGGGGGTCACCCCGCCCTGCATCTGGCTGATGACGCTCCCAAACTGTGGCCAGCCCGCCGGGGGCGGTGAGCCACCGCGCGGCGGGCGGCCCGTGTAGCATTGGGCGGCATCGTGTTCGGCCTGGGCGCCCACAAGCGAACGGATGAGCGCGAACTTGTCCATCATCCGCGCCATTTTCGGAAACAGCTCGCAAATCTCGATTCCTGGCACATTCGTGCCGATGGGCTTGTGCGGGCCAGCGACTTCACGGGGAGCGTTTGGCTTCAAATCGAACATGTCCTGATGCGGCGGACCTCCCACCAGATAAATCAGGATGACCGCCTTGTGCGAATTGCGGATCCCTGCGGCCTGCTCGAGGGCCAGTAGTTTGGGGAGGGAAAGGCCGATGGAGCCGAGGCCGCCGATCTTGAGAAAGTTGCGGCGGGAGACACCGTCGCAAAAGGGCTGCGTTTTATCTTGGGGGGCAAGAATCTTGAGCATGGCGGTTCAGGGGTGAAACTGCACTCTGTTGTGGATCATCCACGGCAACTGGTCCAAGACCACCTCATTTTTGCCGAGGGACGCTCTTAAGGACCGAGGGTGCGTCTGGCGAAGGGCAGGTACTGTTCCCAGTCATAGCGGGTCACGTCGTGTTTGCCCGCGCGCAGATGGTAGCGGACCGTTTCTCCGACCGGGGTGTTGGTGCCGGGTTGCTCCGTGACGCCGTACCCCTTTTTGTCGAACAGATCAAAAACCGGCTGGGCGAGCAGGCCCGCGAGAAACTCTCCCTTCGGGTCTGCCCAGCGGTCCTCGTCGGCGCTGGCGATGTAGATGGCACGCGGCGCCGCGAGGGCGACGAGCATGTGGCTGTCCACCGGGCAGGCCGCCTCGTTGTTGGCGTAGGAGGAATAGGTTTTGGTGAACCAGTGCGGAAAAGCCCGAGTGATGACCGCTGTGGTTTCGCCGATGTTGCGCCGCATCAGGGCCGCTCCGCCCTCTCCCGAGTTGTTGGAAATGACGACGCCGAACCTGCTGTCCTGCGCCCCCGCCCAGAGCGAGGTCTTGCCCAGGCGCGAGTGGCCGATGACGGCGAGTTTCTTGCCGTCCACGGCGGGTTCGGTCTGTAAATAATCCGCCACACGGCTCAGCCCCCATGCCCAGGCCCCAATGGCACCCCATTCGCCCTCCTTCCATTCCGTCGCTGCGCCGTCCTTGCTCAGGACGGCACGCAACCCTTCCTGCCAGCCGTCGTTCCGGTCGGGTTCCACGTCACCGTAGTAGTAGGTGGCGACGGCGAACCCCTCCTGCACGGCAAGTTCGAGCTGCCAGCGGTCCTTTTCCGTGCCCCGTGTTTTTTCGGTGGAGCGGTTCTCCACCACGCCGTTGTCCTTGCTGGGGCGCATCCAGCGGGTCGAAAGGGGGAGGTCCGTGTCGGGCGTCACCGCCTCGTTGCCGCCGAAGCTGACCCCGACAAAACATGGCACGGGTTTGGCCGCGCCTTTTGGCAGGTGCAGCATCAGCTCGAGGCCCTTCCATTCGGGGTGGGCCGGCAGCGAAATTCGGACGACCTTGCGCACCGCTTTTCCACCGAGCGCGTTTGCGTTGGTCGATAGAGTCTCGAAGGCAACTTTGCCCCAAACCGCGGGGGCGGGCGTCTTTCCAAAAACGTGAGCCTCAAAAAGCCCCAGCACTTCGGGCCGGCGCAGCGTCATCCAGTCCGCGCTCGACTTTGCCGTCTCTCCGCTCCGGGTTTTGAGCAGCTCGGGAAGCGTGTAAGGAGGGATGGCCGCTTCGTCGTAATTGGCCGTCTTTTGTTGGCCTTGAGCCGCAAGGGGGATGAGCGCCAGGGCGCAGTAGAGGGAGAGAAAGGGGGAGGAACGCATGAAGTGTGGGGAGGGGAGTGGCGGAGTGAGGATGTGCCCGCGTGCTGCCGTCAGGCAAGCCAGTCGCCGACCACCTTGCCCGCAACGTCGGTAAGGCGGAAGTCCCGGCCTTGAAACCGGTGGGTGAGGCGCAGGTGATCCAGTCCGAACAAATGGAGAAGGGTGGCGTGGAAATCGTTGATGTGGACGGGATTCTTAACGATGTTCCAGCCGATTTCGTCGGTTTCACCGTAGGTCAACCCGCCCCTGACTCCGCCGCCTGCCAGCAGGATGGAGAAGGCATTCGGGTGGTGGTCTCGTCCGGTCACGTTTGCGCTGCCGCCGCGGTTTTCACCCAGGGGCGTGCGTCCAAATTCTCCGGCGATTACGACAAGGGTCTCGTCCAGGAGGCCCCGCTGTTTGAGATCCTTGATGAGGGCGGCGATGGGTTGGTCCGCCATACCGCTGTTGAAGGTGAGCTCGTTGTTGAGGTTGGAGTGGTGGTCCCAGGAGGCGTGGACGATGTTTACAAAGCGCACGCCCCGCTCCACGAGGCGCCGTGCCAGCAGACAGTTCTTCGCGTAGTTCTGGTACTGCCCGGGTCCGCCGGCACGCGTGGCCTTGATGTCTGGTTCCTTGCGGTTGACCCCGTACATTTCCAGTGTTGCGTCGCTTTCCCCCGAAAGGTCCACAAACTCAGGCGCCGCCGTTTGCATCCGGAAGGCCAGTTCGTACGCCGCGATGCGCGAGGTGATTTCGGGATCCTGCATTTGTGCAAACCTGCGGGAGTTCAGCGAGGCAAGCACGTCGAGGCCCTGCCGCTGGAGATGGGCGGGAAGTCCCTCGGGGTTGCGCAGGTTGAGCACCGGATCCCCCTGGTTTCGGAAAAGGACTCCCGAATAGACGCTCGGCAGAAAGCCGGACTGCCACAGGGAGGTTCCTGCGCTTGTGCCGCGCCCTGCGGTGAGCACGACGTAGCCTGGCAGGTCGTTGCTTTCGCTGCCGAGTCCGTAGGTCAGCCAGGCGCCCATGCTCGGAAGCCCGAAGGTGCCGCGCCCGCAGCTGAGCACCAGTTGCGCGGGGTGGTGGTTGAACTGGTCGGTGTGCATCGAACGTACCTGCAACAGGTCGTCCGAACACTGGGCAAGGTGGGGGAGCAGGTCGCTGAACTCCATCCCCGACTGCCCGTGTTTGCGAAATGTCCGGGGTGAGCCCATCAGCACGGCCGACTCCTTTTTGATGAAGGCAAAGCGGACGTTTTTGGTGAGGGATTCAGGCAGTGGCTGGCCGTTGAGCTCGTTCAGCTTTGGCTTCGGGTCAAACAGATCCAGTTGGCTGGGGGCGCCCTCCATGAAGATGAAGATGCAGTTTTTGGCCCGCGGCGCGTGGTGGGGTTGGCGCGCGGCAAGCGGGTTGGCCGCATCGGCGGTGGCGGTGGCGCCCAGCGCCCGGTCCTTGTCCAGCAGAGAGCCGACTGCCAGAAGGCCGAGGCCGTTGGCCGTGGAGGTGAAAAAATCGCGCTTGGTCAGGTGCGCTGCTTCAAACAGGGGATTCATAAGCCTTTGTGGAATTGGCGGTGGAACTTAGTCGCGGGTGATGAACTCGTCAGTGTTGAGGACGACGCGGGCCACGGTCGTCCATGCGGCCAGCTCAGGGGTGCCGCCGAGTTTCCTGGCCGCGGCTGGTTCACCTTCAAAGGCGGCCCTGGCCGATCCCAGCAGGGAGAGCAATCCTACGGTCTCCCCCTCTTCGGGGCGGCGCAGCAGGCAGGTCTCAAACAGCCGGCCAACGCGTGTCTCGTCCGTTGGTTCGGCCGTTTCTTTTTGGGTGAGGCAGTTTTTTGCCAAGGCCAGGGCGGCCTCCGCAAAGGTTTGTGCGTTGAGCGTCGTGAGGGCCTGGAGCGGCGTGTTGGAAACCGAACGGCGGACATTGGCTACATTGGCGTCCGGACAGTCGAAGGTGACCAGGTCCGGGTAGGGCGAGGTGCGCTTGAAGAAGGTGTACATGCCCCGGCGGTAGCGGTCTTCTCCCGTGCTTTCATTCCAGCGGAAGTTGCCGGCGTAGCTGAGTGAGGCGATCTCCGGAGGCATCGGGGGAAAGACGCTGGGGCCTCCGATCTTGCGCGACAGCAGCCCTGATGCAGCAAGGTGCAGGTCGCGGACTACCTCGCCTTCGACCCGGAGTCTGTTCTGGCGTGCGAGCAGTTTGTTGAGCGGATCGGTGTCTGCCAGTTCGGGGCGGGTGGCTGAAGACTGCCTGTAGGTGTCTGAATTCAGAATGGCCGTGAGTAGCG
>JBIKSY010000098.1:0-13203 GCA_044348365.1 Chthoniobacteraceae bacterium
ACAGGCGTTGCAGCGGGAGTTCCCCGACCACGACATCCGGTACGGGGCGCCGATGCACCTGCACCCCGCGGTCCTGCAGCTTTGCCGGGTGCGCGTGGTCGAGGCCGAGGCGCGCGCAAGTCAGGTGCTGTCGCGCGCAGAAACCTGTCTGGTGGTGGTCGGTCGCGGCACCACCGATCCCGACGCCAATTCCGACGTGTCCAAACTTGCCCGGATTCTGGAGGAGGGAATGGGCTTTGGGGCGTCCTTTGTGTGTTACTCGGGCACGGCTGAACCGGGGGTGGCCGACGGTTTTGAACAGGCGGCACGGATGGGGTTCCGCCGGCTGATTGTGGTGCCGTTTTTCCTCTTCACCGGGGTGCTCATCAAACGGATCGAGGCAGCCGTGGCGGCCGTTTCGGCGAGCCGGCCGCAGGTAGAGGTTTTGCAGGCGGGCTACCTGGGGTCGCACGCGCTCACCGCCGAGGCACTGCTGGACCGGGCGCGCGAGGCCTTCGAAGGCAAGGCGCACATGAACTGCAGCCTTTGCAAATACCGCACCGCCATCATCGGGTACGAATCCGAGACGGGCACGCCCCAGCAGGGCCACCATTTTCACGTGCGCGCGGGCGGCGCACCCGCCGGTGTGGATGCCGGAGCGGGCGGTTCGGGTGCCGCCGCTCCCGCTCCCGAGGCGCCGTTGCAGCAGGCGGCCAACCGACCGGCGAGCGGACCCTACGAGCCGCATCCAATCGAGGCGAAGAGCTTCGAGATCATTGCCGCCGGACGGGATTGGAGCGCTTTTCCTGAGGAGCAAAAAGCCATCCTCCAAAGACTGGTGCACACTGCCGGAGACTTCAGCATCCCGGAGGACGTGTTTCTTTCCCGAGGCGCGCCGGAGGCCGGAATGCGTGCGATCGCCGACCGCTGCGTGATTGTCACCGACGTGACCATGGTCCAGACCGGACTGAGACGCCCCCTGCTGGGACAGTTTGGGCTGCGCACCGCCTGTCTGGTGCACGACGAGGAAACCTAT
The DNA here is from genome assembly GCA_044348365.1 of Chthoniobacteraceae bacterium. GTDB lineage: Bacteria > Verrucomicrobiota > Verrucomicrobiia > Chthoniobacterales > Chthoniobacteraceae > Chth-196. The sequence goes on from JBIKSY010000098.1 coordinate 1,016, forward strand.
TTGGTGGCGCAGGCCAACGGCCTGACCCGTTCCGCAGCCGGCATCCGCAGGGCGTGGCTCAAGTACGGCAACGAAGTGCTGCTGGCCATCGGCGACGCCCCGACCGCCCTCGAGGAAACGGTGCGGCTGATTCAGGAACAGGGCTGGCGGCCGCGGCTGGTCATCGGATTGCCTGTGGGATTTGTTGGCACGCAGGAATCCAAGGAGCGGCTGCGCAAATGCCTGCACGTCCCGCGGATCACCAACCGTGGCACCCGGGGCGGTTCACCGTGGGCGGCCGCTGCGGTCAACGCGCTCCTGATTGAATCCACGCAGACCACCTGGAAACCATGAGTCCTGAGGAGCTCCCATCCCAAGACTCCCCAGCCGCCTGCGCTCCTCTCGCGGACACGCGCGCGCCCAGGCCGTTTGACCTCTCTGTACTTGCGGCCAACGGTCTCCGGCGCGGCTTCACCACGGGCACCAGCGCTACTGCCGCGACGAAGGCTGCACTCATGCGGCTGCTCACCGGCAGCCTGCCCGAATCGGTGGACGTGTCGCTCCCCGACGGTCTGCACTACCTGAGCGTGCCGATCACCGAAACGCCCCAGGAGCCGGGTTGGGCGAGCGCCTCCGTGATCAAGGACGGAGGGGATGACCCAGACCAAACCCACCAGGCGCGCATCACTGTGCGGTTACGGCGCAACGACTCTGGAAAAGTAGTATTCCTGCGCGGAGAAGGCGTCGGCGTGGTCACCCAGCCGGGGCTGCGTCTGGCCATTGGCGAGCCCGCCATCAACGCGGTTCCGCGCCAAATGATGCGGCAGGCGCTCGAGGAGGTGCTGGAAACCGACTCCCAGGACCTGGGCTTTGATGTGGAGGTGGGCTGCGAGAACGGCGAGTCCATCGCGTTGCGCACTTTCAATCCGCGGCTTGGGATCCACGGGGGCATTTCGATTTTGGGGACCACCGGCATCGTGGAGCCGAAGTCACTGGCCTCCTTCATGGCGTCCATCGCGGTGTACGTCCGGGTCGCGCTGGGGGAGCGGCCTTCGGAGATTGTGCTTTCGCCGGGAAACCTTGGGCAGCGTTTCGCGCGGGGCCACCTGGCCCTGCCGCTCAAGCAGATCGTACAGATGTCCAATTTCGCCGGCTTCTCGCTAGATTGTGTCTCCGAAACGCTGGAGGAACTCCGCCACGCGCTGCCGCTGCTCTGGATCGTGGGACACCCGGGCAAGCTGGCCAAACTCATCGACGGCGTCTGGGACACGCATTCCCACCGGAGCGCCGGAGCCGTGGAAGCCCTCCTGCCCGTGGCGGAGGCACACGCGCCCCTGCTGGTGGATTTTCTGCGCGAATCCAACAGCACCGAGGCCTTCATCGAGCGCACCGGCGGACGCGCGGACGTCCTGCCTTTCTGGTGTGCCACGGAAGCCGCGATTGCGCGTGCAGTGGAAGGACGGGTCCGGGGGGTGCAGGAAATCCGGGTGCGTCTGTTCGGCATGGACGGCACTGCTTTGGGAGCTGCGGCATGAACAATACGGGAACATTTTACGGCATCGGCGTAGGCCCCGGAGAGCAGGGGTTGCTCCCGGTGCTTGCGTGGGAAGCGTTGCAGAGGTGCGGCGCCATTTTTGTACCTCGGGCGACCTCGCAGGAAGGGTCGACGGCAAAGGCCTGCCTGCCGGCGCATACGCTTCCCGAGGAACGGTTTCACGAGGTGGAGTTCGACATGTCCACCGACCACGGAGCGCTGCTGGCGCGCTACACCGCAATGGCCGGACAGATCGCGGCGTACCTGCGCGCGGGCCAGGACGTGGCGTACCTGACGCTTGGGGATTCGATGACGTATTCCACGTTCAACTACACGCTGCGGGCTGTGCGGGCGACCTGCCCGGAGGCGCCCTGGCGGGTGTTTCCCGGAGTGAGCAGCTACGCGGCACTGGCCGCGGCCACCGGTTTTCCCTTGGGCGAAGGCAAGGAGCGGGTGCTCATCCTCCCCTGCCCCGAATCGATGGAAACCCTGGAGCGCGCCCTGGCGCGGCACGACATCACCGTGCTGATGAAGATCGGGCGCCGCCTGCCGGAGGTGCTTTCCCTTTTGGACCAGCTGCAACTCACCGAACAGGCTGCCTTTGGGGGCCGCGTGGGGATGCCCGACGCAGTCTGCCAGCTCGGCATCGAAGGACTCCTCAGCGCCCCGCCTTCGGGCTATCTTTCTACCATGCTCATCCGCAACCCCGCTCCTTTGCCCTTATGAAAGTGTTCTTTATCGGAGCCGGCCCGGGTGCGGCGGATCTCGTGACCCTGCGGGGAGCCCGCATTTTGGCGGAAGCGCCGCTGGTGCTGTACGCGGGCTCGCTCGTGAGTCGTGAAATGCTGGTGCACTGCGGCCCGGAGGCGGAGTGCCTGAACACGGCGAAAATGAACCTCGAGGAACAGGTCGCCCAGTACGAGCGAGCCCGTTCGCTTGGCTGGAACGTGGCGCGCATACACTCGGGAGACCCCGCCATTTACGGGGCGGTGCACGAGCAGATGCGGGCGCTGGACCGGCTCGACATCGCATACGAAGTCGTGCCGGGCGTTTCGTCGTTTACGGCCTCGGCGGCGGTGCTCAAGGCCTCGCTGACCCGTCCGGAAGTTTCGCAGTCGATCATCATCACCCGTTCCGAAGGCAGGGCAACGGGCGTGCCGGAGGGGGAATCCCTCGCGGGTTTTGCGGCGCACGGGGCGACGATGGCGGTTTTTCTCTCGGGCGCCTCGCTGGAACGGGTCGTCGCCGAGCTGTTGCAGGGTTACTCGGAGGACACGCCCGCGGCGCTTGTGTGCAAGGCGAGCTGGCCGCAGGAAAAGCATGTGCGCGCGACGCTAGGAACCCTTTTGAACGGCCTGTCGCAGGAGGACTGGCGGCTCTCGACCATGCTTCTGGTCGGGCACGCCCTCAGCACCGAACCGGGTCTGCCCTCGCAGTTGTACAACCCGGCCTACGCCCACAAATTCCGCAAAGCCGCCCCAGCCCATTCCGCCTGATGGAACTCGCCCTCTGGCACGTCCGCGAAACTGCACGCCCCCTGGCCCAAGAGCTCGGGAGGGCGCTGGACGCCTGCGTCCTGCCGGAGGAACCGCCCGGGGAGCTCGGAAGGGAGTCCAACCGGGAGCAGTTTGCCGCGGCATTTCCAAAGGCGCGCGCGTGGATTTTGCTCATGGCAACGGGGATCGCGACGCGTTATCTCGCCGGCCTGCCGCAGGACAAGCGCTCCGATCCAGCGGTGGTGGTTGTGGACGAGGCGTGCCGATTTGCCATTCCGGTGCTGGGCGGCCACGAAGGGGGCGGCAACGCGCTGGCCTACCGGATCGCCTCCCTGACCGGTGCATTGCCGGTGATCACGACCGCCACCGAAGCGCTCAAGCCTCTCACCTTGGGCATAGGCCTGAGGCGCGGACTGAGTGCCGGCCGGATCGACACGGCGGTCGAGGCGGCGTTGTCCGCCGCGGGCGGTTCGCTCGCACAGGTGCGCGAGGTCGCGACGGTGGACCTCAAGGCACGGGAGCCCGGCCTGCTTGAATGGATCGCCGCGCGGCAGTTGCCCCTTCGCGTATTTTCCGCCGCACAACTTTCAGACCGACCGCTCACGGCAAGGCCCTCGGACTGGGTGCGCACCAACATCGGTCTCGCCGGAGTCTGCGAACCCTGCGCGCTGCTGGCATCCCCGCGCGGCAGCCTGTTGGTCCCCAAGTTTGCCTGTGCAGGCGTCACCGTGGCGGTGGTCTCCGACCCCGCCCCCAGCCCACCCTTTTTTCTTCCCTCATGAGCGGCCAACTTAATCTTGTTTCCGTCGGTCCGGGTTCCAGCGAGCTGATCGCCCCCCTTGCAAAGGCGGCCTTGGAACGCAGCGACGCTGTGGTCGGCTACGGCCTCTATTTGCGGTGGATCGCTCCGTGGCTGGAGGGCAAGGAGATCCACGACCTGCCCCTGACCAAGGAGCGGGAACGCGCGGCGCTGGCGCTGCAACTCGCGCGGTCCGGGCGGATCGTCAGCCTTGTCTCCAGCGGGGACATCGGGGTGTACGGCCTCGCGCCTCTCGCCCTGGAAATGCTGGAGCCCGGCGAACAAACCGATGTGCAGGTGATCCCCGGAATCACCGCCGCGCAGAGCTGCGCTTCGCTGCTCGGGGCCCCGCTTGGGCACGATTTTGCGACCCTTTCACTCTCGGACCTGCTGTGCCCGTGGCCCTGGATCGAACAACGCGCCCAGATGCTGGCACGCGCCGAGGTGGCCCTCGTGCTCTACAACGTCCAGAGCGAGGCACGCCAGGAGGGCGTCTACCGCATTCTGGACATCCTGCTCGCCCACCGCCCGGCCGACGCGTGGTGCGGGATCGTGCGCAACGCCTACCGGGAGGACGCCTCCAGCGAGATCTGCACCCTCGGGGAACTGCGCCACAAACGCTTCGACATGCTCACTTCGCTGGTGATCGGGACCCGGTTTACCCGCAGAAACGGCGCCTTCTTGTACGCACCCCGCGGCTACCACGGCTGGCAGAAGGAAGCCTCGCCAGGCGCTGCAGGAATTCCCGCGGGGGCGCTCTGGTGCTTTACGGGCACGCGCGACGGCAACGCGCTCGCCGCCCGGTGCAGGGAGGCCGGGCATCCGGTGGTCATTTCCGTCGCCACCGAGTACGGAGCGGCCCAGGCGCGGCGGCACTGTCCCGAAGCCCACATCGTCACGGGCCATATCGGTGAGGCCGCGCGGCGCGCCCTGCTTGAGACCAGCCGGCCCCGGGCGGTGTTGGACGCGACCCACCCGTTTGCGACCCGCATCTCCGAGCAGCTTGAGAGGCTCTGCACCGGATTGGAGATTCCCCTTCTACGCTACCAACGCCCCGGAGCGCCGCTCCCTGCGGAGGTGGTCGCATGCGCCGACATGGAGGAGGCCGGGCGCCGGGCGGTCGAACTGGGCCGCAGGATTTTTGTGGGCACCGGCGTGAAAGACCTCCCCGGCCTGCTCCATACTCCAGGCGGAAGCGAACGCCAGTGGTTTGCACGGGTGACACCCAATCCCGAATCGCTCGAGCGCACCGTCCTTGCGGGGATACCCGCCTCCCGGATTTGCGCCATGCAGGGGCCCTTTTCACAGCGGGCCAACGAGGCGCTCTGGCAGGACTGGGAAATCGACTGCGTCCTGAGCAAGGACTCCGGCGAAGCGGGCGGCCTGCCTGCCAAGATTGCAGCTGCAAAATCTCTGGGCATTCCACTGCTGGTCGTGAAGCGGCCCGTGTGCAATAACCCAACCCAAACTTCCGACCCGGCCGCCGTTCTGGAATGGGTGGAGTCGACTCCCCTTTCCAAACTTTCTTCCCTGATCTCTTAACTTTTAAAATCGCCAAATCGTCATGCAAAAACCAGCCACCCTCGTCCCACACGCAGCCCTTACAAGCGCACTGATCCTGTCGGCCCCGGCCGCACAGGCGCACCATGCGGAGTTCATGTCGAATGCCCCTTTCCTGCAGGGCCTGAGCATGCCCGTGCACGGACTCGACCACCTCCTTTCCGCCGTTGCCGTCGGACTTGTGACCTCCCAGGTTGAGACGGGTCGCCGTGCGGGACTCCTCGCACTTTACGCAGTCATCGCGCTGGCCAGCGGCCTGCTCAACGTCAGCGGAGTTGCGTTGCCTGATTTTGTCGTCCCCCTCACAATCGCCGCCGCAGGGCTCCTCCTTTGGAAAGGCATTGCGAATGCGTGGATGCTGAGCTGCCTGGCGGTGGCCGCGGCGGGCTTCTGCCACGGCGACGCGCTGTTGAACCGCACGGCCGGAGGCGCGCATTGGACCCTCTTTTCGACCGGCTGCCTGCTTGGGACGCTTTCCTTGTGCGCCATCGCGCTGTTTGCCGGCAGGCTCGTTGCAGGAACGCGCCTCCGCGTGGCGGGTGCCGCGCTCGTGGCGTGCACCCTCCTGCTCCTGCTCTTTCCCGAGGCCAATGGCGTCCTGATCCGCCTCATCGAGGGCCCGCAGTAAGCGCGCCTCAACCGCTCAGATTCTTCACCGCACCACCTCATGAAAATTCCCGTCACCATTGTCACCGGCTTCCTTGGCTCAGGTAAAACCACCCTCATCTGCGGCCTGCTCAAAAAGAACCCCGACCGACGGTTGGCCGTTTTGGTCAACGAGTTTGGCGAGGTTTCCGTGGACGGCGCCCTGCTCCGCTCCGCCGGAAGCGAGTGCGGTGTGGAGATTCACGACCTGCCCAACGGCTGCATGTGCTGTTCGGTCAACGACGACTTTGTTCCGGTCATGCGCCAACTTCAGGCGCGCAAGCACCAGATCGACCACGTCATCATCGAGACCTCCGGACTGGCCCTGCCCCAGCCCGTAATGAGTGCGCTCAACTGGCCCGAGGTACGCGCCGACTTCCAGCTCGACGCAGTCATCACCATCGTCGATGTCCCCCAGTTGAGCGCCGGCGCCCTCGACCAGGGCAAGCCCGTCCCCGGTGGAGAAGCCACCGACGCCCCCTCCCACGCCGAGGCAGTCGACACCATTTTCCTCCAACAGCTCGAAAACGCGGACGTGGTGGTGCTCAACAAGATCGACGACCTTTCCGAGGAACAACTCCTGCAGGCCGAGGACGCCATCCGTGCCCGCGCCCCGAAGGTGCGCTTCATGGAACTGGCCTACCACGCGCAGTTGGATACACGCCTGGTGATGGGACTCCACCTCCACGACGAAGCCGCACCGCCCGCCCACGACCACGGTCACGGCGGCCACCACCACGGCCCGCTCCACCAGATGCCCGAACTCACCGCACAACCCCTCGCGGACCAGACCCAGTTTGACGGCCACGCCCACAGCGGCATCGGTTCGCACGAGCACGGTGAACATTCGCACGAACACTTTCACGGGCACGACCCGGGCTGGCAGTCTTTCGTCCTGCACACCCACGCCACGCAGGATCCCGAGTTGATCAAACGCGCCGTCTCGGAGGTCGCCCTGCGCGAGCCCGTGTTGCGGGCCAAGGGGCACGTCGCGGTCGCGGGCAAGCACCACGCGCTCGTGCTGCAGGCGGTGCGTGCGCGGGTGCAGTCTTACTACGACGCCCATGACCACGCGCCCGACCACTCCTCGATTGTGTTCATTGGGTACCATCCCAACCGGGAAACGGTCGCGCGCACCCTGCACGAGATCACCGGTTGCGACTGGCACTGACGCGCCACAATGCACTGGGTAGGCGCGCAGGACGGGATGCTCGACGCGGAAAGGGAGCTGATTCTCTCCCAACAGACCCCCGCTGACGTCGTCTTTCTCAGCGCAGCGGACACGGATCTGGCGGCGGCCGCCGCGCAGTGGAGCGTCCGGTTTGGCGGACGCCTGCGCCTAAGCCACGCCGCGCCGCTGCGCCAACCAGTCGCCGCAGACCACTTCGTGGAGACCGTACTGCGCGGCTCCCGTCTCCTTGTGGCAAGGCTTCTGGGGGGGCGCGCCTATTTCCCCCACCTGCTCCAGGCGCTTGGCGACCTGAGGGATTGCTCCCCCCGGCCCAAGCTCCTCCTGCTCTCGGCCACCGAGGCGATGGACGGCGACCTCGCCGGCCTGTCGGATTTTCCCGCGGATGTCGCGACAACTCTGCACCGCCTTTTTACCGAAGGCGGTGCGCTCAACCTCCAAGCGGCCGGCGCGCTCTTGGAGTCCCTGCTCGAATGGAGCGAACCCGGGCTGCCGCCCCTTCCCGCTGTGGTGCCGGTGCCCGCCTTTGGCTGGTACAAACAAGCCACAACCCCGGGCCGCTCGGGCACGGTGTGGCTAACGTTCTACCGCGCCTGGGAGCAGACCTCCGACCTCGAGATTGTCGACGCACTGAGCGAGTCGCTGGAAAAACGCGGGCTGGCGGTGGGCGCCTTCTTCTGCCAGTCGCTGCGCGAACCGGCGGTGCAGGCGGCGCTGCTGGCGCAAAGCCGGGGGGTTGCTCCCCCCGACGCGGTGCTCACTTTGCAAAGCTTCTCCGCAAGCCACGCGGGCTCTGATGCCTCAGCGTTTTTACGGGCGTTGGACTGTCCGGTGTTGCAGGTGGCGGTTTCGGCCAACGGCAGGGCGCTTTGGGAACGCAATCCCGCCGGTCTAGCACCCGGAGAGGCTGCCATTCAGGCGGCGCTCCCAGAGCTCGACGGCCGGGTGTTCGCGACAGTGGCGGGTTTCAAGGAGGAAGCCACGCTTCTCACCGATTCCCAATGTACACTCAAAAAACTGAGGCCTGACCACGCCCAGATCGAGCAACTGAGCGCATTGACCGGGCGCTGGGTGCGGCTGCGAAAGCTCGAGCCCAACAACAAGAGGGTGGCCATTGTGCTCTCCAATTATCCCAACCGGGACGGTCGCGTGGGCAACGGGGTCGGCCTCGACACCCCGGCAAGCGCGCTGGCACTGTTGCGCGCACTCGCGGCGGCGGGCTACGCCGTGGAGCATATTCCGGCGGACTCCGACGCCTTGATGCGCCTCCTGCTTTTGGGGGTCACCAACGATCCGGAGGGCTCCTACGGCAAAACAGCCGCACAGTCCGTCCCCCGCGAAACCCTCGAAGCCTTGCTGAACGTCTGGCCGGCGCAACGTGCACAGGAACTGCGCTCCGCCTGGAACGACGAGCTTCCGGACCATCTCCCTGTAGCGGGGGTACGACTGGGCAACGTCTTCCTCGGGATCCAACCCGCGCGCGGCTTTTCCCAACAAACCCAGGCGATCTACCACAGCCCCGACCTTCCTCCCCCGCCGAGCTACATCGCATTCTACCACTGGCTCCGGGAGGAATTCCAAGCCGACGTAATCGTCCACCTTGGCAAGCACGGGAATCTGGAATGGCTACCCGGCCGGGCGCTTGCCCTCGGCACGGACGACTATCCCCGGCTTTGCATTGGTGCGGTACCGCACTTTTATCCGTTCATCGTCAACAACCCCGGCGAAGGCACCCAGGCCAAGCGGCGGACCCACGCGGTAATTGTCGACCATCTGACCCCGCCCCTGACCCGGGCCGGGTTGTACGGCAAGATGGAGCCGCTGGAACGCCTTCTGGAAGAGCACACCCACTGCGTCGCCCTCTACCCCAGACGCGCCGCGGAACTTGAAGCCGAAATGGAAGCCCTCCTCGCGGAGGCCCCCTGGCGGGCGGACCTTCCCTCCCAGGAACTTTCCGCTCTCGCAAATTTCCTGTGCGAGCTGAAGGAGAGCCAGATCCGCTCCGGGCTGCATATTTTGGGCTCCCCGCCCGAAGGCGAGCAGCAGGTTGATTTTTTACTCAGTCTGCTGCGCCTTTCCAGCGGCGGACGGGTTGGACTTTTTGAAGCGATCCAAGGGGTGCCGGTGGTGCTCGAAACGCTCCCCCCGGCGGCCCGCGACGCACTGGACCGTCAAGCTAGGGACTGGATCGCCAACGCCTTGGTCGAAGGCTCCGCTCCGGCTGAACACGACGCGCTTGCGAGTTTGCGCACCTTTTTGAGGGAATCTCTCGCGCCCCTTCTGGCACGCACCACCGAAGAAATGGACCATCTGCTGCACGGTCTTGCCGGAGGGTTCGTGCCGCCCGGGGCGGCCGGCGCCCCGACCCGTGGCAGGGTCGACGTGCTCCCAACTGGACGCAACTTCTACGCTCTGGATCCGCGCGTGGTGCCCACTCCTACGGCGTGGCGCTGCGGCAAGGCCTTGGGCGAGTCGTTGCTCAAGCGTCACTTTCAGGACCATGGCGAGCCGTTGCGCACGCTGGCGCTCGTGGTTTGGGGCACATCCAACATGCGCACCGGCGGGGACGACCTGGCACAGGCCCTCTGGCTGTGGGGCTGCGAACCGGTTTGGGAAGAGGCTTCAGGCCGTGTGGTGGACTTCAGGATCCTGCCGGCGGCACTGCTGGGGCGGCCGCGGGTAGACATCACCCTGCGGATTTCCGGCCTCTTCCGGGACGCCTTTGGCGACACCGTGCGTCTGCTTGCCACCATTCCCAAACGGCTCGCCGCCCTGGACGAGCCCGACGCCCTCAACCCGATCCGCGCAGCTTGGAAGAGCGACAGGGAGCGACTCCTATCCAGCGGTGCATCGGCCGAGAGCGCTGAGCGCACCGCGGTACTACGCGTGTTCACCTCGGGACCGGGCAGCTACGGCACCGGCTTGCTGCCGCTTCTGGATGCGGGCAACTGGGAGACCAAAGAGGATCTGGCGGCGGTTTTTGTGCGCTGGGGCCAGTTTGCAGCGGGGGCAGACGGCAGCCTCACCGAAGAGCCTGACGCGCTCCGCCGGCGCCTTGCGCAGGTGGAGGCCGTGGCGCAAAACCAGGACAACCGAGAGCACGATATTCTGGATTCGGACGACTACTTCCAGTTTCAGGGCGGCCTGCATACGGCCGTGAGCGTTCTGCGCGGAACTGAGCCCGCCAACTACCACGGAGACTCTGCGAATCCCGAGGTGCCAAGAATACGCACCTTGGAGGAGGAGTTTGTGCGCGTCCTCCACAGCCGGGCGCTCAACCCGCGCTGGATCGGAGCCATGCAGCGCCACGGATACAAGGGCGCCTTTGAGATGGCGGCCACAGTCGACTACCTTTACGGCTACAGCGCAACGACGGGGATCGTGGCCGGGCACCACTTCGAAGCGGTCGCCCATGCGCTACTTCTCGACCAGGAGGCCTTTTTCCGCACACACAACCCGGACGCCCTCCGCGAGGCCTCTGCAAAGCTGCTGGAAGCAGCCCAGCGCGGCCTGTGGACCGCACCCGACGCTGCCACGCTCAACGCCCTTGAGACGGTGGTGCTTTCCCTCGAGGCAGACCGCGAGTGAGATCTCCGAGCTGACTTTTGAATTTGGAACTCGGACTGAAAGCCTGTCCCTAAGACACGGCTGAGGAGCGGCCCCCCGGCTTCCTACCTTGGAGTCCGAAACAAGTCAGCCGCGCACCCCAGGAAAGGAATGCGCGGCTGCACCAGAGCACCGACTCAGGACCTAACTGCCGACGAGCTTGTAGTCGCGGGAGTTAGGAAGGGTGAAGCTGCCGTCAGCGTTCGCCTTGACTGGGGCTGGCGCGCCGGGGTCCATCGACTCGGGCATCACGGAGTCGTTGAGCGCCAGAGTCGCATCCCACTTGAGCTCCTTGCCAGTGTAGACCGCATACCGCGCCAGTGAGGCGGAGAAGCTGCTGGTCGCGCCGTACTCGGCATCGTTGTGGGCGATGTTCTTCCGGATGAAGTTGTGCAGTTCGTTGTGCTCCACTTGGTAGGGGTTCTCGGACTTGCCCTCGTACTTCCAGATGACGTTGCCCTTATAATCGCTGATCTTGCCAATTTCGCAGGTGCCCTTGGTGCCCCGGAAATCTTCGCTCACGCGGCCCAGACCGGGGTACTGCCGGCACTGGCTCGCCACGGAGGCGCCGTTCTTGTAGATGTAGTTCACGGCGAAATGGTCAAAAATCTCGCTCGGTTGGTCAGGCGTGATCACGCGGCGGCCGCCCACGCCAAAGGCGCTTACGGGGGTCTGTCCCATGAACCAGTTGGCCACGTCGATGTTGTGCACGTGTTGCTCGCAGATATGGTCGCCGGAAAGGTAGGCAAAATGGTACCAGTTGTGCACCTGCGCCACAAAGTCACTCATGCCCTCTTCGCGCTTGCGCCACCAGATCCCGCTGCCATTCCAGTACACGTTAGCCTGGATGATGTCGCCGATCATGCCATCGTGCACGCGCTTGGCGGTTTCGCGGTACTTGTCGTCATAATGACGCTGGAGACCGACCACGACCTTGAGTCCCTTCTTGTCGGCTTCACGAGCCGCCTCGAGAACGCGCCGCGTGCCCGCCGCGTCGACGCTGACCGGCTTCTCCATGAAAACGTGCTTGCCGGCGGCAACCGCGGCAGCGAAGTGGAAAGGGCGAAACCCGGGGGGCGTCGCCAGGATCACCATGTCGCAGAGGGGAAGCACCTTCAGATAGGCGTCCATCCCGACAAAACAATGCTCCGGGGGCAGGTCGACCTTGTCGCCGTGCTTTGCCTTGAGGTTCTTGGCGAGCCCCTCGACGCGGTTGGCAAAGGCGTCGGCAATCGCGACCACCTTCACGTTGGAGCCGGGGACGCTCAGCGTCTGGTCCGCTGCTCCTGAGCCACGGCCGCCGCAACCGATCACGCCCACGCGGATCAAGGAATTGTCGGCATCAGCTTGGCCACGCATGATGTGGGGGAACGCCATGAG
>JBIKSY010000338.1:0-4027 GCA_044348365.1 Chthoniobacteraceae bacterium
GAGAGGAGTTTGCGGATTTCCGACGCGCTGCGGTGGCGGCGGCTGGTTGACGAGGAACGCGGCATGCCGGAAAGACTGCCGCACGGGCACGCCTACCGGTAGATGCAGTTCGCTGGGCGTATACTTTAGATTGCGGATCTTGTGAGGGCGAAAAAGACACAGCGGGACAAGAACTGGCCGATGATCCGCCGTCTTTTGGAAGCCGATTTCTTTAACAACCGGGACCAGCTGCCAGATCCTGCAAGTGTGCTGTTTTGGCTGAGGGAACTTCGTACGCCTGAGCTGTTGGTTTCTCTTTGCAACGATTTCCGGGAACTTGCGATTGGGGCACAAGGACAACGGTCCCTCCTTGGGCTGGCTCTGGATGGAAGGGTTGATGCGGTGGAGGAGGCTTTGTTTTTGGAGGAACTCGTGGAGCGCCGCAGGGATCGTGAGTATTGGGCCCCTCTCAAACGTGAGTTGGAGACGCTTAGGCGCCAGCTAGTGCTACCCAAAGCCGAGTAATTTCCTCCCACGGCCCCCTGTGCCATGAGCACCGACGCCGGACTCAAGCCGGTGTCACGCTATGACATAAAACTGGTCCCGCTTTGGCCTATGGCCGGGGTGAACCAAGTCAATGTCCAGCGGTAGGCGGCAGGATGTCCCAGAACCGAACCGCCTCTTCCTTGCGCATGTTCTGGTTGTAGTGCGTGTGCAGCATGTTTGTCCCCCGGTGCCCGAGCTCGTAGGCAGTCTTCAGCGCGTCCTGGTGGGTTTTTCTGGCGAGGCCGGTTGCCCCCCTTTTACCTCCACAGGTTTGCGTCCAACGTATACAAGGTAGTCCCAGAGCCCGCCGAAGGCCTTGCTGGTCTGAACCCGCTCCGGCACGTAAGAAAGCGACGCAAGGGAGTGGGAGATCTGCTCTTCCATTCTCACGTGATTGAGGCTCATCCACTGCTTGAACCACTTGGACGAGGATGCGTGGAAATCCACGATTGCAATGTATCCCGTGGGGGATAAATCGTCTGCGCAGTCTCGTAACACTTGTTCAAACCCCGGATTGATCATGCTGAGGCAGTAAGAAATGAAGATGACATCGAACGGCGCCTCTGGGGATAGAGGGGCATCGTAGGTCCGGTTGATCAGGCGGACCCGCACGCCATGCTTCAAGAGCTTTCGCTTCGCCTTCTGCAGCATGTCTTCCGACAGATCAATCCCCGTGATTTCCGCCTCTGGAAATGCAAGGGCCATTTGAGCCAGATTACTGCCCGTTCCGCAGCCTATCTCTAGGATTCGTCGAGGGGTGCCTAGTTGTGCTACTCTGCGAACAAGCTTCCTTCGGCCAAACAAAAAGGCCCATCGGGTCAGGTCATAGATGTGTGCATGCCACCGGTAGTAGCCACCAAGGGTTGTTTGTTCTGAGGCGTCCATGCGTCGGTACTCAGTCAAGGAAAACGGTCCTCACTTAGCTAGAAGTGTTTTTGCTGCGGGCCCGATTCGGAGCAAGCGTGTCTGAGCGCGCCGACTCAAACAATCGGGGAGGGCTCAAAAGCAAATCGACCGCGGCGAACTTCGCGACGGCACGGTGCTTGCGGGTCACGAGGCGGTTCTTTCGGCGGGGCCGGGGGGGAGGCCCGGAGGGTGATGGTGTGCGTGGGGCTCATTGGGAACCTGCGAATCCCCGCCGCGGCCACGGACCACCCCGGGGCAAATCACCGGGGGCTATCCTTGGGCCGTCCATTCACTGAAGGCTCTCAAGTCAAGCGGGACTGGAGGAGGGCGTGGCGTTCAATGAAGCGCGCGGCGGCCTGGGCGTTGCCACACACTGGTGGCTCTCAAATCACAGTGGACGGGAGAGTGGCGCTGCGTTTGACAAGGGGGTAGGGGGCGTGGGGTTCCTTCTCCTTGGAAGAGGAGCGCATCTTTTTGAAAGCGCCGAGATTGCGCCAGCTCTTAAGGGATTCAGAGACGAGCCGGCCGTGAAGGGGCATGAGGCAGGGATAGTATTCGGTCAAAACCGCATCCGTTAGTCAGAGTCGGGCACATAGACCGGTGCGCGATCACAGGAAACCAATTCAACGAGAAGCAGTGCCCAGAGGGGGCGCTTAAGTCCGGTCCTCCCTTGCGTGTGCTAGGGTTTCGAAAATGTGTCAAGGGTCTTGTTCACCTCCAGCAGAGATTGAGCTCTCGGCCCGGTCACGCATGACTGTCATCGCGACACTGGTTTTCTCCGTGCAACCCCCAAGAAGAAAGAGCGACGTCAGACAGGACAAGAGTGAGATCAGTGCGTGCGTGCCGCATATAGGGTGTTGGCCCTACGGCGGTGTTTTTCGGGGCGGTGGAGGCAGTGCGCTCATTGGGAGGGAAGGCGGGGTTCGGAACGCAGCGGAAGGCGGGGCGTCCGGCGGCGTGCTATCATTATTGCACAAGAGCTCCGCTACCCCCCCCTCAGGGGGTCGCACCGAGGACCCCGAGCGAGGCAGTGACACTTCGCAGCGCTCTCCCGGAAGAGCCCACGGAACCAGCCCCAACCACAGCAGACACAATGACGGAACCGACCCCCTCCCTATCCTCTCTTATAAGCCGGAAAAACGCGGAAGCGGGCGGTGCGTGCCGAGGGGTCGTATCACCCCAGTTTATTTCCGACATCGGTTCGAACCCACAATTCTGGAGCGTGGAATACAGGGACCGTCTGCCTTTCATGCACGCTTTTGGAGTGGGACCGGTGCATGGCTACTCTCTTGAGGGAGACTGGGACCTGAATCGCGCCGCCGCGGAATTTCCGAGCGCGATTTATAGGTCCCTGCGGGCCGGCAAGGACGACCGGTGCTCAAGCGACTGGCAAAAAATCATCTTTCAGTTCGGGCCGCAGTGTTTCCTGTGCGTGGATTCCAAAAGCGCCGCTGCCTACGATGCTACCATTGAAGGTGCGAAGGGGGTGTTATCCGCTTTCGACAATGCGTACCGGATCGTTGAGGCGAATCCCTCCGGGGGCTGCTTCCATCTTTTGAAGGTCAACTACGACGTGCAGTGCGAAACGGTCCTGCTTCCCGAATCCACCGTGCTGGGCGACGAGGAATTTGCTCTGCGCTACGGCGCCCACGGCCTGGATTGGCACTCAAACTTTGTAGAGCAGTTGCGCGCCCGCGACCGCGGCATTTCGATCCTTGAGGGGCCGCCGGGAACTGGAAAAACCCATTACCTCAGGCATCTCATGTCGGTGCTCAAAGAGACACACCGCTTCTATTTTCTGCCGCCAAATAATCTGCATTCGCTATCGCAGCCTGAGTTCATCGAGTTTTGGTCGAGGCAAAGACGGACCTACCCGGCTCTGATGTTTGTGGTGATTTTAGAGGACTGCGAATCAGCGATTGCCCCGAGATCCGGCGAAAACAACGACGTGGTGAGCGTGATCTTGAATCTGTCGGATGGCATGTTGTCGGACTTTTTGAAGATCCAGATCATCTGCACGGTGAACTGCAGAGTCACGGAAATCGACCAGGCGCTGTTGCGGCCCGGGCGGCTCACCTGCCATCGGGTGTTCCCCCGGTTGTCCTATGCGGAGGCGGAAAGACTGGCGGCTCGACTGGGCAAGCGGTTACCCGAAAGCGAAGACTATTCGCTGGCGGAGATCTTTGCAGGCAGCCCTGCCGCGCAGGCGTCAAGGACCCGGATCGGGTTTGCCGGGTAAGCCGGCACAGGGTTCAGGGCTGGCGCTGGTTGACAAAAATGACGGGGTCGATGACGTGCAACTGGCCGTCCGAGTCGACCAGCACGTTTCCATCGTGAAGATCCTCCACCAAAAGCAGGGGCGAATGGTAATCGTCGTGACGCGTCCGGCTGTATCCGCGGGTCTCCATGGCCGCGGATACTTCCGGGCGTTGGGCGCCGCGCACTGCATGCACATCCGGTTGGGTGAAGACAGGGCAGAGTCCTGAGGACGAATCTACGAATCCTTCCAGACGCAGCGGGGCCTCCGGAAAGTAGATGTTGTGCAGAAGCATCCTGTCGAAGAACTGCCTCCACGAGACGTGCATGACATCGACCC
>JBIKSY010000339.1:0-4017 GCA_044348365.1 Chthoniobacteraceae bacterium
CCCTCTCCAACTCGGTGAGTTTCTTTACGACGCGCTCCACCAACGCGGCGGCGGCCGGCTTTGTGCCGTTGGCGATGATCCCTACAATTTTACGATCCATGCGAGAAACTCCACGTTACCATCCCCACCCTTGATTGGGGACTCTATTAAACCCCGCCATTCGAGCCCCGGCTGGGTGCCAACCCAGTGCTGGACACGCTCCACTGCTTTCTGATGCAGACCGGAGTCCCGCACGATCCCTCCCCGCCCCACCTCCTCCCGCCGCAGCTCAAACTGCGGTTTGATGAGCACCACCGCCCTGCCCCCGGGCTTCACACGGGCCAGGGAGGCTGGCAAAACCATGGTCAACGAGATGAAGGAAACGTCCGCCACGAGCAGGTCAACGCTCTCGGGCACCTCCTTCTCCGACAGATAGCGGCAATTCACCTTCTCGAGAGCCAGTACGCGCACATCGCTCCGGATCTTCCAGTCCATCTGCGCATGCCCCACATCTACGGCGTACACCCTGCACGCTCCATGCTGGAGCAGACAGTCGGTGAAGCCACCCGTTGAGGCCCCCACATCCAGACAAATCCAACCCTCGGGGTTCAGGCCAAAGGCCTGCAACGCCCCCTCCATTTTGAAGCCACCCCGCCCCACGTACCGCTCCCCAGCCTTGACCTCCAGAAGGGCATCCTCCGGCACCCGGCTCCCCGCCTTGTCCGCCCGCTGTCCTCCAACACTCACCAACCCAGCCATGATGGCGCGCTGCGCCCGCTCACGGCTTTCAAACAAGCCTCTTTCAACCACCAGAATATCTAGCCGCTTCTTCATGACCTGCCGCAGCCTACCCTGCTCCTGTTCCACGGAAAGCCCCGAGCGCATGCCCAGTTTAAGCCAACGGGCGAGTCCATAACCTGACCACGGTCCTACGCCCGCGTGCCCTTCGCCGCCGGGTCGGCAGCCGAGGCTGCACCTCCGCCTAGGTAATCCCGGCGCCGCCACCCGAAAACGGCAAAGCAAACCCCCAGCAATACAAGAAACAGGGACAGAAAAACCCCGCGAGGCATGCCGAAGTTGAAGTCCTCAGGCTGGCGAAACTGTTCGCCGGCGATGCGCAGCAGCGCGTAAAACACGAAAAAGGCGCCGGTCACGACCCCGGTCGGCAGGCGGAAACGGGTCTTGAGCGTCCAAAGGATCACAAAAAGCAGGGCCCCCTCCAGCAGGGCCTCGTAAATCTGGGACGGATGCCGGGGCGGCACTACGCTGCGCAGCGCGGCTTCAAGTCCGGCGGGGTCTGCTCCCGTTTTTGAACGCAACTGCTCCAACACGAGCTCAGGCTGCAAGTTTGCGTACGCAGTAGCCTCCAGAAGTTCCGGGGACTCCTTGATTTCGGTGGGAAACTGCACCGCCCAGCCCAGGTTCGATTCCCGGCCATAGAGCTCCCCGTTGATGAAATTGGCAATTCGCACGAGAAAGATGCCGGGCGGTGCGACACACACCAGCGCATCGCCAATTCCCGTCCACGAAACCTGGTTGGCCCGCGCGTAGTAGAGCGTAAAAAAAACGAGCCCGAGGATGCCCCCGTGGCTCGCCATCCCCCCCTCCCAGACACGCAGAATGCTCAAAGGATCCGCCAGCAAATGGGGCAAATCATAAAGCAGCACAAAGCCCACGCGCCCTCCGAGAAGCACGCCGAACAGGGCGGCCCAGGTGATGAAGTCGCCCACTTTTTCCGGCGCAATAGGCGCAAGCCCCCTCCTGGCCAGTCGCACCAGCAACCAGTTTGCCACCAGAAACGAAAGCACGTACGAAAGTCCGTACCAACGCACACCGATCCCCGACCCGCCCCCAAACTCCACAAGAAAGGGACTGAGCCGGTGCAGATAAAACGCCTCCATACGCGGACCCAGACAAATTTCCGGCCCCCCGACGCACCCGAGGCGCGCCCGGAAAACCTCCTCGGACTAGCCCTTCAGTTCCTGGCCGGTGTTGGAATCGACGATCGTGTAACGCTCGTGGTGGTAGGTTGGGTCCGCGCGGAAGGTCAGGCGGCCAGCGTACTTCCGCTCGATTTCAATGAGGAGTTCCTCATCCTCGGCGCGCAAACGCTGCAAAACGTGTGGATTCACCGTCACCTTCAGTTCGTGGATCTCGGGATACTTGCGCAGCACCAAGTGCATCGCCCGCTGGAGTTCCACGCTCATGGTCATCGAGCTCTTCACCTTGCCACGGCCGTTGCAGTAGGGGCAGGACTCGTACACGGCCCCTGAAATGGACTCCTGGGCGCGCTGCCGCGTCATCTCCATCAGCCCCAGCGGGGATATGGGCAGCACATGGGTCTTGGCCTTGTCGCGCTTCAAACGGTCCTTCATCCGCTGGAAAACCGTCTGCTGGTCCTTGCGGCTCTTCATGTCGATGAAGTCGCCAATGATCAAACCGCCGATGTTGCGAAGCCGCATCTGCCGGGCCATTTCGTCGGCCGCTTCAATGTTGGTTTGCAGGATCGTCTTCTCGACATCCTTGCCGCCCTTGTTGCGGCCCGTATTGACGTCAATGGCAATGAGCGCCTCGGTTTCATCAATGACGATGTAACCGCCGCAAGGCAGCCACACCTGCCGGTGAAAGGCGTCGTCAATCTGCTTCTGGACCCCGAAGTTCTCAAAAATCGGCATCGTCCCGGAGTAATGCTGGATACGGCTCTTGGAGCGCTTGGAAATCTGGCCCACCAGTTCGCCCATCCGCTTGACGGCCGACTCGTCGTCACAATGGACTTCGTCAATTTCGTCGGTGAGAAAGTCGCGGACGGTCCGCTCTATCAGGTCGGGTTCTTCAAACGCGCACACAGGAGCGGGTCGCTTGCTCACCACCTCCTCGATTTTACGCCACTGCTCAAGCAGCAGCCCCAAATCCCGCACGAAATAGCGGGCACGTTGCCCCTCACCCACGGTACGGATGATCACCCCCATTCCAGGAGGCACATCCAGTTCCCGCAAAATTTTCCTGAGGCGCTCCCGCTCCTTGGGGGATTCAATCTTCCGGGAAATCCCGCTCTGCTCGCTGTACGGCATCAACACCAGGTAGCGCCCGGGCAGGGAAACGTTGGTGGTGATCCGGGGGCCCTTGGTGGAAATGGGGCCCTTGGTCACCTGGACAAGCACCTCGCTACCGATCGGATAGATGTCCGGAATGTCCTTGGCTGAAATGCGCTTGTTGTTGTTGGCGCGCTGGCCGCCACCGCGCTCAACCTGCTCGACCCCGCTGTCAAGGGCCGCGGGAAGCGCGTCCCAGAAGTGGAGAAACGCATTTTTCTCGAACCCAATGTCCACAAACATGGCCTTGAGGCCATGCTCAATGTTCTTAACACGCCCCTTGAAAATCGACCCAACAATATTGCGGTCGGTCTGCCGTTCGATGGAGTATTCCTCAAGGATGCCGTTTTCGAGCAGGGCGACCCGGCGTTCTAGCTTTTCGGAACTGATTACAAGGGTGTTACCGGTCCGCCTTGGAGCGAAACCGAGAAGGCGTTTGACGCGTTCGGTCATGGATAAAAGTCTGGGAAAAAGGTTAAAAAACACTGGAAATTAGCGGGCGGGCTTGCCCGGGGGTGTTGGGGGTGTTGAGACAGGGGGACTTGTCTTTCTAGGGCCGAACATCCGCTCAAAAAAGCTTCTTTTCTCGTTGCTCTCCTCCAACGCCGCTTTTTTAGAGACGCTCCCCCGTTCGTCGGCATCCGGCTTGATGTCCGGGGCCGCCTCCGCCGCCGCCGGTTTTTTGCGCACAGGCTTGGCGGCGGGCTCCGCATGATGGTCAGCCGTCTCACGATCCGCCGCCTCCCCCGTGTACACCGGTCCGGTCTTGAAGTTCACCTCATCCACCTGCGAAAAACTTCCCACCGCCGGGTCCAGCCAGGTCACCCCCGGGTCGTACCCCTTCTCAAGGGCCAGCGCTTGCTCCAAAATCCGCTGGGCAATCGGAGCGGAAACCCCTCCCCCAGACTTTGCCCCCTGCACAAAAACGCACACCGCAAACTTAGGC
>JBIKSY010000340.1:0-4015 GCA_044348365.1 Chthoniobacteraceae bacterium
CGTAGGCGTTGGCAATCCTCTGGGCTTCTTTAGCGCCGGTGACTCCTGTGCTGGCGTTGCGCCGCTTGCCGCTTTTGTCGATGAACCCTGCGTGCCAGTACCGGGAGTGCGGGCGCCTGAAGATGACTGCCATGGTGTAGTACTTATAGTAGTACAATCCACGAAGATCCACCGTAATCCACCAATTCACAAGTGCAACCAAATCAGGCAACCGTGGACATGCATGGACTCCCTTTGGCGAATCGGGGGTTCGATTCCCTCACTGCCCACCACTCTGATTTTCAATGGCCCGCTTATGTGGTACCTGAAGGGTCTGGTGCAGAAATTTGACACCGGAACGCCTCAAAGCATTGCGCTGCGTGGCGGCTTCTGCGAAGCGGGCGGGATGCATGTGACAAGACACCTACCGAGCGGTACTGGCAGACGGGAAGATCCCGCGTGGTGGCCAGGCTGGAGGGGACTTGCCGGATTTCTTGTTTCTGTAGGGATTGGCTGTGCGGGATCAGCGGGGAGCACGGCGGCAGCGCAGGGGGGATTGGAGGAGTTGGAGGGAATGGGTGCCAGTGTTCAGGTGCTGTGGGAACGGGCCCTCGAGCAGCTTGGGCAGGGGGACGATTTTAGTGCGTCGGCCTCTGCGGAGGAGCTGCTTCGTGAGACGGGACTGCCCCTGCCTGTGATTCAGGGCGCCTGGCGTATGGTGGCCAGGGGGTACGCCCTCTACGGGACGCCGGCGGGCTGGACCAAGGTGCGGGCGGCTTCTGAGGCTCTGCTGCAGACGCCGCGGCTACCGGCGGCGTGGCGTATGGAGGCGCTGCAGCTCGGGGCGTCCGCCGCTGTGGAGTTGCGGGCGCATCCCGAGGCGGAGTTGCTGCAGCGGGCGCTTCTCGCGGAGCCGGGGCTAGGGTTGTCTGAGCGCGAACGGGTTCGGTTGGCGTTGGCGCACTCGCTTTGGGCGCAACGTGCCTTTTCGGAATGCCGCGAGACGCTCTCCCAGATGGTCGCAGGGCTCTCGGGGATGGAAGGCGGTGAAGGGAAGGGGCGCCGGCAGCAGGTGGAGGAGGTGCGGGCCCGGAGGCAGCTGCTTTTGGGGAAGTGTTTGCGGGAAGAGGGGGCGGATGTGGGAGCCAGGCTCGCACTCGCGGAGGTGGCACGGATGGCGGGGCAAACTGCCGTCTCAAGTCCGACGCGTGAGGCGGCCTGTCTCTTGCAGCGGGAAAGGGGATCGGGCGGGCCTCGCCGGTTGCAACGTGTGCTCTTTATCGGCTCGAGCCATACGATCCGTGGAAACGTGCCGTGTTTGGTGGAGCAAATCTCAGCTTCGGCTCCTGAAGGACGGGTGCGCATCGTGGCGGGGGAACAAACGCGCATGGGTACGGGGATGCGCGGACACTGGAGCGACGGGGTGGCGCATGACACGGCGCGGGGTAGCATCGCCGCGGGCGGCTGGGACACGGTGGTAGTGGAGACGTTTTACCGCACCAGCAGGGAGGATTTACTGGAGCTGGGACGCGGGTACGAGGAAGAGGCTCGGCGGTGTGGGGCACGGCTGTTGATTTACGAAACACCTGTGGCCAAGGAGATTGAGTATCCGGCCGCTTACGAGGCGCATCATCGGACGAACGTGTGGCTTGGGGAGCGTCTGAGTTCTGCCGTCGCACCGTGTGTGAAGGCGTGGATGGGGGTGCTTGGCGGGCGGCCACAGCGGGGGGCGCTGGAGCGGTTGTATGCCGATTGGATTCACGCGAGTGCGAGGGGCGCGTACCTGTCTGCTTGTTGTCTGTACGCGGCGTTGAGCGGCGAATCCCCGGAGGGCCTTTGGGCGCCGCCGGACCTGCTTTCTGAGGGAGAGGCCCGGGAGTACCAGCGCTGCGCGTGGCGGGCTTTCTGGGAGACTCGTTTGGAGTTGAATCAGACGCGGCAGGGCAGCGGGGTTCGGTGAAGGGGGCGGCTCGTGGCCGGGGTCAGAGTTTCGCGAGGGCGGCCTTCCCTCGGAGCTTCGTATTAGGATCATCCTTTTCTCGGTCGGGGAGCGAAAGGCCCTTGGAGATTTCCTCGCGGGCGAGGTCTTTTTTGTTGAGGGCCGCGTAGGTCCTGCCCAGTTCGATACGATGGGAAACCTTGTTTGGGGAGAGGGTTACGGCCCTTTGCAAAAAGGCTTCTGCCTGCTCAAAGGAGGCGGGAGGCAGGCTGCCATAAACGAGTTTTACGACCGTGCGCAGCAAGGGGCTGAGGCTGGCCATCTCGTAGTTCCAAGCACCGAGGATGTGGTGGGCGTATGAGTTGGAGGGCTCCAGTTCGAGGGCTTTTTCAGCGTGTTCCTTGACAAGCTTGGAATGGGCTATTTTGGCTTTGCTGTCCAAATAAGGAGCTAGCCGGCCGCAGGTGATCGCCATCGAGAGCTGGGCCTTGGCGCTTTTGGGATTGAGGGCAGCCGCGCGCTTTGCATACCCGAGTGCGGCCTCCGCCAGACGTTTTTGTTCCGCCTTCGAAGCGGTGTCTACCATCGCCTCGTCGTGAGTTTTGGCCAGACGGCAGAGAATTTCGACGTTGTTGGGATCCAACTTCTCAGCCTCGAGAAACACGCCCATGGCGTCCGTACTCCTAAACTGGGCGTCGAGACGGTCCCCCTTTTTGAGGAGCTCGGCGGCCGGTCCTTCCTCCGCATGGACACAGGAGGCGGCAAGGAGAAGGGCAGAGAGAAGGGGGCGGGACTTCATCCGTGGGCGGGCGCTAGGGTTTTGCGTCTTGGGGATTCACAAACAGATAATGGGAGACGATCCATTCCTCGCCGTCGTGGAAGTTCCAGAGTTCGGCGCAGGCCATGAAGAAGACACGCCAGTAGACCCACCAGCGCTGGGTGGCCTTCGCCCCGTAGGTTTCGGAAAAAAGAGGCCAGATTTCCGAGCGGTGGGCGTCCGTGTTTGCGAGCCAAGCCTCCGCCGTCTTTGCGTAGTGGGTTCCCGAGACAGCCCAGTGCTGTTCGATCCGGAGGTGCCCTTGGAAGTAGAGAAGTAGATCGTTGCTGGGCATTTGACCGCCGGCGAAAAAGTACCGGGTCATCCAGTCGGAGGCGTCCCGGTCCTCGTAGTGGTAAGCCACTTCACGGTGGGTGAAGATGTGGACGAAGAGCTTTCCCCCGGGCACCAGCCAGGACGAGATTCTGCCCAGAAGCACTTCGTAGTTTTTCATGTGCTCAAACATTTCCACCGAAACCACGCGGTCAAACCGGAGCGTCGTGTCAAACACGTTCATGTCTGCCGTGAGAATCGTTAGGTTACTCAGGCCGCGGCGTTTTGCCTCCGCGTCGATGTGCTCCTTTTGGGTTCTGGAATTGGAGACGCCTGTGATCTGGGCGTTTGGGTAGTGCTCGGCCATCCAGAGGGAAAGGGAGCCCCAGCCGCAGCCCAGTTCGAGGATGCTCTGGCCGTCGGAGAGATGGGCCCTGGAACAAGTGAGCCCCAGCATCCGCTCCTCGGCCTGGTCGAGCGTGGACACACCGGAATCCCAGTAGCCGGAGCTGTATTTGAGCCGTTTACCAAGGCAGAGTTGGTAGAAGCGGGTGGGCACCTCGTAGTGCTGCTCGTTTGCCGCCTGGGTCTGCACGGCGATGGGACTCTTTTTGAGCCCCGCGATGTGTTCGAGCAGCGTGGCCTGGCGGGACTCCGTGTCACCGGCCAGTTTTTCCGCGAGGGTCTGGCGCAGGAGGCGGCGGATGCCGATGCGGATCAGAAAGTCGGGGAGCGCGTTTGTTTCCAGCAGTTGGTCGATAAAGCTCATGAAAGTGAGTGTTTGGATGGCGGGGAGGCTGGTGGTTTTTTAAACCACGGCACCAAGGCGCTGGTGGTGCGCTGGTACTCGCGGTAAGCGTCGCCCTTGCTCTTGAGCGCGTACTCCTCGGTCAAGGGGATGCCGGTGACGCGCAGCAGGAAGTAGAGCATAAGGACTGGGCAGAGCAAACAGACCCAGCCCGCCGGGGAGCCCAGCGCCGCGAGTGCGAACCCGCACCAAAGCAGCG
>JBIKSY010000341.1:0-4012 GCA_044348365.1 Chthoniobacteraceae bacterium
CCTCCCTCTGTAAAAGTCCCTTCAGAACCTCGGTTTCCTCAGGCTGTGGGATGGCTGTGAAAATATTTTTCCGTACCGGAACGGTGCTTTGCGTCTGTAACACCACAAACTATCGCTATTCGGCGTTTTGGATGTAGCGTGGAAATGTGTACCTTCCAAACGGTGACAGGGCGTTCATAGATTTGCGCAAGCTGCTAGATTACAGCTTATGTGCAACTCATCCGGTCGGTGGCCACAAAGCCCGTCTTTTCAAGGAAGCCCTTGGGATTGAATCACAGGACGCGGAGGTCATCGCCGAGTCGCTCGGATGGGTGGCGGCTCATGCGATCGCAGCAGTTGAGCACGAAGATCCACACGGAAAACGATATTCAATCGATTTTGCCTTTGAGACTGGAAATGGAAGCGCGGTCATTCGCTCCGCATGGATCATTCGCTCAGGAGAAGACTTCCCTCGCCTGACCACAGTCTTTGTGTTAACTTCGCTCTAAATCCCTATGGATACTAACTCGATACAACTTCTGGATACAGTGGCTCTGGTGGCAGATCTACCGGAGTTGGGACTTTTCGCGGGCGAAGTGGGCGCAATCGTGGAGCAATTGGGGAAAGATGCTTTCGAGGTGGAATTCGTAGATGCATCCGGGCGCACCTACGGCTTGCACACACTGAAGTCGGTGCAACTCGTGAGACTGCATACTCAGGGCCAGTCTCTGAGAGCGCGACTTCAGGCGGCCTAGGCAGTCTCCCGCCCTCATCCCCGAGCTTCGGCAGTCTCATTGGGAGTGCGTGTTCCGAGGGGCGTTGCGCTGGTGCTCAGTTGGCAAACAACGTCACCGGGGAAGATCCGCCCCTCACGGCTGCCTCACTTAATCCTGCTGCCTGTGAGCCGCAGCGTGGAGGGTCTTCATCTTCACCGTGGCCTCGTGCTCTCCGGAGAGGTAGCGCTTGATGAAGTCGCGGTCCCGGGTCAGCGCTCCGATCTGTTCGATGGCTTCCTCCTTGGTCATTCCGAACTGTGGCGCGCCCCCGGTGGTAAACGCGTGTTCGCCTAAGCCCCGGCCCAGTTGCGCGGTTAGTTTCAGCCAGTTTGCCGTGCCCATGGCGGATTCGATCTTGGGCGCGTGCTCCGTGAGGGCGTATTCCTTCACGGCGCGCTCCGAGAGGCGCAGGTTTTCCTCGTAGGCTACGCCCCACTCGGATCGGACCGCCCCCAACTCAACTAGACGCTTGGCCGCAGCTTCCTCGGCGGCGGTCTTTGCCGCGTGCTCCCGGCTTTCACTCAGCCAGCCAGACAACGACTCCGCTTGCCGCGGGTTCAGGCCGACCTCGTGGAACTTGGCGGCGGCATCAGCGTCCGGCAGTTTGTAGGCATCAGGCGTGGTTGGGCGACCCAGGGCGACGAAAACACGTTCCCAGCCTTCGGCGTCTTGTTCGCTCTTGGGTAGCGGGACCTTTTCGTTGCCGACTAGCTTCTCCAGATTCCGGTAGCCCTGCACGATATCTGCTGGCGCGCTCCAGCCTTTCTTTTGGATGTAGCCGAGCACCTCGGGATCGCTAATGGCGTCCACCCACGAGGGGACGGCCTGCTCCAGAGCGGTGTTGGTAGGGGAAACGGTCGGATCGGTTTCGACGGCTGTAGTCATACGATGAAAGCAAAGGTGTGGGTGTTTAAGGAAATCCTCAGGGTTCCTCCTGAAGGTGCGTGATGTCCCGGTCGGACAGGTTCAGATGCGCCTGGATACGGTTCCAAACTTCGCGCCGGCCCTCGGCCATGGCCATCGCCAGCGGGTCGACGGAACGCGTCAGCGGATTGACCGCGGCAGTGCTGCTCTGTGCACGACAGAAGCGCCGCAGATCGGCGAGGACCACCTCGGCGGCCCGGTTCGGCTTGTTGTCGGCATCGAGAAAGAGGAGCCGGTAATTGCGGCGCCGGTTGAGAATGCGTTCGAGCAGTCGCGTCATGGTTGACCTCCCGCGCTGATCTTCACTCCGCTGGTAGCCGGAACGCCTGCCGCGATGGTTTGCATCTCGGTCAGATTCGCCACTGCCTGCGCCCCCACATAACCCGCGCTCACAAGTCCGTCGGCCTGCACCACGCCCTGCTTGCGGAGCTCGGCGACTTCCTCGGAAGTGCGCAGCAGCTTGGCGGGCACTCCGTTGATCTCACACAATTCCCGCGCCACGGCTTCCGCGTTAAAGAGCAGCATCACGCCAGGGTCCACCTGCGCCAGCGGAGTCACGCTTTCGATCGTGCGCAGGATTGCGAGTCCTTCTTCGGCGCGTTGGGCGCGGTTGAGCGGCGAGGTGTATTCGACATCCACGATACCGCCCGCATCGAGCAGCGCCTGTGGCATGGGCGGGAGTTCGCCCATTTGGGAAAGCAGATCCAGTTCGCGCTCCACCATTGGGCCGAGAAACTCGCTTTGCTGGCGCCCCATGGTGGGGGCAAGGAGCGCCGCCTTCTCCTGCGCACGCAGCAGGGCTTCGGCTGCGGTCATGCGCGGAGTGGCCACGAGCACCTGAGTGAGCGTTACAAGGAACGCTTCGCTAATCGCCTTCTGGCGGCGTTCGATCATCTCGTCGCCGATATCCACCCGGCTCCCGAGGTCGAGTGGGAGCACCACCGCGTTGCCCTGGTCGTTGACGCCACCGAAGTTCAAGGCGCCGGGGCGCAGGTCGAAACTGGAAAGCGCACCGTCCTCCTGCAAGAGCAACGGCGGATCGAGCGCCTTCTGCCCGGCGCGCAGGACGGTCTTGCTCATCTCATTGACCATCTTGATCTCTGGCAAGACGGTCATCGCAGGAGAACGGCCGTACACCTCCTTGGGTCCCGTGGTGTACCGGCCCACGGCATAGGGAAAGGTGCGGTAACCGCCTTCGCTAACGATCCGGCGTCCGTGGACTGCAATGTAATACGACGCGAACGCCATGCCCCGATGGTTAAGCGCACCGGGAACGCGTTCCGGGTTTGGGAACACCGCGTGCAAAAACTCGTGCTGCGTGTCAGGCCGCTCCTCGGCGTCGGTGGCGATCTTGTCGGGAAGCACGTCCGCGCCAAACCGCTGCACAGCCTGCCGTGCTGTAAGCTGGAACTTGCGGAACACGGTATCCACGACGCCCTGATGGTTCTCGGCGATACAGATTTCCCCGAGATGGATCGAGCGGTAGCGGAGTCCTTCGGTGCTGGACTCAATAAAAAGCGCCCCCGTGCCAAACGCACCCAAGGACATGAACACATCGTTGGCCTGACAGGCGAAGTTGGCGTTAGGCGCATAGCGTTCGGCAAAGAGGATGTCCGCCACCTCGTCCAACCATTTCTTCACCTCGACGTTTTCCTGAAGCACTTCGTCCCGGACGCGCAACCCATGCCACCGCTGTGGGCGCGGGATAAGCATGGACTCCATCGCAGCGGTGAACCGTTCAAGTGAAAGACAGGCGGTAGCGTCGAACAGGAGTTCGGTGTGTTTTTCGCCCGGCGTGCGGCGTCCAGCGAAGAAATCGCTTCGGGGAAGGACGCGTTCGGCAACTTCGCGCCAGTGCGCCTCCCAGATGGCGCGCTCGGAAAGCAGGCGTTCGTGGCGTTTCAGCAGGTCTTCAGCGGAGCATCCCATTCCGATGAAATCGGAGCTCAATTTGATCTTGGATGGGTGGATGCGGGGAAAAAGTGGAAGAAAAGATAAGGACCGGGAAAAAGGGGCCAATCCCCGGTGGGAATCAGGGAGTTGAAGCGCCCCTCGGACAGGTGTAGGCTTGGGCTTGTGATCACCCAGCGGCAAATCGAGACCTACGCGGAAAACGTGGCCCGACAGTTCAGGCCACTTAAGATCGTGCTGTTTGGATCCTACGCCTACGGGAATCCCACAGAGGATTCCGATGTCGATCTGATGGTGGTCATGCCGAAAGATCCATCTGGAGTGAGGAATAGGGAGCGCGCGATGGCGATCCGATCTGCTATCCCCAAGTCGTTCCCTCTCGATCTTTTGGTGAAGGATCCGGAGGACATAAGCTGGAGATT
>JBIKSY010000099.1:0-13147 GCA_044348365.1 Chthoniobacteraceae bacterium
AGACACACGATCTGGGCAGTCTGTTGCAGCAGTTGACGCAAGTGTATCCGGACTGGAACCACCTCAGCCGCGCAGCCGAAAATCTAACCAACTACGCGAGCAATACCCGCTATCCCGGAGACAGCGCCACCCGCGTGGATATGGAGCAGGCGTTGGTGGATATGGGGGCTGTCCGTGGGCGCACGCTGCGAGCGTCCCAGCGTTGAATGCCTCGAACCGCACGGTGTGCTTGGAAAGCCGGAAGCTTTTTCGCATGGTGCCCTCCCATTCCGGCTTTGGGGAGAAGAGGAGCTTCAGTGGTCGCTGAAAGCGCAGCCGCATTGCGACGGTCTCTTTGAGTGTGAACACACCGTTCAAGTACTTGGATTTAATGCGCTTTGCAAACGCCAGCCTCCCCGCCTCCGGCCTCGCCGCCCCCCCTGGATGGGGCTTCCGCTGCTCGCGGCAACGAATTGCCTCTCTCGGAAAACCAGCCCAAACCGGCTTGATCTCGGTCCATGGAAGGGAGCTTCCGGACAAGGCTGCGGATCAACGCACCAGACCCTTTTCTGGCCCTCTGATGCTACCCCTGGCAACGAAGGCGGGCCGAAAAAAGCCTTAAGAAAATAAATGCGTCCTGTTTGGCGCTCCACGCGGCAATCCCGCGCGCGTAGGCTTTGGAAATGGGTCCCACGCGGGAAAGTGGGGCAAGAGCCAGCGCCAAAGGGGACACCAGAACGGCTCGACGGCGTCCTGGGAAAAGTGTGAAAAGAAGTTGCGAATGGTGTCGGTGCCCGGAGACCGAGGAATGTCCAGCATGACATGCAGGGCTTTGTCTGCACGCAGCCATTCAGAGTGGGAAAAGCGACTCGTGCCGACAATCCCTGAGGAGAAAAACGCCGTCAGGGTATGAGCGGGGAGGAGGGCGTTAGGGCTGTTGAGTTGGAACGGCATGAAATCATGGATCGCATCGGTGAGACGCATTTTGCCGATGAATTCAACCAAGCTGATGAGTTTAGCAAACGGGGTGATGGGCTTTGACGTGCCGGAAAATGAGCTTGGCGACAACTGGAAAGGGAATGAATTTATCAGAGCAGGGGTTTGTGCGGGAACTAAGGTTCAAGGATTCCTACGAGTCAGTGAAGCGTTCCGTCCACCGGCGGTCCTGCACTTGCAAACCGGCAGGATTCATCCGCTTTCACGCCGGCCCTCGCAGTACGCTCGGGTACAAAGCAAAGAGGCTCCCCCGCATGCGGGAGAGCCTCTAAGGAACTAACTGTCCTGCTGGGACTAGAAGTTGTACTGCAACTGGCAGGTTACACGGTCCACGTCCTTGACGAGATGCATGGATGAGCTACCAGTGTTTGTCCGATAGAAGGCCCGAGTGTAAAGGAGGGCCACCTCGAAGCTCGGCCAAGGTTGATACTCAACGCCGAGATCGAGCTCATTCACATTTTGAGTGCGCGCTTCCGCAAACTTCCGCGCCCCATCAAAATAGCTCCAACGGGTGAATGGAATGATTGTGCCGATATCTGTATCTGCCTTGTAATTAAACAACACATACCCACCATGAAGGTTTTCAATAGTAATCCGATTGGTCGCTGTTCCACCCCCTACTGAATCATATCTTACTCCCTGCTCAGGCCCTTCCCCGAACGTCCACTCCGCCTCCATTCCAAAGGGTTGCGGATACCAGACGAAGTTCGCTGCTACGCGGCGATCCACATATTGAGTGGCATTTTTCGCGTTAGTAGCAAAGTTGCCAGTTAGAGCTGAATTTGACGTGCCTGTATTCAATACAAATTTGCCGTCATATCCAGAGAGGCCCACTTCGAAAAATTGGCCACTGTCAAGTTTGAAAGGGTAGGCGATACGAGCCGCCACATGAGGTGCTCTGTTTGCATCGTATTTGTTTAGTCCCTGCCCGTTGTAGGCACCTACTGTAAACACGCCGTAGTCGCCGGATCCCTTCAACCCAAGCTGGACCAGTTCACGGAAGCGGGCCCTTGCCGTCTTGTCCGCCCACATGTAGTACAATCCCAGGTCACGTTCGCCTTCGACCGCGCTGTTGAGCGCCTCGGGACGTTCAATGGAGAGCCGGTTCTGGCTGGATTGGAGGTTCACGAAGCCATAGGGAACCTTAGAGACACCGATGCGGATGCGGTGCTCCTTGTCGTGGTCCAGCGAGATATCCCCGTACATGTCGCGGGTCTGCAAGCCGGAGGCGGCGGCTTCGTTGTATCCGGTTGCGACACCCGCCTGCCAGTCCAGCTGGGCATACAGGTAGAGGTGGTCGTGCACGTCGCCGCTGAAAATCATACGCGCCCGGCGCATGAAGATAGTGTCTCTTTCAGACACGTTGGGCTCGGTAGGTGAATGGAGGGCTTGCCTGCCGTTCCCGTCCGCCCCGGACCCGAACACGTGCGTGTAGCGGGTCTGGACGTAACCGCGGATGGACATCTTGCCGAACCATTCCTGTTTCAAGGTATCCTTGTTCAGCGCGCTGGAGGCGGCAGCGGCCTGCTTTTCAGCCTGGGGCTTCATGCGCTGGTATTCCGCTTCGCTGATGGTGCCGCGCTGGCGGAGGGTTCCGAGAAGTTCGGTCATGGCATCATCTGCTGCAACGACTGGGAGTGCCCAGGAGCAGGAGGCGAGCAACACGGCTGCCGCGCCCTTTGTGAACGCGCTGGCCTGCTTGTTTTGCTTGAGGTGTGTCATTTTGGGTGTGTTTTGATTAGGTGTGTCAGGTGAGGGCATCGCTGCACAACCCTGCCAACGCCCCAACTATCGGATCCGTGTGTGACACCCATGTGGCTCCTGTGTGACAATCTTGCCACAGTCCTATCTCGTTGCCGCAAAAAACCATTAAAGACCACAGCGATAATGGCTTGCGCTTTGGATTGACGAGAAAAAAAGCAGCAATTTCCGCCGGATGGACGCGCCCTGGGGGCCGCCGTTGTTACACCGCCCTTTCCGCTTCGCTGGGAAGTTGGGGGGAGGGTAGACAGGATGCCTGCGGTCCTGGGGGCGCGACTTTGGGCGCGCTGGGTGTAGCCGTCCCGCCTTACATTTAGGGGCGCTGCCCCGCGGGCGTGCCGTAAGTGGCCACCAGATACTCCAGCAATACAGCCTCGGCTTCGGGTGATACCGCTGCGCCGTATTTTGCGCGCATCTTTGCAATGGAGGCCTTCCAGGCGTCCCGCCCCAGAGGCGGTTGCGAGGTGATGTATTCGGCGGAGTGGCACTGCAAACACTGGGCCATCGCGATCTCCGCGCCTGGAGCCGTCCGAAAGGAGGCTGTCTCGGGGGGAAGAACGATTTTTAGCGGCCCCGCAAACCCCGCAACCTCGAAGAAAAGAGCCAGCCCGAAAATCAAAGCGAAACCTGCACTCTTCAGATTGGTTTTCATGATTTTATGTTAATTTGAATCCTCACGCCAAAACTTCGACTCGGGTTCGCTCGACCACGTTGCGCATGTATCCAGCCGGATTCCAGAGCGCCTCCATGGGCTGGGATTCTCCGATCCGGTTGGTTGCCTTCACCAACAGGTCCGCGGGACCTGGGCGCGCGAGCGTCACCGGAAGATGCCACTCTCGGAAGGAGTACCTTCCCAAGTCCGCGCCGAGCGTCGCCGCTCTCCAACTCTGCCCGCTGTCGCTGGAGACTAGCACTTCCCGGATTCCCGCGCCGCCGTCAAAGGCAATGCCTCTCAAATGCTCCTCTCTGCCCGCCTTCAGAATGCTTCCGGCGGTGAGGCTGGTGATAAACGAGCGCACGTTGAACCGGGAGATCGGGACCGTGGCTTTGGGCGCCGAGCCTGGTTCCACGCAGGCTCCCGCTGCGTCGGGGATCCGATAGGCGGTACCCATCCAAAACCCCGAGTAGGCTTCGTCCACGACTGTGATCGCGCTCAAGTGCTTGACCCAGTAGGTTCCGTAGTGGCCGGGCACCACCAACCTCAAGGGATACCCGTTGAGCATGGGGAGGTCCTCGCCGTTCATCTGGTAGGCGACGAGCACTTCTCCGTCCAAAGCTTGGTCAAGGGAAAGCGCCTTGATGTAATCCGGAGTGCCGGGTGTGACAGGCCGGTCCAAGCCGTCGAACAACACTTGCCGCGAACCTGCCTCGACGCCGGCCTTTTCCAGGAGATCCTTTAAGCGAACCCCCTTCCAGCGCGCGTTGCCCATGGCGCCATTGCCCATTTGCCCGCCCGGAACCCGGGGGGTGAAAAAGCCCCGGCTGTTTCCAGAACACTGGTTTACTGCAACCACTTCCGAGGGTTCGAAGCTGGATTGAAGACTGGAAAGAGACAAGTCCAGCACCTGTTTGACCTTCCCGGAAATGTTCAAACGGTAGGTGAGGGGATCGATTTCGAGTGGAATGTCCGCAAGATGATACCGCACAAAAAACGCGTCGTTCGGGGTGAGCACTCCGGAGTTAAACACGGAGAAGGGGGTCTCCAGTTGGGGCGGCCGCGAAGTCAGGCGGATGAGTGGCCTTTTCTGGGGATACTGCACCAGTTCGCGTTCGCCGTTTGCGAAGGGCAACTGGATTGTTTCGTTTCCCAGCGATACACGCGACCCTAGCACAGCCTGAACGGCGCCAATGCCGATACCTTTCAAGACGGCGCGCCGGCTGAGTGGGCTGTTTATTCGTCGGCTAAGTTCGCTCATAGGTAGGTCATAGGTTAGCCGTATCAGGGGTGCCGAGGCACGCAAGAAACCGCGAATCTCGCGGCGGCGTCCGCCTTGGGACTGCAGTTGCGGGAAGTCTCGCCGCAAGAGTGGCCGTGCACAAAGGTTTGGCGGCGGGTCATTTCTTGCCACGTCAAAGCAATCTTCCTGGCGCCGATACCCGCCAGATGCAGCAAGGTCCGCGGGCGTCCGGAAGAAAAGCTGGGATGAATGGGTGCGGCAGTCTACTCCTCCGGCGTCCGGCCGTACATTTCATCAAGGGCCCGGCGCTCGGATTTGGTGGGCCTACCGCTGCCGTGCGCCCGGAAGCCCGGCTGCAGGGACCCACGCAGTTCGGCCTTTTCGCGTTCCTCAGGAGTAGTGGTGTCCTCCATGTAAAGGGGAACCAGTTTGGCACCCACCCGGGAGGAGGGGAAGTCGAGGGCTTTCAGCGTTCGAATCCACGGAACCTCACCTGAATCCATCCTGATCGTGATGGTTTGGCCCACCCGCACGGTGTGCGCAGGTTTGACGGACTGCTCCTCCACTTTGACCTTTCCCCCCCGGACCGCTCCGGCGGCGAGGGGCCGGGTTTTGAAGGCGCGCACGGCCCAGAGCCATAGGTCGAGTCTCATGCTGTTAATCAAATGCAGGATGATTTTGATGTCGCCCGGTTTGCTCCGAGGTGTTTGGGGAGGAGGGGCCGGGTGTTCACGGAAGGGCGATCACCCGGGCGGAGAGTTCTGCAGGAAGCCACTCCCGCTGGGTGGTCGTGATGATCTG
Organism: Chthoniobacteraceae bacterium; assembly: GCA_044348365.1. Classification (GTDB taxonomy): domain Bacteria; phylum Verrucomicrobiota; class Verrucomicrobiia; order Chthoniobacterales; family Chthoniobacteraceae; genus Chth-196. The sequence goes on from JBIKSY010000099.1 coordinate 5,436, forward strand.
CTGCGCGTTTTTGGGGAACTGTTCCAAGAGGGCTGCGCGGCGAGTGCTGTCCAACTCGCCGAAAATGTCGTCCAGCAGCAGGACCGGGGGCGTGCCGAAATAGGCCTCCAGCAACCGGGCGGCGGCCAGACGCAGCGCCAGGACCAGCGTGCGCTGCTGGCCTTCGGAGCCAAGCGTGGCAGGTCGCCCGCTCAGGGAGAGAACGAGTTCGTCCCGGTGCGGGCCGACGGTGGTCTGGCGCAGACGGGTGTCTTCTGGCCGCGCTGAGGCGAGGGCTGCAGCGAAGTTGTCAGGCGGGTTCGGGGTGTAGTCCAGATCGAGTTTTTCGCGGGCTCCGCTGATGGTGTTGTGGGCGAGTTGCGCTAGGGGGCGGAGGGCCGTGGTGAGGGCGGCCCGCGCTTCAATCAGGCGCAGGCCTGCTGCCACGAGCGGTTCGTCAAAGGCTTGAATTTCCTTCCATCGGGGAACGGGTGCTTTGAGGAGGATGTTTCGGGAGCGGACTGCTCGCTCGTAGTCGCGCAGTGCGCTCCGGTAAAGCGGGTCGACCTGCATTGCCACAAAGTCCAAAAAACGCCGCCGGGTGTCGCCCCCGTCCCGGATGATCTGCACATCGGTATTGGAGAACCAAACCACCCGGGCCAGTCGCAGGTACTCGGTTGCGGTGCGCTGTTCGACCGAGTCGAGCGCTAGTTTTTTACGTTCCGTGCTGTAGTAAAACTGGAGGTGGGCTCCGCTAAAAAAGCCGTCCGCCAGCAGACCCCTCTGCCCGTGTCGGATGATCTCCCCGAGTCGCGGAGTGCGCGGGGACTGGAGTCGGAGTAGCACGCAGGCGGCCTCCAGCAGCGAGGTCTTACCGCGGGCGTTGGGGCCCACGATCAGATTGATGCCGGGTTCGAGACACACCTCGTGCGTCTCGAAGCACCGGAACTGCGCGACTTTCAGCTTCGTGAGCATGGGCGCCGGGACGCTCGGGTAGGGTCAACTGGGGCGCCCGGAGGGATGCGCTGCTTCTGGCGGAGCAGGGGAACTCACCTCGGGCTGGGGGACGGCTGCCTTTTCAAGGGTGGGGGAAACCAGCAGGAGCGGGGCGGCGGATGGTGCGGCGACAGAGGAAGGCGCCTTCCGGGCCAGTCTGTGGCGCAGGTACAGCAGGGCGGCCAACGTCAGGACACCCCCGAAAATGACGTTCTTGGCCTCCTTGAGCCAGTCGTCAAACTGGTCGATGTGGCCTGAAAGTTGGAAGCCGATGCCGGCAAGCAGGAGGGTCCAGGGAAGGAGTCCTGCGAGGGTGAAACCAAGGAACCGCGGGTAGGATAGGTCCCGGAGACCCCAGTAAATGACGGCGGGATAGCGTGTGCCGTAAAGTGGTCGGCAGAGCGCCAGTTGCCAGGGGCCCGTTTTGTTCGCAAGTTTTTCGACGGAGGCGGAAAATTTTTGGTAGGTTTGTTTGGAGCGCACCCAGGCTGCGCGATTCTTTGCCAACCAGAAGACGCAGGAGTCATGGGTGAGGGCGCCAAGGGCGGCGGTCAGGAAGCCCACGACCGGATGGATGGCGCCCGTGCTGGCCAGAGCGCCCACCACAAGGAACACCAGATCGGTCTCCACGAGAGACCAGAGCAGAATTACGGGCGAACCGTAAATTTTGAGGAAGTCTAGGAGGTGGGTGAAAAAGTCCATGAAAGGAAGCCGGTCAAAGAGTTTGCCTCAGCCCGCCGACGTTAGCCATTAAAAGAGTGGCGGGTGCAGTTGTAAAACCAGTGCTGAGGGCTTGGTTAACAAACAAGTTTCAGAAAAGGACGGGTCTAAGGAATGTGGGGTGGTGAGGTGTTAGATTACACAGGATTGCGTTGCGCTTCGGTGCCGGAGCAAGCAGGAGCAAGCAGGAGCAATTTCCCCGGAATTTTCCCCGGATGTCGCTCCAGACAGCCCAGCAGCGAGTCCTCGCAATCCTCCAGCTCCCAGCCTCTCCCCAGCGTTCTATGATTCCTTCCAGTTTCCGTCCGTCCCTGCCCCGCCTGCTGTCCGTCTTTTCGACCTTTTTGGGGACGGCTTTTTGTTTCGGGCTGCAGTCGGCTTCGGGCTTTGTCGCCAACCGTGCTCCAGGGGCGCCCGTGAGCTATTACGGGGATGTCCGCCCCCTTTTGCAGGCCAACTGCCAGGGCTGCCACCAGCCGGCCAAGCTCAAGGGTGGCTATACAATGACCGACTTTCAGAAGCTTCTGGCAGGCGGCGAGAAGGACGGCGTGGCGATTGTCCCCGGGGACCCGGCCAAGGGTTCCCTGCTGGAGCAAATTACGCCGCACAACGGCTCGGCTGAAATGCCCAAGAACAAGCCGCCCCTGGCTGAGCACGAAATCGCACTGATCCGCCGCTGGATCACAGAGGGCGCCAAGGACGACACGCCGGCAGACGCAAAACGTCACTTTGACGCGGCCCACCCTCCGCAGTACGAGCGTCTGCCAGTGGTCAGCTCCATTGATTATTCTCCAGACGGCTCGCTTCTGGCGGTGGCGGGTTTCCACGAGGTGTTGCTCCATCAGGCCGATGGGAAGGGGCTGAAGGCGCGCTTGGTTGGGTTGTCCGAGCGGATTCAATCGGTCCGGTTTTCCCCCGACGGCAAGTGGCTGGCGGTCGCTGCCGGAGATCCCGCCCGGTTGGGCGAAGTGCAGGTTTGGGAGGTGGCCGCGCAGAAACTCAAGGTATCGGTGCCCACCGGTTGGGACACCCTGTACGGGGCCAGTTGGTCTCCCGACAGCAAGCTGGTCGCCTTTGGTTGCGCTGACAACACCGTCCGCGCCATCGAAGCCCAGACGGGCAAACAGGTCTTTCAGATGGGTTCCCACAACGACTGGGTGCTCGACACCGCCTTTTCGGAAAAGGGCGACCATGTGGTTTCCGTGGGGCGGGATATGACTGCAAAGCTCAGCGAACTGGCCGGCGAACGCTTTGTCGACAATATCACCTCCATCACGCCTGGTGCGCTGCGGGGCGGGATGAACGCGGTTGAACGGCACCCCTCCAGCGACTCCATTCTGGTGGGAGGGGCAGACGGCGCCCCCCAGCTATTCCGCATCTTCCGGACCACAGCGCGCAAGATCGGCGACAACGCAAATTTGCTCAAAAAGTATCCCGAAATGCACGGGCGGATCTTTTCCACGCGGTTTTCGGGCAAGGGGGACCTGTTTGTGGCGGGGAGCGCTTTGGACGGAGCAGGGGAGGTGGCGGTGTTTTCGACAGAGGGCAGCCTCTCGGTGCCCCCCGATATCGCGGCGATCAATGCAAAGGCGGTGCGTGATCACACCCCAGCGGAAAAGGAAAAGCTAAAGGCCTTCGAAGCCACAGGGGGGAAGCAAATCTTTTCCGTAAAGTTCGACAAGACTCCCGTTTATGCGGTCGCCTTCCAGCCCGATGGAGCCTCCGTAGCGGTCGCCGGCGGGGACGGTAAGATCCGGGTTCTCGACGCGCGCAGCGGTGCCGTCCGCGTGGAGTTTGACTCCGTGCCGCTGAGTGTAACCCCCGCCGCCTCGGGTGCCACAAAGGTGGCCAAGGGCGGGATCCGCCTCCAGCAGAAGCCCGTCGAAGGGGCGGAGGTTCTGCCTCAGGGGCGCAAACTTCTTTCCATTGAGGTGCAGCCTTCGAAGGTCGAGATCCGCCGCCGGAACGACTACGTCCAGTTGTTGATCTCCGCCAAGTACGAGGGGGGCGAGACGGCGGACATCACGCGGTCTGCAAAAGTCGAGTTGGCCGCGCCAATCGTGGAGTTAACCGCCGCCGGGCAACTGCATCCCAAGGTCGATGGATCCTCCGAGGTGCGGATCTCCTTCGGCGGGCTGACCCAGGCCGTCCCCGTGGTGGTTTCGGGTGCGAAGGGCGCTTTTGAATCGGATTTTGTGCGGGACGTGAACCCGGTGATGACCAAACTCGGTTGTAATCAGGGCACCTGCCACGGGGCCAAGGACGGCAAGGCGGGATTCAAACTTTCCCTCCGGGGGTACGACCCCGAGTACGACCTGCGTTCCCTCACCGACGACATGGCCAGCCGGCGCGTGACGGTGGCTTCGCCAGACGACAGTCTGATGCTGCTCAAGGCCATCGCAGAGGTTCCACATGAAGGCGGGCGGCGGATGCTCCCCGACGAAAAGTACTACCACATCCTGCGGGAATGGATTGCCGGCGGCTCCAAGCTCAAGATGGAAGCGTCTCGTGTGGTGCGGATCGAGTTGTTTCCCAAAAACCCCGTCGTCCAGCAAATCGGGAGCCGCCAGCAGTTGCGGGTGGTCGCTTTTTACGCGGACGGCGGCAGCCGTGACGTGTCCAACGAAGCTTTCGTGGAAAGCGGGAACACAGACGTTTCGACGGTGGACGGTTCCGGTCTGATCACCACGCTTCGCCGCGGTGAGTCGCCGATGTTGGCAAGGTACGAGGGTAACTACGCAGCCACCACGGTCACCGTGATGGGTGACCGTTCGGGTTTCCAGTGGAAGGAGCCCGTCACCCGGGGCCGCATCGACGAACTGGTCGCTGCAAAATGGAAGCGGATGCAGATCGAGCCTTCCGGCCTCTCCTCCGATGGCGAGTTTCTAAGGCGCGTTTCGCTGGATCTGACCGGCCTACCCCCATCGGCTGAAAAACTCCGCGCCTTTCTGGCGGATCCCCGCGAAACCCATCTCAAACGGGACGAGGTCATTGATGCGCTCGTGGGCAGCGTGGATTTCATCGAGCACTGGACCAACAAGTGGAGCGATCTGCTCCAGGTGAACTCCAAGTTTCTTGGTAAAGAGGGCGCGGAAGGGTTCCGCGCGTGGATCCGTTCGAACATCGAAAAGAACACACCCTATGACCAGTTTGCTCGTGAGATCCTCACCGCGAGCGGTTCCAACAAGGACAACCCTCCCGCCAGTTACTGGAAAATCCTGCGGCAACCGGCCGAGACGATGGAGAACACCACCCACCTGTTTCTGGCAACCCGCTTCAACTGCAACAAGTGCCACGACCACCCCTTCGAACGCTGGACCCAGGACCAGTACTACCAGACGGCGGCGTATTTCGCGCAGGTGAGTTTTGCGGAAGACCCCGCCAGCAACGGACGCAAACTAGGAGGGACGGCCGTTGAAGGGGCCAAGCCGCTCTATGAAATCGTGAAGGAAAACCCGGCCGGCCAGATAAAGCACGACCGCACCTCAAAGGTGACCGAGCCCGAGTTTCCTTATCCAGCCAAGTTTGTGGCCGCCGAAAAGACTTCCCGGCGGGAACAACTGGCTCAGTGGATGACCGCGGCCGACAACCGGTATTTTGCGTCCAGCTATGTGAACCGGATTTGGGGGTATTTGCTGGGACGGGGGATCATCGAGCCCTTGGACGACATTCGGGCAGGAAACCCGCCGTCGAATCCGGAACTGCTCGAGAAGCTGACCAAGGATTTCGTGCAGGGCGGTTTTAACACGCAGGAGGTTTTCCGGGCGATTTGTAAATCCCGGACGTATCAACTGTCGGTTTCGACCAACAAGTGGAACGCGGACGACACCGTGAACTATTCCCACGCGGTGGCGCGGAGGCTTTCGGCGGAGACCCTCTTTGATTCGGTGTTCGCGGTGACGGGATCGCAACCGGTTCTGCCGGGGGGCGGGGGACTCAAGCGTGCGGCTCAGATGGTCGATTCCAGCAGTGAGGGCGCTGGCGGCTTTCTAGCGACGCTTGGCAAGCCCGCCCGCGAAAGCACCTGCGAGTGCGAGCGCAGCAGCGATTTGCGACTGGGTTCGGTCATGGCGCTGTTGAGCGGGGCAACCGTTTCCGGTGCCATCCAGGATCCCAAGAACGAACTGGCCAAGCTCGTGCTCAAGGAAAAGGACGACTCAAAACTGGTGAACGAACTGTTCCTGCGTGTGCTCTCGCGTGAGGCAACCTCAAGAGAGCAGGAGGCTACTCAAAAAGTCATGGGCCAGGTGGACGTGGATCACAAGGCGGTGCTCACGTCCTGGGAAGCCAAGGAGAAGGAGCAGGCCCCCGTGATCGCGAAGATGGAAAAGGAGCGTTTGGATGCAATCGCCGCCGCGAAGGCTGCGTTGGACCGCTACGAATTGGAGACGAAGTTTTTCAGGGAGGAGCGTGAGGCGATCCGCAAGGAGCGTGAGGCACGGGCGGCTCTCGGCCTGAAGGGTTGGGATGCGGCGGTTCCCGAACGGCTTGCCGGGTGGGTTGCCGCCAAACAGCCAGCGGCCGACCCCGTCCAGTGGGCGCTGCTGACGGCCCAAAGTGCTACTGCCGCGGGGCAGGTCAAATTGGAGGTCCAGAAGGACGGCACGGTTGTATCCTCCGGTGCGCAAACCAAGGGGGACTACACGCTCACCTTCACCACGCCGCTCAAGGGAGTGACTGGTATTTTACTGGAGGTGCTGCCGGATCCTGCTTCGCCGATGTACGGCCCTGGCCGTGCCAAGGACGGCAACTTTATTCTAAGTGAAATCGCCTTCAAATACGCAGACGCGGCCAAGCCCGCCGGCGAGAAGACTGTGGCTCTGGCAAAGGCCTGGGCATCGCATGAACAGCCGAAGTTTCCGGTGGCGTCCGCCATCGACGGCAAAGAAGACGACGCACAGAACGGCTGGGCGGTGGCAGGCGGGACTGGGCGCAGGCAGGTCGCGGCTTTCCAGTTTAAGGAGGCACTCAACGCCGAGTCGCCCCAGAAGGTGACGCTTCGGTTGGCGCAGAAGTCCAACGACGGTTTCCTGATCGGCCGCTTCCGCGTCTACTTCACCACGGCGGCGGACCCCTTGCACGAGGGTGTTCCCGCTGCGATCACCGCGGCGGCTGCCAAGCCCGTGGCGGAGCGCGCGCCCGCCGAGACTGCCCTCTTGGCGGACTACATCCGCTCCCTCACCCCCGAGTACTGGAGGCTTCACCGCGAGGCGGCCGACGCGAAAGTGGCGCTGGCTCCGGACCCGAGGCACACCGAGATGAAGACAGCCTTGGAAAAGGTCTCCGCGCCGATCAAGTTGGATCCGATCCTGGTCCAACTCCGGATCGACGCCGAGGCTAGCAAGCGGCAGATCACCGACAAGCGGCTGACCGTTGTTCAAGATTTGGCTTGGGCACTGATTAACAATCCTGCTTTTCTGTTTAACAGATAGTGTAAGTCTTGAGCGATATTCCCTTCTGCATCTTCCACGCCCCCTTGCGTTCCCAGAGTTTCGTTTTTTAAAAACCCCCCAAAAAAGAGAACCCACAGCACGAATTCTTTTATGATCCATCTCCCCGGCGGCAATTGCAGTGATCTTTGTAATGCAGAACTCAAAATGGCCCGGCGCGACCTGTTGCGTCTCGGCGGCAGCGGGATCCTCGGGATGTCCCTTGGTACGATGCTCAACCTTCAGGCGAAGGCGGCGGAGGCCGGGGGCAAGGGCGGCCCGGGGTGGGGGAAGGCCAAGAGCGTCGTCATGATTTACCTGCAGGGTGGCCCGAGCCACATCGACTTGTGGGATCCCAAGGAAAACGTGCCGGACAACATCCGCTCGGCGTTCGGCTCGATTTCGACCCAGATTCCGGGGGTGCGTTACACGGAGATGCTGCCGCAGTTGGCGAAGGTGAATGACAAGTTCACGCAGATCCGTTCGATGGCCTACACTCCCAACGGCCTCTTCAACCACACCGCCGCGATCTACCAGATCATGACGGGCTACACCACCGACAAGGTGAGCCCCTCCGGCCAGTTGGAA
>JBIKSY010000008.1:0-40349 GCA_044348365.1 Chthoniobacteraceae bacterium
CTCGGGGTGGGAACGGTGCTCACCGAGGGCAGCGTTGCGCTGTTGAGCGCGGCTGCGGTGGTCGACACTGGCTCGCTCGTCGCGGGCAGGGCGCACTCCGGGGCAGCCCGGCTCAAGCTCACCCAGCCGCTGCTGCTTTCCGGCAGCCTCGCGCTCGAATCCGCCGGGTTCCGTGATGCGGATGGGAAGCTGACCACCTCCCGCGTGCAGTTGAGTGGCGGGTTGGATTTGGCCGGCCACGAACTGCGGATCTTTGGCGGGTACGCGGGTTCGGTAGGTTTCAATGCAACGCCAGCTTCGCCAAGGTACCAGTTCGTCGCCGGGGACTTCACGTGGACGCAGGCGAAGGCGGATGCCGAGGCCAAGGGCGGTCATTTAGCGACGGCCATAAGCAAAGAAGAATGGGATTCGATCAGCCGAACGTTGGGTTCGGCGGTGATGTCAAAAAACCTGTTTATTGGAGGAGCCGATCCAGATCTTTCCGGCAGTTGGCAGTGGACTACTGGAGAACCGTGGAGTTTCCAAAATTGGGCCTCAGGTCAGCCTGACGCTGGATCCGAGCGCTACGTGCTTGTTTATGGCGCTGAGTCTCCGGGCGTTTGGCACAATGTGGCCGGTGATTGGCCAGGTAGAGTGGACGGTTACATCCTTGAAATTGAGCCGCCTGATACCAACTCGCAATCGGCGGTTGTCGCTGGGGCCTTCAACTTGCGGGGCCCTGGCAGGTTGGCGTTCGAATGGAAGGAAAGCCTCTTCGACGAGGAGGGCGCGGACTGGGACAAGTTCCTGCTGCGGGTGTCCGCCGGTGAACTGGTGCTTCCCGAGGAGGTCACGCTGGATGTGGCGGGCCTTGGACAGGTGAACTTCTTCGCCTCAAAGTTGACGAATTACGGCACCGTGCGGATTGCCGATCAGGGCTGGCTGAAGGCGTACAACTACGAGCGGGTCGGGACGGCTGCGATGGAGTTGCTCGGGCAGGATGCGAAGTTTGACAAGATGGATCTGGCGACTGGGGAAGGCGACGAGTCAACCTGGTCTTTCGCACATGCAGTCAAGGAAGATGGGACGTTGTGGGCTTGGGGGTGGAACGAGGCAGCAAACGGCGAGCGTGGCATCCTTGGAACCGGGAGTTCTGCCCAGTATGTCAACGAGCCCGAGCAGGTAGGGGCGGATACGGACTGGAAGGCAGTGTTCGATGGAAGTCATTCCTTTTTTGCAATCAAGACGGACGGTACGCTCTGGGCGTGGGGGAACAACCAGTATGCAAACGGGAGCAATATTGGGATACTGGGTGTTGGGAGTTTGGAGGTGGTTGTCACCAAGCCCCAGCAGGTGGGCGTGGACGACAAGTGGAAGACGGTCCGGGTCGGGAGCAACGGGACTACTGGGCTAAAGACAGATGGAAGTCTGTGGGCTTGGGGAGACAACTCGGAAGGCCGGCTTGCATTGCCTAGTAGCATTCCGTTCGCTGACGCGCCCGTCCGGATCGGCTTGGATGGGGACTGGAAGGCTCTGTTTGGCAACGATGCGCTCTATGCAGTAAAGGCTGACGGATCGCTTTGGACTTGGGGCACCTATCACGACGCATATGGTGTGAATGATAGTGGACTTGGGGAGGAGCGGAGCAGATCAGCTGGAGTTGTTCCGGAGCCAACTCGGGTGGGGGAGGACAACGGCTGGCAGTCCGTCTCTGGTAGTTTCGTGGGTGGGCATTACGCTGTGAAAACAGACGGAACACTCTGGGCTTGGGGCCACAACACTGCCGGAAGGTTGGGCGTGGGAGTAGATGTCGAAACAGTAACGGTCCCCACGCAGGTAGGGGAGGATAGGGATTGGAGAGCCGCTTTCCTTTCCGGCGATCTTGCGGTCTGGGGCAGGTCTTTTGGTCTCAAATCCGACGGTTCCCTTTGGTCTTGGGGGTACTCAAATGAAGTTTCTCCCGGCGACCATCAGCATGTGAGAGTTCCGACGCTTGTTCCCAGCGACGTGCCTTGGGTCGGGCTCCCCCACCACGGGGCGGACGGTTTTATCGGGGTGAAATCAGATGGCACTCTCTGGCGGTGGGAATGGAATGCCCCGACTTGCACCCGTGTGGGTGAGGACACTGACTGGGCAGTACTGGCTGGAGGCGGCCAGCCTGATGCGCTCTTTCTAGGCCGTATCCTGAAGACAGACGGGTCACTCTGGCGATTTTCAGGATATTACAACCAAGCTGGCACCGATTGGGTCCAAGACACCGAACCGGTGGAAATCAAGGTTTCCATAGGTTGGAACCGTTAACCCCGGAGCCCCGCCATGAACCACCTCTCCAATCCCATGCGTTCCTTCCGCTCCACCCTTTCGGCCTGCCTGCTGCTGGGCCTCTCCTCCGCCGCACTGTTGGCCGAGTCCACCTTCACCGTTTCCGAGCTCGAAAAAACAACCGCTGCGGAGGGCTCCCTCCTGTTGACCCTCCAAACCTCGGACGCTCCCACCGCATTCGAAACCGAACTGGTGTTCGACCCCGCAAAGGTCGAGGTCACCGCGCCCGGCTCGTTGCTCGTGCCCGGCGCCGCGGACGGGGACTTCACCGTGGACTGGTTCAAAGTCTCCGACGGTCGGGTGCGCGTGGTGCTCAGCTCCTCCCGGCTCCTCTCCCTCGCGAGCGGAACCTCCTTCCGTGTGCCCGTGCGCGCGGCCAAGGGGGCCGCGAAGCTCGACGGTTTCTTCCCTGTAGCCGTCTCGGATATGGAGCTTTCCGACGCCGCCGGTCGCGGCGCCACCCCCAAAATGGGCACCTCCCTCCGGATCCGTAATCTTGAAAGCGGCGCGAGGGTGGACGGCAAAGGGGGCGTTTCGCTCGGACTCGAGTTGGTCAAGGACGCCTCGTTGGGCGTCTCCAAGGTCGAGTACTTTGCCAACGGCAAACCCATCAAGGCGGCCGACGGGGTGGACGGTGTCGCCTGGGCGCCGCCCGGTTCGGGCACCTACCAGCTGACGGCTCGCGTGACGCTGGCCGACGGCTCCAAGAAGGAAAGCCGGATGACCCCGGTGATCGTCACCGGCCTGGGGACGGCTCCCGTGAAGAGCACCTACACCGGTGTGGTGACGGACAGCGAGGACGCCAAGGCGGCGAAGGCCACAGGAACGGTCCAGATCGCGACCACGACCACCGGCAGTGCGGGCAGCTATTCGATGCGCCTCGTCCTCAATGGCACGCCGCTGGCAGCCTCGGGCAGGTTCAACGCCGAGAGCGTCGCGGCCCCCTCGGTGCTCTCCCGTGCGGGTGGTGTTTCCAAGATGTACCGGATCCGGTTCCAGCAGGAGGCCACGGGTTTTGCCGACGCCATTTCGGGAGTGGTAACCGACGGCACGCTCAGCGCGGCGGGCGAGCCGTCCGGGGGCAGCTTTGTCTCCAACTTTGTGGCGAACCGGAACGTGTGGGTGCCCGCGGTAAACGAAACGGGTGCGATGGCCGGAAAATACACGCTCGCCCTGCCGTTGCGCGGCGAAGTGTCGGACGCCCCGCACGGGATCTCCCTGCTGACGGTGAGTCCGTTGGGCCTGGTGTTGGGCAGGTTTTCGCTCTTCGACGGCACACGGACCGTGGTCACGGGAACGGTGTCCAAGGACGGGGTGTGGCAGCCTTACGCCGGGCTGTACACGCGGACCGGTTTTTTGACGGGCACCTTGGATTTCAACGACAAGGGGCAGGAGGGCGTCTTGGGGGGGGAACTCGACTGGCGCCAGAATGCCTCCACGCTGGTGGCGTTGGACGGTTTTGGAGGCAGGTTTGCCGCCGCCGCAAAGGGGTCGGTCTTGGCAGTGCCCGCGGGGGCGGGAAATGTGGTGATCGACATCTCGGGCGGGGGCCTGCCGGCGTCCATCAAGCAGACGGCGACGCTCACCCCGACCAACCTGCTGCAGGTGACCGCACCCAATCCGCAGCGTTTGAGCTTCAGGCTGGACCGGGTCGGGGGTGGCTTTTCGGGCAGCTTTACCGCCCCCGGCGACGCGAAGGCGACCTCAGTCACCGGCGTTGTTTTGCAGGGGGAAAACCGGGCGGTCGGTTATTTTGTCAGGAACGGGACAAGGGGCTTTGTGGAGTGCACCTCGGCGCCTTAAGGCTCGCGTCACCAAACATTAGTCGGTTACGTTGAATCTCGTTAAGGTTTAGATTCAGGCAGCTTATATCAATATTTTCCAAGATGACCGTTACGCACGCTAATTCCGATGTTTTCTTGGAAACCTTAAAACGCGGGTTGCGGGGTGCCCGGACTCCCTGGTGGACGGGGCTCAACAGTGCGTTGCTGGTGGCCGGCGCGCTGGTGGCGGTGCCGGCCGAGGCCGGCACCTTTGGGCTGAGCGGTTCCGGGCTGTGGAGCGCCCCCAGCACGTGGAGCAAGGGCGAGGTCCCCGGCAATTCAGGCACGGATCTGGTACAGGCGCAGGCCGCCGGCAGTGGCAGCGAAGTAAATTTGGAAGCGTTGCGCGTGGTAATTGGAACGCTCCAAGTGAGCGCACCTGCGGCCGGCGGTACGGGCTTGCTTACCCTGACTGGAGGGGAAGATCTTTCTGCCATCCTTTCGATTGGTGCCGTCAAGGTGGCCAGCGGCGCGACGGTTGTTTTTGCCGAGCCCCTGACGGTTTACGCTTCAGACCTCAAATTGAACGCGGACGGCGGACTCGGTCGGATCGAGTTTAGCGGGGGTCTGTCCGACCCCCTCGACGAGGAATTCCAGCCGAGTTTGGAGGGCAGCGTGACGGTGGCCGGTGGCGTGGTCGCTTTCAAAGGGACCAGCACCTACACGGGCGCCACCGAGTTGCAGGCGGGCAAACTCGTTGTCGGAGGAATCGACGGGCTGGGGTACTCGTCGGTGCTCAACTTAAAGGGAGGCACCCTCACCGCAGATTCTTACCTGAACCCGACTGACAGCTCTGGGCGCCAAGTTTTTACTCCTGTATCTGTGCTGGGGCACGCGCAAATCGGGGAGGCCGGCGCCGACACCCTGACACTCTCCGCTCAGGTCGATTTGGGCGGGGCGGCGAGGACTTTGACCGTGGAAGGCACGGTGGACATTGCCGGCGAAATGGTGGACGGCGGCACTGCAGGCGGTAAGCTGGTCAAGGCGGGCGAGGGCAAGCTGATCCTCAGTTCACCAAACCGGCACTCGGGCGGGACCGAACTTCAGTCAGGAATTTTGCTGGTCACCGCGGGGGACGCCCTGGGCGCAACTGCCGATGGCGGGCCCGGAGGAAAATTCACGGTCAAAGGCGGCACCTTTCAGCTTGGAGCCGAACAGAACATTTCGGATTTGGAAATTACAGGGGGCTCGCTCGTGGCGGATCCGGCTGCGGACGCCTCCCTTGTTGGGCGACTGGTGGTGAGGGGTGGCTCGATCCATGCAAACGTGGCTGGGACAGCGACGGTGGGTGTGGTCCTTGCGGACGATCCCGAGGGAGTCCGCACCGCGCTCGTCAAGACGGGGCCCGGCACTTTGATCCTCTCCGGAGAAAATGAGTACGGCGGCGGCACGACCTTGTCTGCGGGGACCTTGATTGCCGGCGGTAGCCAGGCGTTGGGAACGGGTGGAGTGCTCCTGAACGGCGGGGTGCTGAGCACCGATGGCGTGGCGCGTGCGCTGACCAACGAGGTTGTGCTTTCGGGAACGGTACAGTTTGGGGGCTCCGGGGCGCTTGCCTTTTCCGGTACTTTCTCCCTCAACAGCGCGACTGCCGTGCTGGATACGGCCACGGACACCGTTCTTTCAGGACAGGTGAAGGACGGCCCGGCCGCGCCCACGGGCGGCGGCCGCTTGATCAAGGCAGGGTCCGCGACGCTGACCCTTTCCGCAGAGAACAGCTACACGGGAGGCACCGAACTGCGTTCCGGCGAAATTGTGGCGGCGGCGAGCGGTGCGCTGGGCAGCGGTACGGTGACGGTCAGCAGCGGGACGCTCAGGGTCGGGACGACGACACAGACCGTCAGCGGCTTGGCGCTCAAGGGGGGGGCGATCACCGGGGATCTGGGTGGCAGGTTTGTGATCCAAAACCAAGACAACAGCTTCGTGCAGGCGGATGTTGCCACGAGCGCCTCCATCAGCGCTGCGATTGGCGACGCAGCAGGGAAGGCCGGCGTGCGCAAAACCGGGGCGGGTGACCTCTCCTTGAGCGGCGCAAACACCTACAGGGGAGACACGCGGATCGAAGCGGGCACGGTGCGTATTGGCTCCGGTGACAACGGTACGTCCAGCAGCCCTCTGGGTGCTCCGGGCGCGGGCGCGGTGGTTCTTTCGGGTGGCGCGTTGCTCGTGACCGGAACGGGCGCGGGCGCCTCCGTCTCGCTGAACAAGGAAGTGCGGGTGGTGAGTTCCGGCCAGTTGATTGCAGAGGGCGCCGCGCTCACGATTTCGAGGCTGAACGTCGAACAGGCCGGTTCCGCCCGGGTCAGCGGTGATGTCACAGCCAAGGCAGTGGATATCGCGGGGAGTTTGACGCTCTCTGGCAATGAGCCGTTGCGGGTCGGGACGCTCTCCGCCGGGAAGGGATCCACTTTTGTGTGGGACAAGCCCACGCTTTCGGGCGCCCAAGGGATCGTGATCACGGGGAGTGCCGCGACGGATCTGAGAGGCTCCAAACTACAGTTCTCCAACGCCTTTGTGACCAAGGCTTTGGCAGACACAGGCTCCCTCAATTCGGGAGGCCTTTACTCGGGAACGCTGGTGGTCGGCAATTTTGTGACATCCGATGGAGCGGTCACCGCGCCTTCTTCAGTGATACAGCCCGAGGGTATCGTTCGCTTCAAACTGGTTTCCAGAGACGCGCAAAAAGCCATCGACTTGGTCCTGGAGCGGCAGTCCCTCCAGCAGTACCTCCCGAGAGGGAACAACAGCGGCTTTGCTCAAATCGCCGATAATCTGCCGCAGTTGTTTGATGCCCTTGTCGATGCCGATCCGAAATCGATCCCCGACCTTCTCAAAAAGGCCGACGGCGGCGCCACTTTCGCCAGCGTTGCCGCGGTTGCGCCGGCGCAGGCGCTCGCCGTGAGCGCCTCGGTGGACGTCCACTTGGATGACTTGAGCGCGCCGGGCGGCGGCTCTTCCATGAGCATGGGGGTGCGCTTGGGTGGGCCTTCGACGGCGACGGTGCCCATGTCAGCCCCGGCCGGTGGCGACTACGACAGGAACTTGAGGGTGTGGACCGCAGGCTACGGTTCTTGGGGGCGGACGGAAGCGGATGCTGCTGGGAATGGGAAATCCACATCCAGCGGCGGCGGCGGCACCATCGGTCTCGAGCGCCAGATGGGCGATTTGATGGCGGGCTTCGTAGTGAGTATTGGGGAAAGCGTCATGCGTGGAGACTACCCCTCCTACCTACGGGTCAAGTCGGACAGTTGGAATTTGGGTGGCTATGGTAACATGACTATCGGGGCGATCACCTTGGACGCTTCTGCGCTCTGGGGGACTTCCGAACAGGACAGCCAGCGCCGAGGCGTGGCTGGCCTGGAGAAGGCCCGGTACTCGACTCAGAACTGGCAGACGGGAATCGGCGTCGCGGCCAACCTGGCTCCCAAAGACAGTTCCTGGCAGATCTCTCCAGTGGCCCGCTTGAAGTACATCAACTCCTCCGAAGATGGCTTCACTGAGACGGGATCGGCGCTTGCGGTGGGCTCGAATGGGAACAACACCAGTCATGTCCTCAGCAAGCTTGGTTTGCGTCTATCTAAGAACGGCCAGCTGTCCTCCTCTGTCCTTTTCGGCCTCGATGCGGCCGCCTACTGGGTGCACGACTACAACAGCGAAGGGCGCGATTTGCAGTTCACCATTGCCGGGAACAGCTACACGAGCCGCACCCGGGACCGCCAACCGGATTCGGCGCAGTTTAACCTTGGGATGCAGGCGACCTTCTCAGAAATGGTGATGCTGCGTTTGAGTGGACAGCAGGATATAAACGAGGAGCGCAGGCAGACCACGGGTCTGTTCACCGTGGCATACATGTTCTAAGATGTTCTAAGGGATGGAAGGCGTTTATCTTTCTGTGCCTCACGGTGGGAGAGCCCTCTTGCGGTTGCGCGATGCACGATGATTCAGCCTAAATGGGTTTTCTGAGCCATTTGCTAATGTTTGGACTTTGCTCTGATGGACATCAGTCAGAGTGTTTGCCAATTACGAAAGCTGGGACTCAACGCACATGGCGATTAATGAATACCGCAAGTTCGACAGCGGCAGTGGGGTTTCTTTCCTGGCCCGCTTTTGAGGGATATTAGCCGGTTTTGGTGCTTCCCTATTCTGCAAACTCCAGCAGGCCAAACCGGCTTGGTACGTGAAACTGCGCCAACCCCGTGGGGGACCATGCGCTCAGTTCCCGCGGCTCCCCGAGAGGCCGGTCAATCCGCGTGAAGTTGGCCCGCCAGCGCTGTCCCGGTTCGGGGGGAGCCGCGGCGATGCTCGTAAATGGTATGCTCAACTCCGCCGCCCAGCCGCCCGAAAAGACGCTCACCGCCGTCTCCAGCCCAGTGCAGTGCCAGCCGAAGTCCTTCCGGTAACCGCTGCGCACCCGCCGCATCGCACCATCCAGAACAGCATTGTTCGGGTTCACCTCCAGCTCAAAATAACCCAGCCCGTCGCCCTCCGGATCCAGAAAGACCTCAAAAACCTCCTCCTTGTAAAGAGGCGCGTCATGCTCGCGCAGTGTGGCCCAGGGGTGGCTGTCCTCGGCCACGAACAAGACTCGGAGGGCCTTTGGATCCCAAGCGAACTTTACTTGCGTACCCTGCTTGGGGGAACCCCCATCCTCATTGAGGAGCAGGGGGTGTGGAAGGAGAGCCTCCCAAAGGGGAGCTGCTGTGTCAGCCGCAGGTGCACCAAATTCGCCCCTCACACAGCGGGCGAGGGGAACTGGCGTGGCAATCGCCATTATTGGGTCAAGGTGACAGCCAGATAGCCCGCATACCCGGCGGCCACCACTGCGACCGAGGTCACCGCGATCGACCCAAACACCCACAAGCTTCTCTCGGTTTTGAGAGGCACAAACACGCCCGGGGGGTGCTTTGGCGCAGGATATGCCCCCGGCGGCAGTCCGCCGTCCCTGCTTCCAATAGCAACCGAATGCCCGAAGTCTTCGGCCGGTTCCTCAGGGGCAGCTTGCGCCGCCAGCGGTTGCACGGCGGCCACGGCTTCGGAGGCGATGTAAACCGCTTCCACCGCACCCAGATGGATTTGCGTGCCGGTTTCGAGTTGGTAGTGGGACCCTGGCTCGATGACATGTCCGTTGAGCTGTGTCAGGCCCCCTCCGGCAAGGTCCGCGACCAAATAGCCCGACTCGTGCTGGACCAGTTCCATATGGCTCTCTGCCACGGATTCATCCGGCACCACCACGGTGGAGCCCACTCCGCTCCCAATCACCAGGTGCGGCTCGACGATCTCGTGGGTCATTAAAACCCCACTCGGGAGGGTGAGTATCAGTTTGATCATGGTTCCAGGGGGAGGAGGAATTGTTCGGGCGCGACAGCGGTTGAGCCGTCCGTTCAGGTCTGCCACCCGTTAACGCTTGCCGTCAATAAGCTCGGAGAACTGGTTGAAAAAGTAGCTCGCGTCGTTGGGTCCGGGTGCGGCCTCCGGATGGTACTGGACGCTGAAGACCGGTTCGGACCGGTGTCGCAGTCCTTCAACCGTCTGGTCGTTCAGATTGATATGCGTCACCTCCACTTCGGGGGGCAACGAATCCGGATCCACCGCAAACCCGTGGTTCTGGCTGGTGATCGTCACCTTCCCGGTGCGCAAGTCCTGCACGGGTTGGTTTCCTCCGCGGTGGCCAAACTTCAACTTGAAGGTTTTTCCGCCAAAAGCATACGCGAGCATCTGGTGGCCAAGGCAGATGCCAAACACGGGGACCCGTCCTACAATGCGGCGGATGTTCTCGTGTACGTAGCCGAGTGCCGCCGGATCTCCGGGGCCGTTGGAAAGAAAGACCCCGTCTGGATTCAACGCCAGGACCTCCTCCGCCGGGGTGCCCGCAGGCACCACCCGCACGGCGAATCCTTCCTGCCGGAGGCGCCGCAAAATGTTGCGTTTCATTCCAAAGTCGTAAGCCACCACGCGGTGCCGTACGGTCGGCAGCGGCTTGAACCGTCCTCCGGCCCCGGAAACGAGGTCACCGGCTGGAGTCGCAATCGTCCATTCCCGCGACAACTCAGACTGCGGGTCCCAGTCGTAGGCGGCTTGCGGGGTGACTTCCTTTACAAAATCCTGCCCCACCACCCCCGTCCCTAGACGGGCCCACTGTACAGCCTCCTCAGCGCTCGTCGCGAGCGTTGTCAGGCATCCCTTCATGGCCCCCTTGTCCCTGAGGTGCCGCGTTAGCGCCCGGGTGTCGATCCCTTGGATCCCGCAGACGTTCCAGCGGGAAAGGAATCCTTCGAGCGTTTCTTCCGAGCGCCAACTGCTGGCCACAGGGCTCAGCTCTTCGATCACAAAGCCGCGCACGTGGGGTTGGTCGCTCTCGTTGTCCAGTGCGTTGATCCCGTAATTGCCGATCTGTGGACAAGTCATCGCCACAACCTGCCCCCTGTAAGAAGGATCCGTCAGCACCTCCTGATAGCCTGAAAGCGAGGTGTTGAAACACACCTCCCCGACCGACGTCCCAGTTGCTCCAAAGGATTCGCCAGAGAAAGTCCGTCCATCTTCGAGGGCAAGAATTGCGCGCATTTGATCCACAACCATGCTCACTGCCGCGTTGGCGTTCGAGGAAAATCTCGTGCCGTCGGGTCCCGACCTCCGGTTTCGCCGGCGCCTACTCTCGGTGCACCATTTCCGGGAACGGGCAGCCTGCGCAGTCCGAGGAGTCCCGGCTGCAGAAGTCCTCATACAGCTGCAGCATGCCCTGCTGGTTGACCGCGTCCCCAAGGAGAGCATGCACGTCCGGGCGTCGCGCCAGCAGGCGGGCGGCTGCAATCCGGCTCCGCCGGTTCCGCTCGGGGGCGCGCATCCGTAGCAGGGTTTCCCAGTCACCCGCGGCCGGCAGGAAGACGTTCACAAGCAGCTCCGCAGCGCGCTCGTTCCCCAACAAAGCCAGGGGCCGCGAGGTGGGTTCTCCCTGAAAAGTGTAGTGATGGCTCCAAAATGGATGACTCATCCGCGAGAGGAAAACCCGCAGCCGCCGCCACTCCCGTCCGGCGGCCATCCGTGCAACCGCCCGCCAGTGCCGCACCAGCACTCCCAATGCGCCCAGGCGCCTTTGAGGGTGATTGGCCGGACGCTGCCCGCCCAGCCGCCACACGGAGCGCGGCACGCCCAGCGTTTGATGCGAGCCCCAGTGTCGCCACCACTTTTCCCACAATGCCCTGGCATGGAGCCTAGCGCCCGCCCCGAGAGCGCCCAAATCCGGTCCCGGTAAAAAGCCCCCTACGCCAAAGAGCAGCGCCTCTACCGACTCAGACTCCCGTTGGAGTCTGCGCAAGGGAAGCCTCTGGGCTATCAACCGGAACGGCAGCTGGTTTCCGGGATACCCCATCCCCGCCGCCACCGCCTGAAACAGAGCCTCCCCGTGGCCGTGTGCCTCCGCTGTTCGGGCGATTGAGGCGGCTTTCCGTTCAAAGCGGAACCGTCCCGCCTGCTGTAAAACCTCGCGCAGGTCCTGTAGCGAAAGCACGTGGAGCGCCCGGGAACAGCGGCCGGGATTCGCCAGTGCCTCCTCCCCGGCGCTGCCGCAGCCCTGCGGCACGGTCAATTGAACCTGCGGCACCTTCTGGTGAAGACGTGTTCTCGAGAAAAAGCGCTGTGGCGCCTCTTTCTCAAAAACATGGAGCAGCACCCGGTCATAGTCTGGATTGGTGGCGTGCCCGTGCCGCTCCCAGTCCCGGGCATCGGTGTCGATCTCGATGGCGCCTCGCTGCGGTTCGCTCCCGTCAATACTCACGGCCGCATCGACAAAATCCGGCCCGGCGACGCGGTTCCAGATGCCGAACTGGACAATCCGGATGGTCTCCCCGTCCGTCCCCACAAAATCCCGCCCAAATTCGCCGGAAAACCAGCGGGCCTGCAGCTCCAGTTCCCCGGAAAGCCCCTGAAACCTGCCGGCACCCTCCGCCCCCACCGCACGCAGCTTCTCCATGCTCTTGCATCGGCGCGCCCCTGTTTTCCGGCGGGCGGCACCTCGACTGCAAAGCGAAAAGGCCGGTATTCGGAATAGAAGTTGCTCCTCTCCGGGCATGTTTCCCTCCTCTGCCAAGCCCGGCATTCGCTGGATTTGTGTCTTTCTGCTGTTTGCGACCCACTCCCTCCACGCCGCCGTCCGGGAGATCGCCACCATCTCGACCAACCTGGGGGTGATGGAGTTTGAGCTCTTTTCCGACGTCAGCCCGCGGGCAGTGGCCAACTTCAAATATCTGGCGGACACAAAGTTTTACGATAGCACCGCGTTCCACAGGCACATCGCCGGGTTCATGGTCCAAGGGGGAGACCCGCTGACGCGCGGAACGACCACCGAGCAGTATAACGATTCCATCGCGAGTTTTGGCACTGGTGGACCTGAATACACGATTCCGAACGAACCGACTTCAAGGCCAGACCGCTCCCATGTCCGCGGCGTGATTTCGATGGCAAAAACGGGCGCCCCTGATTCCGGAGGCAGCCAGTTCTTTATCCTGTTTGGGGATGCCCCACATCTGGATGGGGTGCACGCGCCGATGGGGGCGATGTTCAGCGGAGAAAATGTGCTGCAGCAGATCGAAGCGCGGCCCAAAAACGCCAAGGACCTTCCGCTTGATCCGATCGTGATCCATTCGGTCAGGGTCAGGTCGGAGTTCACGGCCGGGACGGTCGCCTTGCGCATGCGCTTTCAGCCGGGCACAATTGGCGGCCTGCTTAGGAGGACAGATAGAAACCAAGATGTTTGCGGGAGCTATCAGTTGCAGGTGAGCAGTAGCGGGGCGTTCAGCGCCCAAATACAGTATTATGGGCGTCGCAAAGTATTTGCCGGCGCGATGATTCAGGACAAACCGACCGCGCCGGAGGCCGATTACGTGGGGACACTAGACCGATACGTTGGCGTCCCTCCAAGATTGGCTGGCGCACCCCTCCGTGTAAGGTTGCACGCCCGACAAACCGCTGGCTCCTCTGTGAGCCTCGTGCTGAGTGTGGGCGGTTTGAAGCCGGATGATTCAGATTTGGTCGATTCGACTCTTGCTTTGGCTTCCGGCGAGGTGGCCAGCCAATTGACCTTAGCTGACCGTTACACCGCTGCCTTCGATACGCCGCTTGTGCAAACCGGCACATCGGCTACTGGGGCGGTGCTCACAGGGCCTAGGTATCAGGACCTGAGGGGGATTGGCTACCTCACCGCCAACTTACGCGCCTCGACCGGCCTTGCCTTGGTGAATGGTCGGCTTCAGGACGGCGCCAGTTTTACTTTAGCCCGACCAGTTTCAAATGAGGGAGGCAGGTTCCTGTTGCCCCTGTTCTTTCATGAATTGCAAGCTGTGGCCGAGAGTCAAAGAGACGTGTTCCCGGACATCAGCCTGGCCGATTGGAGTTCGACCTATTTCAGCTTCGGCATATTCCGCTTTCGGCTCGTCGCTGCTTTGGAGCTACCCCCCAAGCCCAGCCTTCCGCAGCCTGCCAACGTTTCTGGAAATTATTTGATCTGCTACCGCGACGCCAAGACGGCCGGCTCGGTTTTGAGCCGTATCGCGACTTACCTGCCTGTGGGAATTGCCGCTTGGACCCCGCCTGTCCCCGGACAGAGGCTGTCCCCATTTGCGCTGGGGGTTAAGGCACAGTTGTCGGTCGAGACAGCACAGGTCGGCAAGTTTCAGGTCGCAAGAACCAATGCTGCTGGCGTGTTTGACGCCGGTTCCTTCGTCCCGCAGCTGCGGTTCAATCCGGTGGATGGCACGTTTCAGGGTAGTTATGTGGACACCTCGCTCGCTGCTAGGCCTCGACGCACGTTTCAGGGTGTCCTGCTCCAAAAAGAAGGGGTCAACAAGGGGGTTGGGTTTACGCTGACTGAGAGCGCAAGCGTGCCTGTGGTTCTTGCTCCGTAAGCCGAATTTCGGCCTGCCCGTCCGACTTTTTAAAACCTTTCCGCCGGCCCCTCCGTAGCAGCGGGAAAAGGAGGGCTGCAATGAACCGCGTGGAAGTACTGCAAAAGCCGGAGCCCGGAGGGTACGGCGAGCAACCTGGTCCGGGTAGGGGGTTTCGCCCAGAGCAGGTGGATAAACAGAGGGGGACGGAGAGCCGAACTGCGCCGATACAGGTTGCCGGGAAGGCGTCCGAGCCGACTGGTTCCTGTGGGAGGGGAGTCCAGAACGGCAGGGACGGGGACGACGATCCAGCCGGTTTGGAGTCCCCGCGCATTAGGGCGCTCGGGACTGCTTTGCCGCCCCCGGCTGGGGGTTGGGAGCGCCCGCTCAACCTGCGCGGGGTGCTTTTACGCTACCGTTTGATTCCAACCGCCCGCCTTTCGGCGGCGGAAGATGCCGTTCCCCTGGCGGCAGCGCTACAAAGGGCGGGACTGCCTCTGTTGCAGGTCTCGCTGGCAACCGCCGCCGCGCTTCCAGCCATCGAGGCCATCCGGGCCGCCTTGCCTGACTTCCTTGTGGGTGCTGGCTCGGTGCTTTCCCCCGGACAGGTCAACGACGCCATGGCCGCCGGGGCACGGTTTGGTTCCGGGCCGGCGATGCATCCAGGCCTTTTGGCCGCCGCCCTCTCGGCGGAGTTTCCCTTTCTGCCCGGGGCGATGACCCCTTCGGAAATTGAGTGCGGCATCCAGTGGGGTTTTTTAACCCAGTGCTTTTATCCGGCCGCCGCAGCAGGGGGACCTGCGATGGTGCGGGCGCTGGCGGGGCCCTACCGGCACACGCCGCTGGTGCTGGTTCCCGCCGGCGGTTTGCGGACGGCGGACTTCCAGCAATATCTGGCGATTCCGGAGGTGGGTGCCGTGGCCGGACGCTTTCTTTGCGAGGGGGCGCTGATCGAGGCGGGTCTTTGGGAGGATATTGAAGCGCAGGCGGTGCTCTGCATGCGGAAGGCTGCAGCCGCTGTGCGCGAGCGGCTGGGTGCGCCCCAGTACGAGGCACCCGAGGGGGACGGACCGGAGGAAATCTACCGGTGAGTGGGCGGCAAAAAGCGGAGGTGGGACCCGCAGCAAAAACGTCGGGCAAGGGGTTGTGCTTGGGGTCGTGTTTAGGGTCGGGCGTCCCCACAAGCATCCACCTCGGAGCCCGCGAGCTTCCTCGGTCCGCTCTGAATACGGGGTCCTGCCATGGCACAGATTCAGCTCGAGTGCCGGATCCGATGCCGGAGGCATCGTGGCCAGTAGCCTAAAAACGGGAATGAAAGTCCGGCAAATTTGATGCAACTCTCTTTCAAAATGGGAGATCCTCCTGAAAGACACCTCGTTTCAGACTCACCCGCCAGGTGAGTCTCTGTGCGCTGTCTCCAAAGCTGGTAAAGACACGGCTTTCGCCCTCAAACACCGACGTATCGATAGACTGAAGCGTCCCCCTCAACCCGCAGGTTTCAAAGCCATTACGGTGGTTGAGCGAAGCGACACCACCGGACAATACGCCCCAAAAGAATCGCATCCTGAAGGGATGCCACCGAGCGTTCCGAGTGTGCGACAACGCTCCGAGTGCATGCTGGCATCCCGTTGGGATGCATTCTGATTTGCATGGGGTTCCGGCGGTGTCGCTACGCTCAACCGCCGGCTAATGGCTTTCATGCCTCCGGCATGACGAAAAGCTGCCGGAGCGGGAGCGCCTTCAAGAGAAGGAGGTACGATGTAATCCGACGCGTTTATGTTCACTGCATGCAACGGCGCCGTGTTGGGACCTCTGGCGAGCGCAGACGACCCGAATCAGTGTGTGGGGGTGGCCTCACTCTGTGCCGGCGAATGCCAGGAATTCGCAGGAAAACTTCACCTATCCACTGAAAGTAGCGAGGAGCCGGCAAATTTGATGCACCTCTCTTTCAAAATGGGAGATTCCCCTGAAAGACACCTCGTTTCAGACTCACCCGCCGGGTGAGTCTCTAGGCGCTGTCTCCAAAGCTGGTGAAAACACGGCTTTCGCCCTCAAACACCGACGTATCGAAAGACTGAAGCGTCCCCCTCAACCCGCAGGGTTCAAAGCTATACGGTGGTTGAGCGTAGCGATACCACCGGTACCTTCCATCCCCCACGTCCGCATCCCAAAGGGATGCCAGTGAGAGGGAGGCACAAGTCCGTCTCCTCTGCGTGATACAGGTCAAAGACACACTCGGGCGCGCTCTGGCATCCCCTCCGGGATGCGCCGTATGGGTGTCTGTAGTCCGGTGGTGTCGCTTCGCTCAACCACCGGCCACGATGCCTGCGGCATCTGATACCACTTATCTGAGTTTTCTAGATTCTTAGCGATCTGTGCCCCGTGAAGCAATCGTTCCGCCTTGTGCAGAAAACCGGCACGGATTTTCGCCAAGTCTGACGCCCCGCAAGGGGCACTTTTCTTCCAGCCCATGGCAACGCCATGGGAAAACTGTCCCCAAAAAAGAATCCGCCGTGAAAGGGCATCCTAAAATGCCCGGTCCCTCCAAAAGAGTGGCATCCTCATGGGGCGCCCCTGCAGGGCTTACTGTTTTAAAACGGAATAACCCCACGGCGTTGGCATGGGCCGCGAGTGGCCTGCCCCTTCGGGGCGGAGACACTCAGATTATCATTGAGAGTTGGTATGATCCGCTATTCCCGTTTTTAGGGTAAGCGTTTTTAGGAGGGAAACACTGCAGTGCGGAATCAAGAGCCCCACTCAAAATAGGAACTGTCGCTTGTCAGCGGGTGAGCAGCCAGTGGAGGGCGGCGTTGGAGGGGGCGGCTTCTGAGAAGCGCACCTTGAATCCTTTGGGAGTGCGTTCTGAAACCAGATGCATGCTCATCCATGTGTTCTCTATAAAGACCACATAATTATCATCTTCCTCCTCTTCCGGGAATGCGACGGAGACTTCCTTGGCGCCCTCCTTTACTGGCACGCCCAGTCCTCGGAGGTTGCGCGCGTTGGTGGCGGAGCCGGAGAGGCCCTTGATCTGGGAGAGGCCGCCCGGGATGGCAGCTGCACCGCCCTCAAAGTGGAGCGCCCCGTCGTTCGGCGAGACTGAGAGGCTCGCGCGTTTCGGTGCGTCAGCGCCTCCGTAAGCCCATTGGATGGGCTGGACGCGCTCATTGGGTTGCATGAACAGCAGGGCTGCACCTTCCACGTCAGCGTTGAAGATGATGCCATTGCGTGCGGTGGCGCGGAAGTCGATCCAACGGTCAAATACTGGGGCATGGCTCCACCGTGTTTCCTTGTCGCTGGCAAGGTTTCCCGAACCACCACCGATGGCGAGTACGGAGTGTCGCTGGACCTGGCCCATGTTGCGGACGTCGAAATAGGAGGCGGGAAAGCTGCTGGGCACCTCGTCCCAGGTCCAACTGCGGAAGGGTTGGGGATGGAAGGGATCCGGACCGATGGCCTGTTCGATGGGGTCTCCAGGGGCGAAGTCGACTGCGCTGCCCGCAAAAGGCGAGGGGGAGAGCATCAGGACCGGTTTGGAGCCTGGTCCGGGAAGTGCCTTGGAAACCTCGTACACGTTTACGCCGGGGACGATGGCGTACTGGAGCGGGCGCAGAAGGCCGTCGAAGGAGTAGTTGGCGGGGTTGTAGAGGGTGGGTGAGGAAGCTGGTTTTGCCCCCCACCAGTGGCGCACAATTTGGATATCCTTGGTGCCGTCGGGGTTGGTTTTGACATCCTGAATCAGGTACCAGCGGCGTGCATGGGTGCCTTTGGGTGACTCATCATCCTGATCGACGGCGAAGTAGCGGCCGATGCAGTCGGTGGAGACCGGGGCTTCCTTGGAAAGCCGGATGAGACCGCCGACATGGATACCAATGTTCCCCAGATGGTTGGGGCCAGAGGTGGAGGGGTAGCGCTTCCCTTCAAAGAGAGAATGGGCTGGTTCGTTTAGTGGGTCGGTCTCGGTTTGTGCGGGACGCACGATGTAGGCGTGTCCTGCGGTGACCCACTTTTTGGGGTTCATATTGAGAAGGGGCCGGCCTGAACCGAGGGTGGCGGCATTGGCTCCGCCCTTGAAGACGAGTTCACCGGTTTCGGGAGCCCACTTCTCCACGGTGCTCTTGAACGCGTTGAGTTCGGCTTGGATGAAGGCTCCGTAAATGACGCCGTTCTCGTCGCCCGCCGTGGAATGGATGTCGCTCATGTAGCGGAACCGTGCGTCGATGAGGTAATTGTCTCCCTGGGAATAGTTTTTGCGGAGCAGATGGATGTCGAACGTTTGGTTCTCGTTATGGGAGGACGTCTCCATCTTGAGAATGTTCACGTGGTTTTTGTTGGAGAGGATGGTGCCCTTCTTGAAGGGTTTGGTGGTCTCGGCAACCAGGTACCATGCACGCTTGTCCGGATCGTACCCCAGTGATTTCACATACAGGCGTTCCACCGTGCTCCAAGCGTTTGCGGTGATGAACATCCCGGGGAAAAGCCCGCGGATTGTGGCCACGTAAAAGCGCGCGTTCTCACCGGGCTCCACATCCTCCTGCAGCCAGTCGTGGTAACTGGTGGAACCGCGTGCGATGACATTCTCGAAGTTGACCATCGGATTGTAGTTCCAGTGGGGCAGGCTTTCGCCCTCGGGCAGGTCTAGCACGCGGCGGATGCTCAGGCCGGTGATCGGCGCGGGGTGGAAGGTGGGTTGTTTTCCGCGTGGATCAAACACCATCATGGCGGGACCCTCCCTCCATGTTTTCGCAGGTGCGGGTGCCGGTGGGATGCGCAGCTCGTGCTGGCCCTGATTTTTGGGCACCCATCCCGCCACGGTGTCATTGGGGATAATAAGCAGGCCGCCACCGCCGTTTTAGATGGCTTCGGAAGCAGCCTCGAAAGCGGCCTGTGCGTTCTTGGGCGTGTTAACCTTTCCGAACTGGTTGAGGTAGTAAACGGCCGGGCCGGCTGGCTCGGCGTGAACACTGGCTGGGTTTGAGCCCGGCAGGGTCGCAGTGCCGGAAGTTCCCGGCGTCCTTGCCTCCTTGGGTGACTCGGCCGTGGTTCCGGTCAAAGGGAGGAGCATGGCGAGTGCAAGTACGGCGGTGGGGGGAGGGATATGCATGGGGATGGGGGCCTGCCTGTACCCGGTGGGAGCAGGCTGGTTTGAACGTGGAGATTTTTCCTGCGATTTACATCCGCTTTCTTTTCAGGCCATCAATCACTGCCGGAGGTTGGCGGGGTGCTGTTCCTGTACCCGTTAGGAGCCCTTGCCGGGGGGAAGCTCCGCGCTGATGTGGGTTTCGTTGAGAATGGCCACCTCACTGGCCTCCGCCGCCGGAGCTGCAGCCGCTGAACGTGAGAGCGCGGCAAGGCCCGCCGTCACCGCGGTTGTGTGAAAGAAATCCCGGCTTGTCAGATTTGGGTGCATGGGGGGCGGGTGTGGTGGAGCCGACATCTTGTGGCCGAAAAGAAAAAGGAGGAAAGCCCTCTTGCGCGCCGGCGCCGGTTACCAAAGCCGCCAGGCCACCAGTTCCGTGTCGCTCCGCGCGAACACGTGGCTGCCGGCAAACGCCGGGTGCGCCCACGTTCGGCCCACCAACTGCCGCCGTCCCAGCTCCTCCCGGCCCGCCGGGGAGAGGCGTACAAACACCAACTCCCCCTGACTGTTGAGCAGTGCGGCAAGCCCCTTCTCCTCGGCCATCCACACCAGGCTCAGCTGCGGATTGCGGTCTGCGGGGGAAAGGGTGTTGTCGTCGCTCCAGAGGATCCTGCCCGTCTGCAGCTCGAAAGCCTGCAGGCCCCGGTTCTTGTCGAGAAGGTACACCACACCGTCCTTGAAGAGCGGGGCGGACATGAGCCCGCACAGTTCCTTTTCATTTTCCCACAACAACGCAACCTCCCCCGGGTGCTCTCCGAGTTTGAGCGCCTTGGTGCCGTGCCAGTAGCCGGACACCAGCAGCACCCCGGCATGGTACACCGGCTGTGCGATGCTGACGCCGTAGGTGATCTTGTAGGGATATTTCCAGTGCAACGCC
Source organism: Chthoniobacteraceae bacterium (assembly GCA_044348365.1). Taxonomy (GTDB): domain Bacteria; phylum Verrucomicrobiota; class Verrucomicrobiia; order Chthoniobacterales; family Chthoniobacteraceae; genus Chth-196. The sequence continues at coordinate 20,017 of JBIKSY010000008.1, forward strand.
CCCGATTCCGGCGACAGGCTCTGGATGTGCTCGGGCCCCCACACGATCAGTTGCCGCCCGCCGGCGTGCGTGAAGATCTCCGGGGTGCAGTACCCCGCGCGGTCCGTTCCACCCCGCCACACCTCCTCCCCCGTAAACCGGTTGAGGGCGAGCACCGCCCCTCCCTCCCCGGAACCCACGTGCAGAAGGACCCGGTCCGCGTCCACCACCGGAGAGGCGGCAAACCCCCAGGTCGGGATTTTGGCGCCAAAACCTGCGACGGTGTCCACCTTCCAAAACTCCCTCCCTGTAGCCGCGTCCGCGCACAACGCCACGCCCGTCGCGCCCAGCGCGTAAACGCGTCCGTCGTGGATGGTGACCGACGCCCGGGGGCCGGTGCCGTAGTCCATCTTCCCGTAGCTGACCTCCCACGTCGCCTGCCACAGCTCGGTTCCATCCCCGGCTGAAACACACACCAGCCGCTCCACCTCCCGAGGCTGTTTTTGGCGGTCCATCACGTACACTCGCGAGCCTGCGACGGTTACCCCGCCGAAGCCCGGCCCGATCGCCCGCTTCCAAATCTGGGCGGGCTCCCGCCGCTCCCAATCCGCCGGAAGGCCGCCCGGGTTCCAGCGTCCGTCGCCGGCGGGGCCACGCCAGCGGGGCCAGTCCTCGCCGGCGGAGAGCGGCGCATGGCAAAGGCCCAGTCCGCAAAGCGTGGAGAACAGAAGGTGCCGCATGGTCGTTTGGAGGAAGGCGCCACGGCCGTCACGGGCCGCTTCAACGTGTGCGCCCCAAGGTTGTTATCTGCTCCGGCCGTGCAGGCTCGCGAACATTTTTTCCAGTCCCCCGACGATCTTGGGGGCAGCCTGCGTTTCGAGGTAGCTGCTGCGGGCGCGCCAGGTTTCATACCCGCCCCAGACATGGTGCTGCGGGGTGGGCAGGTATCCGTTGTAGCCGTTGGCCAGCGAAATGGTGAAGTGCCGTGCAAACGGACTGGCCTGCTTGAGCTGCAGGCCGATTTCCACAAACACCTCGCAGGGGATGGCTCCCACGCTCAGATCGTTGATCCGGTGCATCTGGATTTTGACGGGCACCGTGTCCGGATAGTCCGCGAGCTTCACCGTTTCGCGGGCGTAGATCGCCTTCTGATTGGACCACTGGCCGTCCTTGTCCTTGGGGATGGATTCCATCCATTCGCGCGCCTGCGCAACCTCCGCCGGGGTACCCTTGCGCACGCCCAGTTCGAGGTCCGCCTCCTCGCTGTCGAGGGTGACCGCCGTCTGCCACTTGATCGCCTCGTAGGCTTCCTGCGCGGTGTCGGCAAGTACGCGGGCGACGGTCTTGAGGTTCTCGGCCGCGTCCCGGCGGTTGCGGGGGGGCAGCGTGCCGAAGTTGATTCCGTTGATGTTGCCGCTGGTGCCGTTGGACATGATCCCGACAAAGGCCGGCTTGCCGGTGTAGCGGCCGTCCTCCACGCTGATCCGGGACGCGACCTCGGTTGCGAAGGCGCCGAAATAATCGGCGCTGAGCGCAGGGTTGCCGCCGACGTAGTGCAGGCTGTAGTTGGCCAGCAAACCCAGGGGACGCTTGTCCGCAGCGCTGCGGACGGCCAGCACTGCGACGTCCTGATCCACCGGACCGGCGGGCACGGACACCTTTAGGTTCCCCATGCCGGGGTTCATCCGCACACGGTCCTTGATGAGGCCGAAGGGGTTTTCATAGGACTCTCCGTCCTTGACGTGCCAGCGTCGGTTGAAGACGTGGACCGGGTCGCTGCCAAACGCCCAGCCCAGTTCGGCCGGCTCCAGGTTTTTAAGCGCCTGAATGATGCCGCGCGCTATGGCGGGTCCCACCGTTTTCACGTATTCGGGATCTGGATCGCTCTGGAAGGCGGGGGTGAGCGCCGCGGCGGAGTGGGTGTGGGTGGCGGAGACGAGCATCTGCATTTTGGGCACGCCCGTTTCGCGGGAGGCGATCTCTTTGGCTTCCTCTGCGATCTCGCGTGGCAGCAGGCAGGCGTCGACGACTGCAAACACGAGGGCCTGCCTGCCGTCATGCAGGGCCAGACACCTGGCATGCATGGGGTCGTTAATCCCGGCTGCAAAGGCGCCCTTCATTCCGCCATTCACGGGAACGGGGAATTTGGTGGGCGAAATATCCTCGGCGTGGGCCCCTGCACGGAAGGCGGTTGCCACAGCGGTGCCGGCTGGAGCCGCAGCTTTGGACGCGGAGGCTTCAGGGGCGGCAAAGGCCGCACGAGTGAGTGATAGCAATACCAGCAGCGTGGTTTTTTTCATGGGGGGTGGGGGAACCCGACCATGCAAACCCAGTCTCCCACGCCCACGCAATTCCAGAAAGAACAACCGGCGCGCGCCCGGCTCTAGAGTGACAAAACACGCTCGCCACGCCCGTTTGAACAAGCCCATTTTTTCGCGTAGGCAAACACGGCACCCCGCGTTTGCGTGACAGGCTGCGGCGCGCCCGGGGTTGCATTCCCGACACTGAGGCGGATCATGTCCGGTGGATGCATGCGTTTCGCTCGAGCTGTGCGGCGGCCGTGATCGGACTTCTTTTTTGCAGGAGTGCGGGCGCGCAGGCGTGGCTGGATCCGGAGGCTAAAAAAATTGCGCAGGAGCTGGTTGAGGTGGGCAAGGAGCTGGAGCAGTGTCCTGCGGTGGCGGGGGTCCAGTTGGTTTCGCACGTGGGCTTCCACAGCGGGTTCGCGCCGGCTTCTGACGCTGCGCGCTGGGTGCAGGTGGATTTGGGGCGGGAGCAGCAGCTTGATTCCGTAGTGGTCATTCCTGCGTGCCTCAACGGCACGGGGGCCTACGGCTTTCCCAACAGGTTTCGGATCGAGACCTCGACGGACGCCCTTTTGGGCGAGCCGGAACTGCTTGTCGAAGCCTCGGTGGAAGAACCCTCTAGCATCCTTCCCATTTTGGTAACGGCCGGGGGCAGGCGTGCGCGTTACGTGCGCTTCACCGCAGTCGGTCTCGTCCCTCAGCCGAGGCTCAACTCGCGCTTTATCTTCTGTCTCGGCGAACTCCTGGTCTTTAGTGCCGGTCGGAACGTCGCGCTTCAGCGTCCGGTGTTAGCCCCCAACTCCGTGGAAACCCTGCCCACCTGGTCGCCCAAACACCTCGTGGACGGCTCCCATGCCCTGGGCATTCCCTCGCTGCCTCAGGCCGCCGGAAGCAACGGGTGGCACAGCCGCATTTTTACGCAGCCGGACAACGAGTCGTGGGTGCAGGTGGACCTTGGCTCCACCCGGTTGCTCGATGAGATCCGTCTGACCCCCGCGCATCCCCGCGACTATCCGGACCGGACGGGCTTCGGTTTTCCCCTCCGGTTCAAGCTGGAAACCTCACTCTCGCAGGACTTCACCCAGCCCGATCTGGTTTTTGACGGGCGGTTGGCGGACTTTGCCAGTCCGGGGGACACGACGGTGGCCTTCGCGACCGGGCGCCGCCCGGCGCGTGTGATCCGACTGACGGCGTCCAGGCTTTGGGAGCGGAGCGGGGACTTTGTGTTCGCCCTTGGCGAACTGGAGGCCTTTGACGGCCCGCACAACGTGGCGCGGGACGCGGTCGTGACCGCATCCGATTCCACGAGCAGTTCCAACTGGGCGCCCCGGTTTTTGGTCGATGGGATCGGGGGAGCGGGGGCCCTGCAGGAGGAGGAAGCCTGGCTTGCGGGACTGGCGCGGAGGCGTGTGCTATCCGTTAAAAGCGAGGCGCTGCGGGGGTTGCAGGCCGATGGGCTGAGGCGGGCGCAGGATAGAACCAGAGCCCTGGGGGGCGGTCTCGCGGCCGTGGCGCTCGGTGGCGTCGGGTTGTTGGTCTGGCGTGCGCGCGTCGACCGGGCGCGGGAATTGGAGGTGTTGCGGCAACAGATCTCGCGGGATCTGCACGACGAAGTCGGCAGCAACCTGTGCAGCATCAGACTCATGGCGGAGCTGAGCAGCGGTGGGACACAGGGGCGCCAACCGGAGGAGGTGCTGGCCGAGATCCGCCATCTGGCCGAGGCCGGGACCGAATCGCTGCGGGACATGGTCTGGCTGTTAAAGGAAGGGGGGCAGCCCAAGATTGGGGTGCTTATTGAGAAGATGCGCGCAGTCGCCTCGGGCCTGCTCCTCAACATGAGCTGGTCCTTTGGCGCCGGGGACGCCCCGGCGGAGGCGGTCGCGCCTCTTTGGTTCCACCGCGACGTCCTGTTCATTCTCAGGGAGGCGTTGCACAACGTGGTCAAGCACTCCGCCGCGCAGTCGGTGGACATCGAGTTCGGTTGGTCCGGAGGCCAGGCGGTGCTGTCGGTGGCCGACAGCGGCCGCGGGTTTGACCCGGAAAAGACCGCCCCGGGGGATGGCATCGAAAACATGCGCCACCGGGCAGGCCAGCTGCACGGGACGCTTTCACTGGAGAGCCGGCTCAACGGCGGAACCCGGCTTGTTTTGAAGGTGCCTACGCCATGAGCACTGTTTGGATCGTGGACGACCACAGGGCTTTTCGAAAAACACTCGCGCACTTGCTCGAAGGGGGCGGGACCCCTTTGACGACGCGCGCGTTCGCCTCGTGCGAGGAGGCGCTGGCCGCCCTGGTGCCCCAGGAGGAACCGGCCCTGATCCTGCTGGACATAGGGTTGCGGGGAATGAGCGGGCTTACAGGAATCCCCCTGTTCAAGGCGCGGAGTGCGGCCACAGCCATTGTGGTGCTCACCGTTTTTGAGGACGACGAGAAGCTCTTTAGCGCGATCTGTTCCGGAGCAAACGGGTATCTTCTAAAGACCCAGTCGGCGGAGGAGCTTTTGCAGTGCGTGCAGTCCGCCCTCGCGGGCGGAGCGCCCATGAGCCCGAAGATTGCCCGGCGCGTGCTCGAGATGTTTGCCAACCTCGCGCCCAAAAAGCAGGCCGACTATGGCCTGAGCGCGCGCGAGGCGGAGGTCCTCCAGTGCGTTGTGGACGGCCTCCTCAAAAAGCAGATCGCCGAACGTCTACAGTTGAGCGCCCACACCATAGACTCGTACCTGCGGCGGATTTACGAAAAGCTGCACGTAAACTCCAGAAGTAGCGCCATATCCAAGGCGATCCGGGAAAATATTTTGTAAGCCAAAAGCCCAGTAGTTTTTGGGCGCGCTGTCACCCGCACATGGCAGAATTTTCCGGATTTCGAGAAGTGATTGCGAACCTGGGTGGGTCGCTGTGAGATCCAAGGGCCACCCCGGTTCCGCCACGCGTTTGCGTGGCGTGCAGAGATGGTGCGGTTCCGCTACTGTCTTATCCCATGGTCCCCCTGATCGTTCTTGTTTTGTCCGTCCTTCCGGTTTTCTCGCTCCGGGCGAGCACGGTGGATTTTGCCCGGGAGGTGCGGCCTCTTTTTGAAAAACACTGCTTCAAATGCCACGGGCCGGAGAAGCAGAAGAGCGGCTACAGGCTGGATGTGCGCGAAATCGCCCTCACGGGTGGGGAGGCCCATGCGCCCAACATCGTGCCGGGGCAGCCGGAGAAAAGTCCGCTGCTGCGCTTTGTTTCCGGCGAGGACGCGGAAATGCGCATGCCCCCCAAGGGGGAGTTGCTCACCGCACAGGAGCGCCGGGTGCTGGAGGCCTGGGTTGCCGCCGGAGCGGTCTGGCCGGCGGGAGAGTCAGTCCAAGTGGCTGCTCCAACGGATTGGTGGTCGCTTAAACCGTTGCGCAAACCCGAGCCTCCCTCGCGCGAGGCCAAACCGGTTGACGCTTTTGTGCAGGCGCGGCTCGCGCGGGAGGGTTGGACGCCTTCTCCAGCCGCAGCCAAGGAGACCCTTTTGCGGCGTATCACATTTGACCTTGCCGGTCTGCCTCCCTCGCCAGAGGAGCTGGACGCCTTTCTAGCGGATCAGGCTCCGGACGCCTACGAACGGGTGGTAGAGCGCCTGCTGGCAAGTCCGCGGTACGGGGAGCGCTGGGCGCGGCACTGGCTGGACGTGGTCCATTACGGAGACACGCACGGTTACGACAAGGACAAGCCCCGGCCCAATGCCTGGCCCTACCGGGACTATGTCATCCGGGCACTGAATGAGGACAAGCCCTACGCCCAGTTTGTACGCGAGCAGATCGCCGGGGACGTCCTTTTTCCAGGTGCCACCGATGGCATCGAGGGGCTTGGATTTCTGGCGGCCGGACCGTGGGATCTCATCGGCCACGCGGAAGTGCCGGAAACCAAAACGGACGGAAAAATCGCGCGGCATCTGGACCGGGACGACATGGTGGCCAACACGCTGGGCACCTTTTGTGCGACCACTGTCCACTGCGCGCAGTGCCACAACCACAAGTTTGATCCGATCACGCAGGAGGACTATTACTCACTTCAGGCGGTTTTTTCGGCGATCGACCGCACTGACAAGAAGTACTTTAGCGACGCCGCGCTCACGGCAAGCTACGCGAAGGTGGAGGGCGCACTCCGGCGGGCGGAGGGCGAGGCTTCCGCGCTTGAGAAACAGGCTGAGAAGGAGGCGGGGGAGGCGCTGGTAAAACTCGACGCGGCGTTGGCCTCAGCGCGGAAGGCACGGCCTGCGGCCCGTGCGGAGGGCGGCTTTCACAGCAGCGTGAGTGCGGGGCAGGGCGTGCTGAAGTGGGTGCAGGTGGATCTCGGCAGGGAGGTGGCCATCGACAGGATCGCTTTTGTCGGGTGCTACGACGACTTCAACAAAATTGGGGCGGGATTTGGCTTTCCTCCGAAGTACAGGATCGAGGTCTCGAATGAACCCGGCTTCAACGGGGGCGTTCAGACCGTGGTGGACCGGACTCGCGAGGAGCAGGGGAATCCTGGCACTGCGTTGCAGTCGGTTTCTGCCAAGGGGATGAAGGGACGCTACGTGCGCTTCAGTGCGACGCGGCTTGCCCCCCGGAAGGAGGATTTCATTTTTGCGCTGTCGGAACTGCTCGTGTTCGACGGAGCCGGCGAAAACGTGGCGCTAGGGGCGGCTGTTTCCTCGCTCGACTCCATTGAGGCGGGCCCGCGCTGGGCCCGGAAAAACCTCACCGACGGGCAGTATCCCGGGAAAGAGTCCACCGGCACCGACGTGGCCGCCCTGGAGAAGGAACGGGCCGAATTGCTGCGCACCGCTTCCAAGCCCGAGACCCTCTCCAAGTTGGCTGCGGCAAAGGCGGACAAGGCGCGGCTCGAGGCTGAAAGGAAGGCCTTCCCAGCCCCGAAGGTCGCGTACGTCGGAGCCGTGCATACCGGGACCGGCTCCTTCCGCGGCACGGGCGCCGACGGGGGAAAGCCCCGGCCGGTGCACCTGCTGGCGCGCGGTCAGGTGACCCAGCCGGGGCGCGAGATGGTCCCGGGTGCGCTAGGCGTCCTGTCCTTCCGGCCTGCGCGCTTTCCTGTCTCTGCCGGCGCCCCGGAAGGGGCACGCCGCGCGGCCCTGGCCGACTGGGTGGCGGACCCCGCCAATCCACTGACATGGAGGACGATAGTCAACCGCGTCTGGCAGTATCATTTCGGTGCGGGACTGGTGGAGACGCCGGGGGATTTTGGCCGCAACGGCGCCCTTCCGACCCACCCCGAGCTTCTGGACTGGCTGGCGGCGGAGTTCCGCGACGGCGGTGGTTCGCTCAAGGCGCTGCACCGGCTGCTCGTGTTGAGTGACACCTATAAACAGGCCTCTGCTTCGCGCCCGGAAATGGAAAGCCGCGACTCGGGCAACCGGCTGTTGTGGCGCCAGAACCGCAGGAAGCTCGAGGCCGAAGCCATCCGCGACGCGGTGCTGGCGGCATCCGGAAAGCTGGATCTGACCATGGGCGGCGAGGGGTGGCAGGATTTTGTCGTCGAACAGCCTGCCCACTCCCCGCACTACCGCTACGACCTGCACGACCCTCTCGACGCCAAAACGTACCGTCGCTCGGTGTACCGTTTTGTGGTGCGATCGCAGACCCAGCCGTGGATGACCTCGCTGGATTGCGCGGACCCCTCGATGCGGGTGGACCGCCGCAACGAAAGCCTCTCCCCCTTGCAGGCCCTTGCACTCCTCAACAACGGCTTTCTTTTGACGCAGGCCGCCGCGCTGGCGGAACGCGTCCGGGCGGAGGCGCCGGCGCCGGCGGACCAGATTGTGCGCGCCTTCCGGCGGGTGCTCAGCCGTGAGCCCAACCCGGCGGAGGCCGGGGAGCTGAGCCGGTATGCAGGCCGGAACGGTCTCGAGCAGGCCTGTCGGATCCTGCTAAACCTCAACGAGTTTTCGTTTGTGGATTGAGTGTGGAAGTGTAGTGATATTTTCCCCGTTATGAACTCATCTCCGTTTCATTCGCAGTCGGCGGCCGTTCCCCTGAGCCGCCGGGACTTCCTTTGGCAGTCCGGTGGCGGCCTGGGGGGCGTGGCTCTCGCCTCCATGTTCTGCACGGAGGAAAGTGCCCGTGCAGCGGCGGCTCCGGGAGTCTCAAAAATGGGACCCTCGTTTGGCAGGGCGAAGCGGGTGGTCCAGTTTTTTATGGCGGGCGCGGCGAGCCATTTGGACCTTTTTGACTTCAAACCGGAGCTTATTAAACACCACGGGAAGCCGAGTGACTTTGGGGAACCTGTGGAGGCTTTTCAAAACGGGCTGGGGCCGTGGCTGCGGCCGGTCTGGGATTTCAAGCCGTACGGACAGTCGGGCAAGATGCTGGGCGAGCCGGTGGCCGCTCTGGGCGGGGTGGTCGACGAGATGGCGTTCATTCACAACATGGTCAGCAAGTCCGGTGTCCACTCGGCGGCCACCTTGTTGCAGGCCACCGGGTTCCAGCTTCCCGGGTTTCCGGGCGCCGGTTGCTGGGTGAGCTACGGGCTGGGGTCCATGAATGACAACCTGCCGGCGTTTGTGGTGTTGCCCGACCACCGGGGTTTTGGTTCCAACGGGGTGAAGAATTGGGACAGTGCGTTCCTGCCGTCGCAGCACAGCGGGACCGTGATCTATCCGGGAACGGAGGCGCCGATCGCCGACTTGTTTCCGCACAAGGCGGGAGGTTTCATCAGTGCGGGAGGAGAGGAGGAGGGGCGGGAACTGCTGGCCTCGCTCAACCGGGGGCACGCCGCGGTTCGGCCTGGCGACCAGCGTCTGGAGGCGCGCATCCGCAGCTACGAGCTGGCGGCCCGGATGCAGCTTGCCGCTCCGGAGGCACTCAACCTCAAGGACGAACCGGCGCACGTGCTGCGGCTTTACGGACTCGAGGGCGGCCCCGAAAGCTGGCCGAAGGAAATCAATGCGAAGGAGGAGAGTTTTTACTTTGCACAGAAGTGTCTGGCCGCGCGGCGCCTGTTGGAACGGGGGGTGCGCTTCATCCAGATCTGGAGCGGGAACGACAACGGCTTTCCCCGGCGCAACTGGGACTCCCACGAGGACATCGACAGGGACCACGGGCCGCTGGCGACCGGTATGGCGCGCGGCTGTGCGGCGTTTATCGCGGACCTGAGGCAGCGCGGCCTTTTGGAGGACACCGTGATTTTGTGGACGACGGAGTTCGGCCGGATGCCCTCTTCGCAGGGGGGGAAGGGGAGGGACCACAACCCGTTTGTGTTTACCAACTGGCTTTGCGGAGGGGGGATCCGCGGCGGGGTGACCCACGGGGAGAGCGACCAGTGGGGCTACAAACCTCTGGACCGCAAAAATCCCACACAGGTGTACGACGTGCACGCGACCCTGCTGCATTTGCTGGGCATCGACCACACCAAGCTCACGACGCGTCACAATGGAATCGACCGCCGTCTGACTGACGTGCACGGACATGTCATTGGCGAGCTACTCGCGTGATACCGGCGGCGACGTTCTTGCAGTGCGTTCTTTGGTAGGCGCGGTGCACGGTGCCTGTTCGCGGGGCCGGGGATGCGGGAGGGGGCAAGGGGGGGCGGGGAGATGAGCGGTTTCCTGTCCTGATAAAACGGTTGTTGCAGCAACGTTTTTTTCGCATTCTACTCTGGAATGTGAGCCCGGCCATCGCTGCGCGTCGTTAACCCTCGACGGGGCGTCATTCCGTTTCACCCCCATGGAAACCTTCCCAACTCTATCCCCCATGACTGCCCAACGTGTGATCCGCCCAGCGGCACAGGCCTCCGGCCGATTTGTGTCCCCTGCGCTTTTTGTTTTCCGGTCAGTGGCCCTCGGGGTTCTGGCCCTGGTCAGCGGCGGCACGGCGTTGTTTGGAGCCGTCCTTCCGGACGCGCGCAGTGTCTCGCTGCCTGTGGAAATCAACGGCTCCAGTGTTTCGGTGCGGATCCCTGCGGGTGCGGCGTCGTGTTTGCTGGAGGTGAAGCTGCCGAACACCCAGCGTTGGTACCGCTGGAAAACGTTGCTGCCCGCAGGCAAGCCCGCCCTGAGCACCGTGCCCATTTCCAAGTCCCACACGGGCGCCGAGTGGCGCGCGACGGCGAACGTCAGTGCGGAGAAGGCGGCGCTTTTCGCCAAAACCCACAAGTTTCCTGACGCCTATTACCAGGGTCCCGCAAGGTTTACCCGCACGCCCGCCGCCGGACATGCCTCCGGATATGTCGGCTCTGTTCCGGTGGCCTCGCAGTTGCCGGGGACCACCTCCATCAGACAGGTGGCGGACAGGCTTCTTGCGAACCCAGTCACGGTCACCGCGCTGAACAACGTGGCGAATGCCACCCACAAAACCGCGGCCGCCCCGGTCACCCAGGCGGTGGAGGCGGACATCTGGAAGGCCCAGGGACAGACGGTGTTCTTCTTCAACCAACTCCGGGGCCTGCAGGTGATCGACCTGGCCGACCCCGCTGCTCCACGGATGCAGGCCTCCCTCAGACTGCCCGCGGTGGGGCAGGACTTGTACGTGCTTCCGGCGGAGGATCCGGCTGAGGCGCTGGTGGTACTTCTGGCCCGCTCAACGCAGGAATCCAACGCGGCCACCGAGGTGTTGACCGTCCGGACTGGAGGATCCAAGGCGGAGGTCGTTTCGCGGACCCCACTTGAGGGATGGCTAGTAGACAGCCGGATGGTGGGCAACCGGCTTTACATCCTGACCTCCGACTCGTCTGGCAACGGTGCAAGTACGGCGCTTCAGGAGATTGAGTTTCTCTCGGATGGAACGCAAAGCACCGGGCGCTCCTTCGCGCTGGCTTCCTCCAGCGGGGGTGGATTGATTTCCGCGGGGGCGGACTGGCTCGCCGTCAGCTCGAACAAGTGGGAGGAGTGGCCCCGTTCAAGCGTCACCTTTTTTGGCCTGAACGAGACGGGAGCCGAGTTGCTCACGCCGTCCGCGATCCGGTGTGCCGGGCAAATCTACGACAAGTTCAAGGTGTCTTATCAGAACAACACTTTGACGGTGGTGTCCCAACGTTTTGACCTGCCTGCGGACGGGGCCTGGTGGAGGTCGGAGCCTGTGACGCTGGTGGAGAATTTTGATTCCAGAGGGGCCGCCCTTTGCAAGCCGCTGGAAGTCATCCGCGGAGAGCAGCTCTACGCGACCCGTTTTTTGCCCGGGAAATTGTATGTGGTCACAGCGGTCCAAGACGACCCGCTTTGGGTCATCGACCTGAAGGATCCGGCGCGCCCTGTGGTGACCGGCCATGTCGAGGTCCCCGGCTTTTCGACCTACATTGAGCCCGTGGGCGAAGATGGCAGGTTCCTTTTCACCATAGGACTCGAGGCGGGCAGGGTGGCGGCTTCGCTCTTTGATGTTTCCGAAGTCAGCAAACCCGAGCTCAAAAGCCGGGTGTACGTGAGCGAGGCGGGGACCGGCTTCAGCGAAGCAGTTTACGACGAGAAAGCGCTCAAAGTCCTGAGTGAGGACGGACTGGTGCTGATCCCCTTCGCCGGTTGGCGGCAGGGCGTGCAGGATGGAGAAAAGTCCTCGTTTGTGCGGCTCCTCGACATGAGCCTTTTGGACGGTGGCAGCCTCACGCTCCGCGGCCGGCTCGACCACGCGTTTGCGCCGCGCCGCGCCATGTTGCTCGACGGCGTGCTTACCTCCATTTCGCAGAAGGAACTGGTCACCGCGGACATCGCAGACCGGGATCATCCAAGCGTGCTGGCCGAGGTCGGCTTGGCGTGGCCGGTCAACCAGGTCCTGCGCCAGGACCAGTACCTTCTCCAGATCGGCGACGGTGCCAATGCAGGCTGGACCGGCGAGTCGGCCGCGCTGCGCGTTACCAGAGCCGACGCCCTCGACACTCCGCTTGCCGATATTGATCTGGGCGAGGGCTCGGTGCAGGACGCCACCCTCAAGGGGGGCCGCTTGTACGTACTCCGCAAAAAATGGGGCGCTCCCAACGAGCCGCTTCCCTACGCGATCGCTGGGTCGGCTGTGGTGGCGCGGAAGGCGTCCGCTTCGGAACTGCTGCTGGATGTGTACGACGCTTCGGCTTTGCCGGCGTTGCCCTTGCTCGGGTCGGCCGTCAGCAAGGCGGATGCCGGAACGGTCACCTCCAAAATCGGCACGCTGCTTTGGATTTCGGACACGATCGTTGGGGTGGTCTCCCAGCCCCAAGTCTGGTCGTACGGCTGGGAGCCGCGGATTCTCGAAGGACATGACGTGCTTTACGCCGTCCGTAGCGCCTTGGCGGGCACCGCCAGCCCGGCAGCGGCTGTCGTCGGCTTGGCAAAAATGGTTTCGGTGGATGCTCTCCCCTACTTCCCAAGACCCCGCTCGGAGCGCTTGCGACCAGCTGTGGTGCGCGCCTTCGACGTGAGCGTTCCCACGGCGCCGTTGGCGCTCAGCCCGCTCACACTGACGGGCACACAGTCCACCATGCTCACCGCCACAGCCGCCGGGGACGGTTTGCTCGTTTTTGGGTACGGGGAAGCTCCGGTGGTCTGGAACAACACAAAGTGGCCGCAGGACCGGGAGCAGCCCGTCAACGCCATCCACAGGCTGGGGATTGCCGACTTTGCCGTCCCGTCCCGCCCGGTTCTGCGGGCCCCGGTAGTGCTGCCGGGAAGGCTTTTTGCGGCTACCGAAGTCTCACGCACGGGGATTCTTGCGTTCACCGAGTCGGTTTCAGCCGCAAGCGTAAGTGAGAGCCCGGTGAGGGAGGTCAAAGTCAGTGCGGTGGATTATCCGAGCGCGACGGTGTTTGTGAGCAAGAAGGTCAGCTTGGAGGCCTCGCTCGTGGCGGAGGGCCGTGCACTGTTTGTGAGCGACGGGGCGGGGGCGCAGCGCTCCGTTCTGGACGAGTTGGGACAGTGGTTGGATTCGCCGGTGCTGCCTCTGCCGTTCCAGCCCAGGGACCTGGCGGTCAGGGAGCAGGAGCTTTTGGGGGTATCTGGAGATCAACTCCTCCGGGTGTCCTTTGGGTCCGCGAACCTTGGCGTGGACCAATGGAAGGCCCGGATTTGGGTGCCTGCGGCGCGCCTGTTGCAGGGCGGGGACCGTTCGCTCTATGCGCCGCAGGGCGACTACGGAGTGCAGCTGTACCCCGCGTTGTCGCTGGCGCCATAGGCCAACGGGAAAGGGGAGACGTGAAGCTGCGGGCAACGCCCCGCCAAGGCGCCCGGCCTCCAACATTCAACAGCGTGGGAGCGGCGACCCTCGCCTCTCCGGCAGCCCTTTTCTGAGACTTTTCGGGAGCTCTACAAAGCCGTGAACCGACCCTGGTTGCCCCGAGACCAGTTTTCCCAAGGGTGCCTCCTCGCCAGCATCCGTGGGATGAGCCAAAGCTGAGAGCCAGTTGCTTTTAGGCTTTGGTGTCAGTTGCCGCTGTTGGAATAGGTGCGGAGGAACAGCTTAATGTCCGATACGCTCCGGATGAAGCGGTCCAGGCCCTCCTGCTTGTCGTAAAGCAGTGACTCGGCGGGGATCACAATCTTCCACTGGCTGTTCCAGACGCTGCGCCCGACCAGCCGCGAGTTGGTGTATTCGGCGGGGGTGGTGCCGTAGAAGTAGGACGCACTGTCCACCGGGCGGAAGGCCTGGTGTTTGCGGGGGATCCATAGCTGTTCGTTGAGCGTACCCTCGGGTGTGAACAACTGCTTGGAGGAATACTGGCTCGCTCCGATGTTGATAGGGAGGGGCAGCGCCTGATCCTTGACCATCCAGGAGCGCTTTTGATCTACACCGCCCAGCGGTGGAGTCAGCATCGAATCGACACCGGCAGGAATCAAATAAATCTCTGGAGTCGCACTGAGGGCGTTGGCGTTGGAGCTTTGCGGCTCCGAGCCCGTCAAAGAATCCATGCCCACGTAGCCCTTGAACATAACGCCGGCCGAGAGGATCTTCGTCGCGAAAGCCGTTTGCGAAAAGTTGTGGTCCCCGGAGGCGAGCGGCCAGCCGAAGAAGTTCAGCCCCCGTTCGATGACGGTGGAAAAGGGGATGACGATCCCAGGCACTGGGGAGCCGTTGGCCTTGGCGATCTTGCTACAGTAGCGAAGCACATCGGGATCGTTGGTTACGTTGCTCATGACACGCTGCTGTAACACCTGTTGCCAGACACTGTTGTCATCAGCCGTCGCCTGGTCGGTGCGGATCCGGAAGAGCTCTTGGCGCAGGGAAAAGAGCGTGCCGTTGCGGTCCGGGTTGTTAAAGCCGAGTCGACCTTTGACAACAGCCCAGTCGTCCCGTACCGCCGCAAGCACCCCGGCTAGTCCTGGATCCCCAAGTTTCGAGCTCACAGGATTCTGGCCGACAAACTCGCCCACGCTCCAGTTGGAGATGATTCTTTCGGTAAAGCGGCGGCCCGCGAGGGTATTGAGCAGGCCCGTTTCATAGTCGTACGCTTTCACTGCGCAGTAGGTGTAGGTCTGGGCGAGGTCGAACAGCGCGGAGTACTGCGCGAGTTGCTCGTTGCGCAGATCCCGGTACACCACGTCGCGTGTACGATACCCTTGGATTATCGCCGCGGCTCGGATGCGAAAGGACTCCCGCTCAGCCAGAATTTGATTAGCCTCCGCGTAAAGCTGGGAGACGCGCTCACTGGCCTGCTGCAACTCAGTAAGACGCCGGTTCATGTCGAACGCGGTGCTCAACATCTGGGCGTAGAGACGCTCAAACTCGGCGACATGCTGTCTGTTACCGGTCTCTTGGTTGAAGTCATCGATAAATGCCTGCGCCTGCCCTTCCAGATCGGCAGCCTTGGCATCCATGAGGGCGGCTTTTGTTTCGGCGGCGAGTCCAAGGAGTTCCCGGGCAAAGCCGCCGGAGGCGCCGGCGAGGAGCGCGAAGGCGCGGCCCACGGAGGTCACGTCGTTGGAGAAGCCGATCGCTTTGGGCAGTCCCTCGGCGAACGCTTCTGAAAGTGCGGAGATGTAATCGGCGGTGATGCCGAAGGCCGCGGCCGAGAGTGTGATGTTGAAGGAGGCGTTTGAGATCTCTGCAGCCTCGCTGCTCTTTTTGTCCGCCTGCTTTGTTGCGGCGTCAAAGCCGCTGATCATTTCCGAGTACAACTGATAGTCCCGGTCGAACCGGCGTTTGAGCGTGCTGAAGGTGTTGACCGACTGCCGGAGGTTTACCTGGGTCTGGTAGCATTCCAGCAGCGCAGACTGGATCTTACCCACCTGCAGGCGGCGCCCCATCGCTGCGCCTGCAAACTGTCCGATGCTGAATTTGTTGATCGTGAACTGTTTGGACGTGTACTCCAGCGGCTCGTTCACCCGGCTGTAAACCGCGTCAAGGTCCCAGGAGGTGAACGCCTCGACGTTCACAGGTTCCCGGAACTGGACGGTCACAGAGTTGCTCGTGTCAACCAAGTCGGACGGTTTATCAATAAAGATTGAGTGGTACAGGTCTGGCCCGGTGTATCCTTGGGCGTACAGCGCACCCGGTCCGATGTCCCCTGCGTAAGGTGTTCCAAAGAGGGTGGTCAGCCGGTACTGGTAGGTATTCTCCTGCTGGTTGAGGGCACTGGCGTATTCGTCCAGGTTGTTGGCCTGGTTCCGCAGCTGGGAATTCATCTGGCCTGCCCGGAAAAAAGACTCCTTTGCATTCACCCCGGCCCGCACCGCCCGCTCGTAAAGCTGGTCGAAGTGCGTCTTGCCGGCCTGCAATTCGCTCGGGGAAATGTCAAAGGTCATGGAATCCAACGCCAGCCCGAGCGGATCAATGTGGGCCTGCAAGCCAGAGCAGAGGGAGAAGATCTTGGTGGCGGTGGTCACAATTTCACCCAACTCTGGCACGGTGGAACGGTCCACCTTGGCAATGCCCTGGCGGACGGTATCATTGACCGGCAGCATGGCGTTGCCATTGATCCAGTTAAAGTAGGACCCTTGGTAGGCCCGCGCCGCCCATTCGTCTACGCCCCAGTAGCGGGTCACACCCGTGTCGCTGTTGGTCTTCGCCTCTGAAAACGAAGTCCAGCCGGCCGCCTCATCGTCCTGAAAACCCTCTCTGGCAGTGAGCGCGAGGGTGGTATATCCGGCCTTCGCCAAGGCCGAGGCAGCCGTCGCAAACTTGCGCTCGTCCTTGTAGTCGACTGCGACGGACTGCCCCAGGATCGCCACGGTTTCGGGGCTGGGCACCCAGGTGAACGTCTTGTTGGTGATGAGTTTGTAGTAGACCTTGAGTGCGGTGAGGTAGTGTCCGTAGGCATCTCCGTGCCCCTGTGGGAAAGTGTTCTGGGCGTCCGTCGCGTCAATCACCCCGTTGGCTGCCGCACCGGTCTGGTCCTTAATGTTGTAATTTACCGCGTAGATCGGCTCTCCCGACCTGATGCCGTTTATGTAGTTCCAGTACAGACGGTTGTATGCCGGTGCCACCGTGGTGGAGGTAAAGATGTCGTCCCGCCCGCGCCACAGCGCGAGGGTCTCCTGCAACAAAGTGCTCACCTGGCCCTCAAACGAAAACCGCGCCGAGGTGACCTGCTGGGCACCTGTTTGTGAGTCAATTTCAATGGTTGGATTGGTGGCGTCATCCGCGGCCTCGTTACCCACGAGCATGTACAAGTCGCTGAGGTATCCCGCAGCCAACAACAGCGTGTTGTTCACGGAATCCGTGGTCACCCCGGCCTCGATGCTCTGTGCCTTTACCCGGTTAAGAACCGTCTCGTAAATTTCAATGAGCCCGAAGTTGTTGATGTTTGAGAGGTTTAGAGCAACGTCGCCCTCCCACCGCTTTCCAGCCTGGGTGAGGACGCTCACATCCGTGCTAACCGGGTTATTGTTCAAGTCGGTGGAGCGTTGGTTGAACGGGTTGATACCGTCCAAAACGCGCTTCACCCAGCTGCCCAGAAACACCGGCTCAGCCCATTCGCTCCAATCCGCGTCGCTAGAGCCGGTGACCATGCCGATGCCAGCCTTCGCGCGGTAGCGCATCGTGAAGAACGCATCGCTGAAAACAAGCAGGGGGTTTCCCAGCGGGGAAGCCGCGGAGCCTCCCAGCGACACCTGATTGTTGAGGGTTCCCGTGGGGGTGATCCATTTGGAGCCGGTCGCGGTCACGAGGTCGGTCTTGGATGGCACGTGGATACGAATGTCGACGTTGCTTTGAGCGGTGGGAGCCGGATCGCTCGAATACAACGCTACTTCCAAGCGGTTTGCGCCGACCTGGAAATACTTCGGGTCGATCTCAAACTGCTTGGCGAGTCCTTCCCCTGTTGAAACAAGTCCGATGCGTGCGCCTGTGAGCGGAATCCCGCCGGGGGCCAGAACCCCGGTTGGAAGGTTGTGCGCGAGAATTGGTTTGTTGTTCACATACACCACAAAGCCCTCGGCGGCGGCAAGATTGATGCTAAAGACCACCTGGCTTGGAAGTGACGGAGAAAACGTGAGTGACCCGGCACAGAGCAGAAGCTTTCCAGGCAGCCCGGCGCTGCTGTTGAAGGAACCGCTATTGATGGCCACTGTGTAGGGCAGTGTGTTTGTTACAGCAGGGTAAACCACCGGAGCGGCAACGGACGGATTTGCTGAGGGAGCCGAAACAATTTGCCACTGGCTTGAGCTGGTGGTTCCGACGATCCGCGCGGTGCCAAAGGCGTAAATCGGGGGCTTGAGCGCCTCGGTGGAATAGCGCCACTGGAAGTCGAAATACTCGGGGTGCGCGGCGAAATCGTTGCTGTGCCGTAACGTCGATTGTTCGTCCAGAGGGTTACTGGGAAGGATCGCCTTGATGTCCCCCTTGTAGAGGCTGGGGATCACCTTGAGGATCTGCATGGAGACCGGCTCACCGGCAGGGGTGAAGGCCTCACCATCTCCGAAAAGGAGGGTCACGGAGCCACTGCCCTTGCCGAGCGCCGTGAGCGCGTAGCTGTCCACGGCTGTGTTGGAGGCCGTGATCTGCGGGAGTGTCGCGGCATTTACGAGCACGTCCAGGGTGCTTTCCGGCAGGTACGTGCCCGGACTGGAGCGGCTTTCCACAAAGGTTTGCACCCGCGTGGTCAGCGCGTCGATGGCGGTACCCCAGTTCTGGTAGTCCGGGTCGTCCACCGAGACCAGTCCCTTGAGTGCAAGCGAATCTGCGGCGCTCAGCGTGTTGAGATGGAAGAAGTCTTCCCCCGCCACCGCGTCCACAAACTCTCCGATGAATACCAGCCCTCCGATGTCACCCAGCTGCGGGGTGTAATAGAAGCGGTTCTGCAAATGCGGCTGGGCCAGCTGGAAATACGTCTTGCCCTGGCTGTCCGTTGTTTTCAGTGAAGCGGGAAGCTTGGTCATCCCGACACCCGACGCATTGAGCAAAACCGTCTTCGCTCTGCTCGGATCTACCAGGGTCGCACTCGCTGCACTTGGACCGGTTACCGCAATGGACTGCTGGTAGAGAACCCGTGCGCTGGTCTGGCCCCGGACTGCAGGCAGACCAGCTTTCGGGAGGGCCAGGGTCTCGCCGACGCTCAGACTTGGAGACATCTCCGGCCAGGACGGCCGGTAGACCACGCTGATGGGAGTGCCCAACACCGGGTCTCCCACGTAGCCACCGGCTTCGGAGAGCGGGCGCAGGTAAGGCAAGGGGGTACCCTCCGGAGGCTGGGTGGCCCGGCCTGGAAACACAAAGCCCGGCCGCATCGCATAGTAGAACTGCATGCCAAGACCCGGAGTGCTGCTGGCGACATGAGGGCCGCGGTAGACCCAGTCGTAGCCCTTGCGGTCTTTGAACGTGAAGGCGGCGTATTCGGCGGGCGCGCCGGCAACCGGAGCCACGTCGTGGAAGGCCTCACCCAAATCGACTTCGCTATTTTTGGAGAGCCCGCTGACCGGGTCCACTGGCAGGGGCAGCAGAGAAAGCGGCATGGGCGAGAGGGCATTGAGGATGGTACCCGCCGTGACCTTGTAATCAAACTTATGAAAGTTGTCTTCACGCTCCACGCTGTAGACGGCCATCGCCGGCCGCTTGTCCACCGGGTTGGTGTACTGGATGAGTACCGCGGGCAGGGAGGTGTAAGCCGGTGTGGCCTCGTAATTTCCGGTGACGGTGTTTAGATCGTCCCGCAGCGCGTAGGCCCTGCCGTTGAGGAGAAGCGCGTGTTCCTCGTTGGGGTTGTAGCCGACCGCCTTTGGGTCCGGTTGGTTGTAGACGGAACCAGAAGCCACATAGGAGGGCAACGTGCCGGAGCCTTGGTTGGAGGCCAGCACGATCTTCGGCGTCGACAGTGCCATCGTCACATCATCGACTGCAAAAGCTCCGGTATTGGCGCTCAGGTTGGAACCAAAGCCCAGCTGGACTGCCGAGAGGGCGTCCACCCCCGCAAGGGTCGTGGGCGTCGCACGCACGGAGACATTAAAAATCTGGTCAGCCACCGAGGGCGCACCCACCGTGGCAAAATCAGCATGGCTTCCCGCGACTGGCGTGATGCTCCAGTCATAAGTCACGCCTGCCACGGAGGTGGTTCCCGATGCGGGGGCCGTCGCTGCCGCGTTGCTGGAAAAGGCGCTGGAGAGGATCTGTGTGGGAACCAAATCGCCGGCCGGCTGCGCAAAAACCCGGAACTCATTTCCCGCCCAAGCGTCGAGGCGGTAAAGCTTGAAGGAAAAGGTGATGCCATCTGCCGCCTGGGCTCCGGGGAAGAAGGTCTTGCTGGTGGCGGGGCCGCTCTTTGCCGAGTTCGCGGTGCCGCCGATGGCGTAGGTGCCGAAGGGCCCGAGGACATTGCCCGGGGCTGCTGCGCCCGGGGCGAGCAACTGCTCGACGCGGTTGTCGCTCCAACCCGCCACGGGGGTCTGCTCAAAGGTTTCCGTGGAGGTGAGCGCCTCGCGGTAGGCCACGGTGTAGCGACCCACCTTGGCCGGCGTGTAGAAATCCGAGAACTCCGCCGACTTGGCCGGCACCTTCTTAAACCACCAGACCGTCAGGTTTGATCCACCCGCCGGCAGTGCATTGACGGGGATCACGGCGCCAAGCTCGGCCGCCGGCACGCCGCTCACGAAAGGGTTGATGTAGGCGGTGGGTGAGTAGCAGTTGCCTGCGGCCACGTAGCCAGCGTTCGAGTAGGCAGGCGACGGCGGCTGCAGTCGTTCTCCGACATAAAC
>JBIKSY010000342.1:0-3990 GCA_044348365.1 Chthoniobacteraceae bacterium
CACCCGGGCCTTGAAATCGGCACTGTGGATTCGTCTTCTGTTTTTCATGTCTCTGTTTGGGTTTCCCTCCCAGAGCGTACTCCGTTTCCTTACGATCCCTTTGGTTCCGTTTCACCGCGCCAGCTCTTCTCGGCCGACTGGCTTCTCGCAGAAAATCCCTTTCTGCCTCCGGTGGAAGCAGACAACCGCACGCCCTTCACCCGCGAGTCGTACGCTAAATGGCACTCTGCTGGGGAAAGCTACATCGGCGCAGATGCAATAAGCGGCGCGCCTGAATGCTTTTCCCAGATCATTGGAGCGTTTGTCTCTGCAATCCAAGCGGGCAAGTCCCGTCTTGCCCTTGATGATCTGTGGAAGTTTTCCCGGGCCATGCGATTGCGCTATGGCCAGCCAAAGAGTCCTGACGCTGCCCAGGATGAACTAGTGAGGATTGCAGAAGAGTTGCGCCATTTGGTGGCGAGAAGCAGGGAGGCCCCGCCCTCCTGAAACCTTTGGAACTGCAGTGCCCGCATCGCGGGAAGCCAATCTGGATTCTAAAAATCTGACTTCTTTGCTGCTCTCGAACGCCTGCGGACACCTGTCGACGGTGGTGGACACGGTCTTGCTACTGGTCTTACTTTAGCGCCAAGCAAAAGTTAAGTAGTTGATCGTCAGGGAAGTGCACCGCCTTGGAATCGAACCAAGAACCTAGTGATTAAGAGTCACGCGCTCTGCCAATTGAGCTAGCGGTGCTTTACCTGATGGGCTTGAAACGTTAGAGAGCAACATCGCGCCACACAAGACATTTCCGGGTATTCGTCGTAAAAAACTACTTTGCCCCCGGAAAGCTCCTGAGCGTTTTTCTGGACTAAGGCTCTCCGTTCCCCCGGACCCATTCCCTTCCCTTGGCGCCCCTCACCGGCCGAGTGCCTTGCGCAAAAACGGTTCAAACACATCCGCCTGCCGCATGAACCCGAGATCGTTGGCGTGCGAGGCGTCCGTGGCTCCCTCCGAATCGGTGCCATAAAGCGCGTCACCGGGAATGTAGTACAGGTTGGAGACGCCCTGTTTCTGTAATGTCTCAAAGGCATTACGGAGCGCGGCGTGGTTCTCGTCATGGAATCTGGCCTTCGCCGGCGTAATCCAGTCGTTGGTGAAGCGCCGGTCCTCCACCAGCAGGATGGGTGTGACGGGCTTAGCCGCGCGCAGTTGTAAAACAAGGGGCACGCAGTTTTGTGCGACGGCTGCCGGACCCATGTTGGGGAGGCAGTCAATCACATAGGCGGCCGCGTCCACCTTTGCGAGAAAAGCGCCCACGGCGAGGTCCATGCGGCCGTTTCCGGAAAACCCAAGATTGGCGACGGGCAGGTCAAAGCGACGCCCCAGGATCGCTGTGTGAACCATCCCCGGCCTGCTGGCGCACGCCCCGTGGGTAATGGAGGTGCCGTAGAAAACCACCGGCTTCTGGCGGGGCGCAAGCCCTTCAAAATGGGCCCCTTGGGGGACGCCGATCTGCAAGAACTCCACCCCGTTGTAAAGCGGCAGATAGGCGGCATACTCGCGCATTCCGGGGGCCAGCCCCTTGATGAGCTCCGTCTTGATTTCCTGAGCTGCGGGACGCGTCACCTGCACCCAGCGCCACTTGCCGCTCTCATCCCTCGCGTAGAGGTCGACTCCGCTCACGCCGGTGGCCGGCATGTGAGGCATCCCAAGGACCGCCTTCACCAGCTTGTAATGGACGTGCAGCGCCTCGGCATCCGTCTTGAAACGCACCATCATCCCGGCGCTGTCCCGACTCAGATTCCAAACCGCCTGGCTCACCGTTTTTTCCGCCTCGGCTGGAAGCCGGTCAAAATAGCGGAGCCTTTCCAAACCAGCCCATTCGCGGCCCTCCAGTCCCCACTTGGACACATCATGCCATACGACATTGTCTGTAGCGGCCGCCTTGCTGGCCGCCATTGCGGGGTCCAACCGCGAAACTTCAACCGACTTGGCACCAGGTGCCACCGGCGCCGATGGTACCTGCCCGCAAAGGGGCCACCCCGCACCTACCAACAGAACGGGCAACGCTTTCCAAACAAGACGCACAGGGGAGATCCTCATGACTGCAAACCTCCCAGACCATTGGTTAAGCAGTAAAGCCAAGTTTCTTGGATCCTCCATCGCACGGTTCGACCAGCCACCAATCAAACACCGGCGGAAAGGGTTCTTCCCTCCCTTTTTTTGAGCACCCGGGCCGCCTGCGGATGGAAGCGGAGCAACTCCCGAATGGCCGACACTTCCCGGAATTTGGAATGCCTTTCGCCGGGAAGATCCGCCTGCGCCGCCTTACGGCTTCCGACGAAGCGTGTACGCGGCCCGATCGTTGAGCACCTCCTCGCCCGCGGCAGTCCGCAAGTGGTCGAAATAGAAGTCGTACACAAAGTTCTCATGCAACTCGGCCAACTCCAGTTCCGCGCTCAAACCGTCCGCGCTGATTTTGACAGACCTTGGAGTGAGCCACTCCTGTTCCAACTCCGGCGAACCGTAATCGGCATGGTAGGCAAAGGTGTAACGGCGGATGTTCCAGATTTTCGCGTCGGCAGCCTCCGGCGAAAGCTGCTTGGTGAAACGCACACTAAAGCCGGACTTCCTCACACGCACCTCCTGCGCCTCGAAGGGCTGCTTATCCGTAGGCTCGACATAGGCGAGTTGTTCGCCGCCAGCCCAGGTCAGATGCGTGCGCCCTAGCCAGAGTTTGTCCCCGGCAAACGCGAGCCGGTGCAGGCCCTTGTCCAGGTCGCTCATCTCGATAAACGGATAACAGGCCCCCTGCCACATCCCGTGGACCTCCTCCAGCGTCACCCGCAGGAGTTTGGGCACGTTCATTTCTCCGATGACAATCTGTCCGGCAAAGGCCCCCCAGGCCTTCCCCTGAGGAATCCGCACCATCTGGGTCGGCGAATTTGCGTAGGACATGTGCGGGAACCACACGGCGGCGGGGGTGCGCAGTTTGTTGAGCGTTTCAATCGGCACCTCCAGGGGCGCCTCGTTGCCCCAATCCGCCCGCCATGGCAGGGAAGCCGGATGGCCGTAAAAGCCGCCCTTCTGAACAACGAACAGCTCGCTGGTACCGCGCCAGTCGCCCTGGTTGTCGGACACCAGCAACCGCCCGTCGGCGTCGAAACCCAAACCATCCGGAGACCGGAACCCGCTGGCAAAAGGCGTCGCCTCGCCGGTGGCCGGGTCCACTTCCATGACCCACCCGCGCCACGGCACCCGCGAGTACATCCGGCCGGCCAGCTTGCTGTTTTTCTTCCAGTCCCCGTAGAACTCGCTGCGCTCCAATCCAATGGGAAGCCACTTCCCGCGGACCTCCTCGTGCACGGTGTCGCCGCTGGAAGCCAGGTTGAGCGAGACCAGCACCTTGCCGGATGCCTGGCGCACAGGGCCAAAGGCGAACTCGTGGTAGTTGCCCGTCATGCCGAACCCGTCCCAGACGGTCTCATACCGGTCGGCCTGGCCGGTGTGCTTGGAATCTGTAAGGCGGGTCAACTCGCCACGCTGCATGACCAGAAAGCTGCCGTCAGGCTCGGGCAGAATGCCCAGCGGCTCGTGCAGACCTTCGGCAAAGATTTTCCAAGTCTTGGCTTCAGGCGAGTACAAGCCGATCTCCCCGCGGTGGAACGCCGCGGCAATCCCCCCGTCGGGAAGCGCCGCCAAGGCGC
This sequence comes from Chthoniobacteraceae bacterium, assembly GCA_044348365.1. Lineage (GTDB taxonomy): Bacteria > Verrucomicrobiota > Verrucomicrobiia > Chthoniobacterales > Chthoniobacteraceae > Chth-196. Next base: position 3,687 of record JBIKSY010000342.1, read on the forward strand.
CCACCTGTGCGTCCACGCCCTGTGGCCCCTTGACCTGGGTAACCTTGTAGAACGGACGGGCCTGCGCGTCCTTACGTCCCTGGAGGGAGTCAGGCTTCGGTGGCGCTTTTGCAGCAGACAAGGGCGCTGCAACGACTGCGCCGGCGGCGCCCGCTGCGGGGCTGAGGCCGGCGTGTCCCGCCCCGCCGTGGGCCGCACCGGAGTGAGCCGAAGCGGGTGCCGGGGCCACTGGAACCAGGGTGGCTGCAACATTGGCGTCCCCTTTGGTTTTGAGAAACACGCTGAACTCCACGGCCTTCGGCGC
>JBIKSY010000343.1:0-3986 GCA_044348365.1 Chthoniobacteraceae bacterium
GTTGGTTAACGCCAACCAAGCCAAGGCGCTCAACGGCGGGCGCAATGTGGGCCTGGCGCTCAAGCTCTATGCGAACGATCATGACGGGCTCTACCCCCCGGGCTCCTCAGCCAAGGATGCGTTCAACACCCTCCTCCCTGCCGATGCCAGCTCCTCAGGCTACATCAAGGACAAGAAGGCGTTTGCAGTCAAAGGGTCTGCCTGGACTCCAACCCAAGCCCCTTCAACAGACACCAAGCTGGGCGACAAAGAAAACCACTTTGCCTATTTCTCCGGACTCTCGGCGGATGGAGGCGAAGACTGGCCCGTCGTCTTCGACGGACCAGCCTCCGACGACGGCACCTACTCCGCCAAAAAGACCGAAAAAGGCGGCGTATGGGAGGGCAAGGTGGCCATTGTCGTGCGCTTGAACGGCTCCGCAGCCAAGGAGCCCCTCACCGAATTGAAACTGGTTTCCAACGGCCAGGCGAACGCCCTCAAGCCCGGTGACACCTGGATTACGAACGGAAAATACGCCGCCCCCTACTAACAGGGCCCTGCGCTCCTTCTCGTTCCCAAAAGGGCTCCCTCACGGGAGCCCTTTTTTTGGGTCCCCTCAACCTGCAACCCGGACGGAGATCTCACCCAGATCCAGTCCAAGGGCCGACTCCGCCACCCGCAAGAAACCGGTCGAGGGGTCTGTCAGCACCACTCGCATCCCTCCAGGTTCATCGTTAGGCGCGGCCAAGCCATCCGCCGTAAGGACCGAGCGCACTTCGAGTGCACAGTTCCGGGCGGAATCCACAAGCCTAACACCGGTTCCGGCGCGCCGCTCGAGCGCTGCGTGCAAGAGTGGGTAATGCGTGCACCCCAACACAATCGTGTCCACGCCGTTGCTCAGCATTGGATCCAGATAACGAGCAACCACGTCGTCGGTGATCTGATCGTCCAGCCAGCCCTCCTCAATCAGGGGAACAAGAAGCGGGCAGGCCCGGGCTTCCACCTCGACGGTGGGATCCAACGCATGGATGGCTCTTTCATACGCCCGGCTTTGCACGGTGGCACGGGTGCCGATCACTCCGACCCGCTTGCTCCGAGTGGCGGCCACCGCGGCGGCCGCACCCGGGCGGATCACCCCCACCACAGGCACATCCAACTGGGCTTCCAGCGCGGCCACAGCCAAGGCCGAGGCCGTGTTGCAGGCCACCACGATCAATTTCGCACCCTCTTCCAGCAGCATCCGGCTGATTTCAAAACTGTACCGCTCGATGGTTGCGGCGCTTTTGCCACCATAGGGCACCCGGGCGGTGTCGCCCACGTAGAAAATGCGTTCGGCCGGAAGCAACTCCCTCAAGGCAGCAGCAACCGTCAGCCCGCCGATTCCCGAGTCGAACACCCCGATCGGACGCATGCGGTCTGTGAAGTCACCTCCATTGGCTGTCAAATTCATCGTAAATCCTTCCAAATTTTTTTACGCAGCCGCCTCCCACGCCCCCACGTCCCTACGCTGACCCTACTCCCACTGCTCGCCGGTAGTTTCTGACACCCTGCAATATCGCCCCAGCCACCTGCTGGCGGTACCAAGGGGACGCGATCCTACGGCTATCCTCCACATTGGATAAAAAACCCGCTTCCAGCAAAACTCCGGGCACCACGGTCTCTCGAATGACCAGAAACCGAGCCCGTTTGACTCCCCGGTCCGCCATCCCGCAACTATCCACCAAAGCCGCGTGCGTGGCCGTTGCGAGCGCAGAATTCTCCGCGTCCCGGACGTTCCCCGGATAAATTGCGATCTCTGAAACCCGGGTGCCATCGGACGCCATGGAGGGCACCCCCCGGGGGGAAAGTGCATAGGTTTCCACCCCTGTCCCGTTTCCCCCGGAGTTAAAGTGGACGGAGACAAAAAGGGAGCGAGGCAGCCGGTTTGCGACCCTGGCCCGCGCCTCCAGAGGAACAAACTCATCCGCGGTGCGAGTCATCACCACCTTGTAGCCAGAGCGCCAGAGCAATTGTGCGGCCCGCATGCAAACATCCAAGGTGTGGGTTTTCTCGACACCAGCCGGGCCGGAGGCACCGCAATCGCTTCCGCCATGGCCGGGATCCAGCACGACGGTGTCCACCAGTTCGGCACCCTCAATTTTGCTGGGTCGCAAAACCGGTTCCACCAACTTCACCAAGTCCACGCGCGAAATGCAAAGGGCCCGGTCCAACTCCACCACCGGATAGCTCAGGATAAACTTCACCCGGCTGATCCAAAACTCCTTTGACTCGGCCTGACCTCGTAAAATGCCGCCTGCAGCACCCAGAGCAAAACCTTGTCCGCTGCGTTGGACGCCACCCAGCCTGTAAAAAGTGCCCACCTGCTCCAACGGCAGGTAGTCGCGCCCGCTGTGTTTGATAGGCGTCCAAAGCTGCTCCGGAACGGCCTGGGCCGAACAAAGATTCAGAAAGGGGGCAAAGGCCGCCATCCCACACAGCGCCTGCCGGCGCGAGACTGGGGGGAGGGAATCCTTTAAGTGGGAGAAATGCGCCATGACAGCGGCCTACCTTCCCCACGGAAGCAGCGCGAGGCAAGTTGTCTTTGGGCGTCTCGGCGCCCGTGGGAAACCCCTTATTTTGCCGATTCCAAGCTGTCGTAGGACGGGACTGCTCACCCCCACCCAGACAGGCTACCCGTTTGGGGGCAACGGGACGCAGCGAAGCCTTTACAATGCTGGCACGCGAACCGATCCCTTGTGCCCACCGCACAACCATGGCCACCACTGAAATCCCACCGTCTCCCCCGCTGCGTCTCGACGGGCATGTACACTTTGTGGGGGACGGTTCCTCGGGCAGCGGGTGCTGGCTGAAACTGGACGGCTTGCCACGGCAACTCCAAGGGCGTCTTCTGCTTGCAGCTGCCGGTCTGCCAGGCGCGTGTCTCAAAGGTGGTCTGGATTCGGCCTTCGAGTCGCGCGTGGCCACACTGCTTCAGACTTCGGCCCTCGACGGCCTCCTCCTGCTCGCCCAAGACGAAGCCTACCGGGACGACGGTACGAAAATCAAAGGCTTCGGCTCCTTCCATGTGCCCAACTCCCACCTGTTTGAAGTCTGCAGAAGAAACCCGGGACTTTACCCTGCCTGCAGCATCCACCCTGCGCGCCTGGATGCTTTGGAGGAACTTGAAATCGCCCTTCAAGCCGGGTGCCGGGTACTCAAACTGCTGCCCAACTGCCTCAACGTTGACTGCTCCGAGCCCCGCTTTGTTCCCTTTTGGAAGCGCATGGCAACAGGCGGTATGGCGCTCCTTTCCCACACGGGCGGCGAGTTCACCCTGCCCCAGACCAATCCCGACTTTGCAAATCCACGCAGACTCACACGCCCCCTCGAGCAGGGGGTGACAGTCATCGCCGCACACGCGGCTGGGCGCAGCGGCCTCTGGGACCCGGACTGGACCCGCCTCCTCGAGGAGATGGCGTCTGTCTTTCCCAGTCTGTATTGCGACAACAGCGCCCTCTGCAGTCCAAACCGCTGGCGTACCCTTCCCCGGCTCCTCGACGGCCCCCTGCGAGACCGTGTCGTCCACGGCAGCGACTACCCGGTTCCCTCCGGCGGATTCGGGCCCTGGCTGGGAGGCCACCTCGACTGGTCGGGTTGGCGGGCCTCCTCCCGCCTGGAAAATCCCATCCGTCGGGATGTGTATCTCAAGACAAAACTAGGCTTCGCCCAGGAGACCTTTACCCGGCTCGATGCCCTGACCGGCCTTTCCTCTGCTTGGTCGGCCGCGGAAAGGTAAGTGCAACCACCCGTCCCCCTGCCCCCCGACGAACTTTGTGCAAAACCGCTGCGCCCGGCGTTGTCTCCCCACTCCCCCGGCACAAGCCGTTGAGACTTGGGGGACGCGCGCGTAGGCTTGGCGCCCGTTCCATGCCCGCCCCCCCTCTCACACTCCGCCCCTACCAGCGCGAATCCATCGAGGCCGTGCTTGCAGCCCGCCGTCAAGGGGTACGCCGAATGATTGTGTGCCT
>JBIKSY010000344.1:0-3969 GCA_044348365.1 Chthoniobacteraceae bacterium
TATTTCTTCATACTTCACACCCTGACCAAGCCGCGCTAAGTTTGAAATTGTATTTCCTCCAAACCTCTGAAGTTCCGCAGCAATTAATTTCCAGCATTGGCTTAGATCATCCTTGTTCTTAAAAAACTCCAGACAAGAAGCAACGGCTTCAGCCAATCCAGGCTTTAGAGCTGCTCCGGCCAATCCAGGCGTTACAGCTGCTCCGATGGAAATAGCGAGACTCACGGAATTTGGATGTAAAGCTCCTGTAACTCCTCCAGTCTTTATGAGGACGTCCGCCAGGCTCTTAATCTCATCATGGCTACAGAATTGTAAGAATTCGAGACCTGGATCCTGTTTGTATTTTAGTGCAAACATACTTGGCTTTGGCTTCCCGCTTAATCCCCCAACGCCTTCAGAAGCGCATCCCGGGCGTCGCTGTAGTACACGATGGTCACTTTGGTCGCGATGTCGTCGGGCAGGTCCACCAGCTGCTTCCTGGCTGCCACCGGCATCAGCAACGCCGTGCAGCCTTTGCTCGCGGCCACCTCGGCCACGTTCACTGGACTCGCCAGCGTTTCGATCGAGCCGCCCAGGTTCAGCCCGCCCACCACACACAAGCCGCCCTTCAGGCTCTTGCCGAGTAGGGCCGAGCACAGGGCCAGCAGCACCCCGATACCCGTTGCGCTCCCGCTCTTGCACGCGTCAAACGCCCGCATCTGCAGCGTGTACTCGTGACAACGCGGATCCCGGTCCCCCACCAGCTCCTTCGCCCGTGCGTAGAGGTTCTGTTCGGCGCAGCGGACGCTTTCTTTGAATGGTCCTGGAGGCGGCTGGTTCAGGATTTTGACGCCCGAACCTGGGCCCTCGTTGCATTCCACGCGGAAGAGGCCCGGGTTTTCGTCGGGGCCGCCGGGGGACAGGATCCATACCTGGCCCGGAGGAAGCGGGTCGCTGGCGATCTCGTCTTCGCTGTGCAGTTCGGGGGTCGCCACGAACTTTTCCACGCCTTCATCTCCCAACAGGTAACTGAACTGCGTGTTCCGGAACTCCGCGGAACCAATCCGCTTCTGCTGCTCCTTCACACGGCGCCGGCATTCCAGGGCGAGGCGGGCTGCCCATTCGATCGCGTCATCGGGAATGTCACCGTTGGCGTCGGGGAACATCAACTTGAGCAGGCCGCTCATCGTCTTTTGCACGGCGGTCGTGTCCCGGCCGCTCAGTGCGCCCCCAAAATGAATCCGCGACTGGAACTTCTGCGCCCGCGACTGCACCCGCAAATGGTTCCAGCACGAGGACAGGAAATCGCTCACCAGCCCGAAGTGATCCGTCAACTGGTCCCGGTTCACCTTGGGCACATCCCAGCCTGGAATGAACGCGTGGATCCGGTCCATGAACGCCGTGTCGTCCCGCATCTCCGGTGGCAACGGTCCCAGCAGATGCCCGATGCGTTGCTGATGCGCCACATCTACATCGAAGTTGCCCACCATCACCACGCCACCAAACCCGCGGATGCTCTCCTTGCCACGGCTGAACTCCCCGGACTCCATGTATCCCTTCATGATGTTCACCCCGTCCTTCTGATCGAAGGAAATGCCCGACACCTCGTCAAAACACACCACGTCGTACTGGCAGACCAGGCCGCGCTGGCCGTTGGTGTTGTTCACGAACATCCGCGCCACCGAGGCTTTGCCGCCGGAAACGAGGTGCGCGTAGGGCGAGACCTGTTGGAACAAGTGGCTCTTCCCGGTGCCACGAGGTCCGAGTTCAACCGCGTTGTAGTTGTTCTCCACGAAGGGCACCATCCGCAGGAGCATCACATCCCGGGTCCGTTCGGGGAGCGCCCCCGGCTCCAGGCCGATACTGCGCAGCAGGAAATCACGCCATTCGCTAAAGGTGAACATCGCCCGTCCCCTGGAAAGCGTTTCGAGCACGTCCCTCTTGGAAAGCTGGATCTCCCGCAGGGATTCCACACCAAAGGGTTTGCCGTTCTTTTCCTCGGCGATGCTGGGGTCGTAATGCAGTTCGATCTCGGCGTAGAAACCGCCGGTCAACATGCGCTCGTGGGTGCGCACGAGTTCCTCGGAGATCCGCACATCGTTGAGACGCAGACTGGGGAGCGTCGCCAGAAAACAGTCGTTCTTTGCGTCCAGACGTGCGGTGACGATGTCGATCAACTTCACGCGCCCCTCGGCTTTGGAACGGGCTTTGAACAGTTCCTCCTCTCCAGCTCGTACCGTCCGGCTCTGGAGCTGGCGGTCGACGATTTCGAGTCCCTCCTGGATCTCGCTTTCGTTGATGCTGGAACAATAACGCCCGAGCAAAAACTCCGCGACATAGGTCGGCACGGGGTATTGGCCCTTGAAACGCCGGACCAGGTCTTTGCGGACAATGAATCCTTCAAACGCTTTTGCGCAAAGGGTGTCGAGTGCGTCGATTTGCATAAGGAAAGAGGTCAGTTTTCTCCAACGGTCAGGTTCTTCTTCGCCACGATCTGGACGCCGCGCAGCACCACCAACACGGCGGCATTGCCCTCCAGCGCCTCATTCTCCACCACCAGGCTGCCTGCGCCGTCCGTATCCGTGGTTTTGTACACGCCACCCGGAAGCACGCTGGTCTTCGGATCGCCCGCGCGGGTCCGCAAGTCGAGCTGCAACCCCGGTTCGGCCGGCGTCACCCGCACGCGCAACCGGAGACCGCTCCATTGTGCGGATTCGATCGTCACCGGCTGCGTCTCGCTTTGGCCGGAGGCGCCTCCCGTGATTTCGAGTTCCACCAGAAACGCCTCTTGAAGCGTCAGGCCGCCGTGGGTGTATTCGGTGCCTTGCTGGAAACAGTGCACACCGGGGGCGAGCACCACCGCATGGGCGCTGTTCCAGTACCAGCCCACTTTGGGGAATCCATGCTGCGCCCCCGGTTGCGCCACCGCACAACGGCCCCACTTGGAAAGCGTGAGGTGCTTGGGAAAATCTATCTTGGGCAAACCGCCGGGCAGCCACAGCCAGCCGTGATCCGTCACCACCCGAACCTTGCTCCAACCCGCCGACAGCAACTCCCGGATGCGGGCCTCGATGGCGTTCAATTCCTCCTCCACCCGCCACGCGAGTTTGGCGCCCTGATCGTGGCCGTACCGGTCAAACGCGCCCGCCTCCGTCCAACCCGTCTGGGCAGGGACGCCGGTTTCAGAGGCGTCGATCCAGCTCCAGCCGCACTCCTTGAGCAGTTTGCGAAACTCGGCCGTGTCGCAGTCTTTGTCTTTGCCGCGCAACTGCGGCTGGAAGGTTTCGGTCAATTCGCGTCCCTCCAAATGCGCCGCTAGCGGATGCCACGCCGGTTTCGCGGTTGCCGTGACCGTGGGTAATGCGCTCCAGCGCGAATGGGCCGTACACGCCCAGCTCGTCTTTTCCACTCGCCCCTGCAACTCCAACGCCAGATCCGCCCGCAACCCGTCGATGAACAGCCACACCGTTCCCGCTTCGGCGGTTGTCCCGGCGGAACTGCTATCGGGCTCAGGCGGTGCGGACTGGAGGCGTGCGGCGGCGGCTTCCAACCAGGGCAGGTAAACGGCCCGCAGAGCGGATCGCACCGCCTCGGCATCCGCTTTGTCGCGGGCCAGGGCGAAGGCGCGGCGGGCGGAGGCGTCCACTTTCCAGCCTTCGCTTTGGTAATCCGCGGCGAAGGAAGCGGCATCGGTGCCGGGGCGTTGACGATCCATGGCGTCGAGCATTTCGCCCAACAAAATTGTGGCCTCAGCTAACCGTGCGCGACCCAAAGCGGCCCACGGACCGGTGGCGCGTTCCCGGTGTTCTCCAACGAGCCGCGCGAGCGTTTCGCGGGCGAGAGTGGGGGCTAGCGTTTCCAGCGAGGCCAGAGCACGGCGCAGTTCGGCTTCGCGTTGGTCGTTGACTCTGGGAAAACGCAGATTGCTCCGATCCATCAGATCCGCGGGCTGGGCCGTTTGCATCACCCGGGCGACTTCGGGATAGGCCG
>JBIKSY010000345.1:0-3959 GCA_044348365.1 Chthoniobacteraceae bacterium
GAGGCTGACCTATTCGCATGATCTGGAGCGCGGCGTGCTCCGGAGTGAAGTTTTTTTTCCCGGCACCGGAGGTTGAGCAAAGAGCCCGCCAAGGTGTTGGTTGTGGACGACGAGCGCCCCGTGTTGCTGACGCTGGGGGCGTTGTTGGAGCGGCGCGGTTTTGCGGTGCAGACGGCGGCCACGGCCTCGGCGGGAATGCAGGTGTTCCGCAGCTGGAAGCCGGACGTGGTGTTGCTGGATCTGGGGTTGCCAGACGCGGCGGGGCTCGAGGTGCTCAGCCAGATGAGGACGGAGCGCCCCAAAGTGCAGGTGCTCATCCTGACGGCCAACGATTCGCTGGCCAACGCCATTCAGTCCATCAAGCTCGGGGCCTTTCACTTTGTCAGCAAGCCCTACGCTCCCGAGGAGCTGCTGAGTCTGATGGGGCACGCCCTGGACCAGAGGCGCCTCGAATCTGAAACCCTCCAGCTCCGCGAGGAAAGCGCCCGGCTCGTGCGGCGGCTGGAGGAGGCCGAGCGCCGGACCGAGCCCGTTTTCCAAAGCCGCTCGATGCGGCAGCTCGAGGAGTTGCTCAAACGGGTGGCGCCCAGTGATGCCAACGTCCTGCTGCTGGGCGAGAGTGGCGTGGGCAAGGAGGTGCTGGCAGGGCGCATCCACCAATTCAGCCGCCGGAGCGCGGCCCCTATGATCCGGCTCAATTGCGCCGCCTTTCCTGCCAACATGATCGAGGGTGAGCTCTTCGGGTACGTAAAGGGCGCCTTCACCGGGGCGGTGGCTGATTTTGCGGGGATGATTTCGGAGGCCAACGGGGGGACGCTTTTTCTGGATGAGGTCGCCGAGATGCCTCTGCAGCTGCAGACTCGCTTCCTGCGGGTCCTTCAGGAACGCGAGTACAAGCCTCTGGGCAGCACCCGGGTCCTCAAGTCGGATTTCCGGTTGGTGGCGGCCACCAACCGCCCCATGGCGGAGGCACTGCGCGAGGGTCTGCTCCGACAGGACTTCTACTACCGGCTCAACACCTTCCAGATTGAACTGCCGCCCCTGCGGGAGCGTCGGGAGGACATCCCCTCGCTCGTGGCCCGGTTCGTGGGGCAGTTTGCCGGCAGACAGGGGATCGCTCCTCCGCCGCTGCAGCCGGAGGTTTTGGAGAGGCTTTGCGGGTACTCCTGGCCGGGCAACATCCGCCAGCTGCAAAACGCCATCGAGTACGCCGTGATTCTTGCCGGCGAGGAGGGGATTGGAATCAAACACCTGCCCCTCGAGTTGCAGGCGCCCCCCGAGCTTCACAACGCTCTGGCGCAAACCGGAGTCGGGCTCCGGCTGGAGGACCGCGAACGCGAGACGATTTTACAGGCGCTACTTGACACCCGGGGAAACAAAAAAAAGGCGGCGGAGCTGTTGGGTATTCAGCGGCCGACCCTCTACTCAAAGTTGCGCCGCTACGGAATCGGAACGGAGCCGTCGCCCTGAGTCTCGGACGATCCGCGCGGCGGTCATGTCGGCGGGAACGCGTCATTCTGGATTTCCCGAGGCGGGTTTGTGGTGCACTGTAAGCGGATATGAGAAAGGTCTCTTTCAAAGCAAGGCGGGCTTCCCCCGCACCCGTTGCGGCCCGTGGGGGGGGCAGTGTGCTGCTCTTCCTTCTGGCCCTGTGCACGGTTGGGGCCGAGGGGGTGGCGCAGGTATCCTACACAAAGCCGCTTGCACGCGTGGTCCGCAACGAAGACGGGACGCGCCTGAGCACCAGGGTGGATCCGCACAACCAGACTGTGGAGGAGATTCTCTCCGACTCCAAGGGGGGGGTCCTTTGGAAGCTGGTGCGTGAATTGGACGAGGCGCTGCAGCCCTTGAAGGCGACCAAGTACGACGGTCAGAACCGGATTCTTTCAAGGCATCGGTACCTCTGCATCAGGGGCAGGGTGGAAGAGGAGGAGGTTTTGGATGCAAAGGAGGCACTGGTGGGGCGCCTTGTGTTCTACTACGACAACAAGGGCAGGATGAGCCGGATCGAACAGTTCAACGCGGCCGGCGTCCTGTTGACCACCGCGCGTTCCTCCCAGGGCAGGGGCGTTGATCCGGTTGTGCGAGAGTTCCCGACCGAGGGGGTGCCCACTCCCAGAAACCCTCCCAAGTCCCAGTCGAGATAAACTCCGGGTTCCTAGGGTGAAGTATCGGTTGTGTGCAGAAGAAGTGAACTTGCTTCTGTGTCGGGAACGGTGGGAGCTTGGACACCCTGTTCTCTGGGGAGCTGTTGCTAGAAGTATCGGAATCAAACGGATCTGAGTAAGAGGAAACTGTTTTTGGACGTGTGGGCTGGCTGCGGAACAGTGCCCTTTCCGTGGCACGCCAGGCGAACGGTTGTCTCCTGTGGTCTTTCGCTACATCAGCTCGGAAAAGGAGCCCGTGCTGTCGGAAAATGCTCCCGTATCGACTCCCATCTTCTGGGCAACGGTGAGCAGTACGTTCGATAGCGGCGGGTGCTTCTCTGGCGGATGGGCGATGTGCTGGCCGTGCCGGAGTCCCCAGGCGCCTCCCCCGGCAACCAGCAGGGGCAGGTTTTTGGGGGAGTGCTCCCCCCGCGGCCCGCTGTTCATCCCCGAGCCGTAAACCACCATGGTATGATCCAGCAACGTCCCGCCGCCTTCCTCCGTGGAGTGCAGGAGCGAAAGGAATCGGTTCAACCGGGCGAGGTAGCCCCGGTCCACCGCGGCCAGCTTTGCGAGCATACCCGAGTCCCCGCCGTGGTGGGAAAGTTCGTGGTGGTTTTCGCCTCCGACGCCCAGGCCGCCGGCTTCGCGGGCCCACTCAAAGGTGATGGTGCGCGTGACGTCGGTGACAAAGGCGAGGTAACAAATTTCGAGCATCACATCGAGCCACATGGGGCGGTCGTGCGCATCGCCCGGCTTGCTGGCCAGTTGGAGGCCTTCTGCGGAAACCACCGGCCGTGGCACGTCGATCCACGCCGCCTGTCTTTGCACGCGCAGTTCGGTTTCACGCACCGAGGCAAGGTATTCCCCGAGCTTTTGCTGGTCGCTGCGCCCCAGCTGTTTCTCCAAGCGCTTTGCCTCGCCGAGGACCTCGTCGAGAATACTCCGTTTTTCGGCATAGCGCTTCAGCGTAGCTTCCTTTGAGGCGGAGGTTTCCGGCACGAACAGCCGCTCAAACAAACGTTGCGGATGGTTTTCAGCGGGGAGCGGTGTGCCGTTCCGGTCGAAGGCCAGGGTGCTGCTGTGCAGCGCCGCGCCCGTGCCGGAGGTGTCGCTCAGTTCCAGCGAGGGAAAGCGTGTCTGGGCGCCGATTTTCTCGGCGATGAGTTGGTCGATGGAAAGGGAGTTGGTGTACTCCTTTCCTGGGACCGAGCGCAGGTCTGCGCCGGTGAGCCAGGTGTCTCCGCCGCTGTGGCCCCCCGTGCAGCGAGGATGCCCCAAGCCGGAAAGTACGCTGAAACGCGACTGGTGTTCCTGAAGCGTGGCGAGGGTGGGGGAGAGTGCGTAGCCCTTGCCCTGGGCGCCCGGCACCCAGTCGAGGATGTTCACCCCGTTTGAGACGTAGCAGAAGATCGCGCGCGGCGTCGGCTTTGTGCCGCTTTTGGCCACAGGCTTGTAGGTGGAGGGCGCGGCCTGCAGGGGGCGCGGGAGCATCGCCTCCAAAAAGGGCAACGCGACCGACACGCCGGCGCCGCGCAGCAGGGTGCGTCTTGAAATGGGAGTGTGAAACAGGGGGGAAATGCGCATTTGAAAGACGGGTGGAAGAAAGGTGGGTGTCGGTGGGGCGCACCGGGAGGCGGCGTGGACTTATTTTGTGGTGAAGGCCGACGAACTGACAATCGCCTCAAGCAGAGCCTCCAGCGTGTACCCCCGCTGCCGGGTGTGCGCGGCAAAGTCCCGGACCATCTTCCGATCCGAGAAGCCCAGTTCGCGGCCAAGCGCGTAGGTGGCCAGCTGGGAGGCTAGCGTTTC
>JBIKSY010000346.1:0-3955 GCA_044348365.1 Chthoniobacteraceae bacterium
CTTCGGTCCCGCTGCATTTTTCGGGAACTTGGGGGATAGCCCCATCTGCACGGCATCGGCATCCACCTCGGTGCTCCAGGCCTCATAGCGTTTCCTGAGTTCGTCGAGTTTGGCGGGGTTCGCCGCTGCGAGGTCCCGCTGTTCTCCGATATCCTCGGCCAGGTTGAAGAGCATGTCCCTGGCGGGCGTCTGTTTGGGGCCGGGAGAGGCGTCGCCCTCGGTGGAATGCACAAATTTCCAGTCGCCTTGGCGGGCGCCGTAGTTGTTGCTCATCGTGCGAGACCGCCAGAAAAGGATGTCGTGGGGGGGCGCCTGAAGTTTGCCGGTCACGAAGGACAGCAGATCTTTGCCGTCGACTTGGGAAGCGTCGGCTTGGGCGGCTGCCAGAGCGGTGGCGCTTAGGTCAAACGTCATGACCGGGTGGCGATAGGTGGACCCGGCCGCCACGACCCCCGGCCATTGCATGAGCATCGGGACACGGATGCCGCCCTCGAACGTCTCGCATTTGGAGCCGCGCAGGGGGGTGTTCACGGAGCCGTTTACAGCGTTGCGGGTGGTGGGCCCGCCGTTGTCGTTGGTGAAAAAGATCAGGGTGCGGTCGGTTTGGCCGGTTTGGTCCAGGGCGGCCAGGACGCGACCGACGGCGTCGTCCATGGCGCTGAGCATGGCGGCGTAGGTTCGGCGCTTGGAATCGGTGATGGAAGGGAAGCGTGCCTGATATTTCTCCACCGCCTGGAGCGGGGAGTGGACGGCGTTGAAGGCGAGGTAGAGGAAGAACGGCTTCTGCTCACCGCGCTGGCGCAAAACAAACGCCGCGGCTTCCTCCCCGAAGGCGTCGGTGAGATAGCGGGACTCGTCCACCGAGTCGTGGTTGCGCAGAATCGGCGCATTGTATTCGCCCTTGCCGCCGGGTTTGAGGATGTATTCGTGGCCGCCGCCGAGGAACCCGAAGAACTCGTCGAACCCGCGGTCCATCGGGGTGAACCCGGCGTTGGAGCCGAGATGCCATTTGCCAACCATGCCTGTTTTGTATCCGGCGGCTTGGAGCCTTTTGGGGAGGGTATGCGCCTGGGCCGGGAGCGGGCCGCCGAGATCCTCTATGGCGAAGCGATGCTGGTATCGGCAGCTTATGAGGGCTGCCCGGGTGGGAGTGCAGAACGAGCCGTTTGCGTAGCAGTCGGTGAACCGGACTCCGGCTTTGGCGATCCGGTCGATGTGGGGGGTGGGAATGTCCTTGCAGCCGTGGCTGCCGATGTCGGCGTAACCCATGTCATCGGAGAGGATGAGCACGATGTTCGGTTTCTGGGCCGCGTGGAGCCCCGCCAGGGGGTGTAAAAACAGGGCGCAAAAAACGGTGAAGGCTTTGAACATAGGGTGGGGTGTTGGCTGGGAGAGACGGAATCTGACAGGGGACACCCGAGAGAATCGCCGGGCTTAGGAGGAGGCAACTGGCAAACTCCCGCGTGGGTTGGTTGTTGCGGGAGAAATGCGGCCCGGAAAGGGCCGGATTTCAGCGGAGACCGGTTCGGGGCTGGGGGATCAGTATGTTTGGCCGCGAGGGCTCGGCGGCGACGAGACGCGACGCGCCGAACAGGGTAAGACCCCTCAGATCATGGTGCTCCGTGTTGCGGGCTCAGGCAATGATCTCCTTGAGCACGCCGGAGCTGTCGCCATGGCGCTCGACGTTCACACCGATGCCGTGGAGCAGCGTGAGCCACGCGTTGCACAGCGGCGTGTCTTTGGGCGCGACAATGCTGTGGCCGAGTTTCAAACCTGCGGCGCCACCGGTGAGAATGGTCGGACAGTTGCTCAACTCGTGGCCTGTCCGGATGTTGCTGCCGTAGGCGAGGGCGATGTTGTTGAAGAGACATGAACCGTCGGCTTCCCTCGTGCCCTTGAGTTTGTCGAGAAACCCAGCGAGAAGCTCGCTTTGCGCAACATCGCGGCGCTGCGAGGCGTCCAGCTTTTCGCCGAGCGTAGTGTGGTAGTGGCTCATGTCGTGTGGAAAGACTTTGATGTCGAGACTGGTGAGCAGGCTCCACACGGGCTGACGGTAGGTGAAGACTCGCGTGCTGTCGGTCTGCATCGCGGCGATCATGATGTCGTACATGAGCGCAATTTCGGCGCGTCCCGCAATGCCGGGTTTGGGTTCCGTGAGCGGAGCATCGGGATGCGGTACGCCGATCCATTGCTCGTCTTTGCTCAGGCGGGTCTCGATGTCGCGGATACTCTGGAAATACTCTGCGACTTTCGCGTTATCGGCAGTGCTTAAGCCGCGCTGGAGCGTCTTCGCGTTGTCGAGCACAGCGTCGAGGACGCTGCGTTTCTCGGCGAGAAGAGCGCGTTGCTGCTCCACTGGCGTGTTGTCTTTTGCAAACAGCCGATGGTAGGCCGCCAGCGGCCCGTTCAGTCCGGGAACCGGCTTGCCTCGCACGTCCCAAGCGAGCGACAGGCCCGGCCCGTGGCCGGACTGCCCCATGTCGCCCTCGGTTCCGTTGAAGTGCAACGATGAGAAACGCGTATCCATTCCGAGCCTCTCTGCTGCGACCTGGTCTGCGCTGACGCCGTTGCTGAAACTCTGGCCCACCTGCGCGTAACGGTTCGCGCCAGTCAGCCACATGGTGCTGCCCCAATGACCTTCGTTTGAATATTTGTTCCACAGCCCTTGGACGACGCTAAAGTCCGGTTTGTGACGCGCCAGCGGAGCCAGCCCCTTCGGCAGCTCATAGTCCGGGCCGGGTTTCTTGATGTCGGGATACCAAGTGCTTTCGGTGGTGCCCCAGCCGAAGCTGAGGAAGATGAGACGCTTCGGTAGTGGCACCGTTGCGGCCGAGGTGAAACGCCGAAAGCCGAGAGATTCGAGCACGGGCAGCGCGATGATGGCGCCGGTGGATTGGAGGAAGTGGCGGCGGGTGTGCATAAGGTGTCGGAGATGGGGGCTTACTTGGTTTGAAACTCTTTGCTTTCAACGAGTGCGTGGATGAACTCCCGCAAGGCCAGACGTTTTTGGCCGGCGCGTTCGACCATGGCCGCCACGAGGGGTGCATCGCGGAAGCCGATGGGTCTTCCAAGTGCGTATTCAATCAGGGCCTCGCTGAAGCCTTTGGAAAAGGCGCCGGCTTTCTCCCCGATGCGATCGCGGAGTTGGAAGTAATCTTGAAAGGAGGGACCTTTGTGCAGGGTGGCGCTGGAATCGATCTGCCAGGTCGTGCTCGCGCCCTTCACGGGTTTCCCGGTTTCGTCCATGACCTGGTAGGTGTCGTGGGTGCGCCATTGGCCGACGGCGTCGAAGTTTTCCAAACCGAAGCCGATCGGGTCGATCTTGCGGTGGCAGCTCGCGCACTGGGCGTCCTCCTGATGTGCGGAAAGACGTTCGCGCGTGGTGAGAACTTTGCCGGCAAGGCGGGTGATTTGCGGCACGTTTGCGGGCGCCGGCGGCGGCGGGTCGTTGAGGAGCTTGCGCAACACCCACGCACCGCGCTCGACGGGGCTCGTGTGCTCGCCGTTCCCGCCCATGGCCATCACGGCGGCCATGCCCAACAAGCCGCCGCGTACTGAGTGCTTCGGCAGCGCCACCTTTTGAAACGCGTCGCCCTCGACGCCCGCGATGCCGTAATACTCCGCGAGGACGCCGTTGATGATCGCGTAGTCGGCCTTCAAAAAGTCCCGCACACTGGCGTTTTCGCGGAGGACATGCTCGAAAGTCGCGAAGATTTCCTCGCGCGCAGCAAGCTTGGTGCTGGCGTCGAAGCGCGGGAAAAGTTTGCGGTTGAACTCGAAAAAATCAAGCCGCTCAAGCCCGAGCCATTGATGCACAAAGGGCCTCGTAAAGCCCCGACTGCGCGGGTCATCGAGCAGTCGCTTCGTCTGCCCGGCGAGCACCTCGGGCTTCGTCAATTCTCCCCGCGCGGCCAGAGCGAGCAGCGTGGCGTCCGGCGGCGCGCCCAAGAGGAAA
>JBIKSY010000100.1:0-12987 GCA_044348365.1 Chthoniobacteraceae bacterium
GAGGTTGCGCGCCTGCGCTTGGGCATCGGCGGAGCCTCTCCAGAGGGAGCCGTGGGTCATGTCCTGGGGCAGTTCCGAAAGGATGAAATTCCGGCGCTTGAGGAAATGTTGGAGCGGGCGGAAGAGGCCATTTGTGTAGTACAGGACAAGGGTTTGGCGGCAGCGATGAACGCTTTTAATTGACCTGCACTGTTTCATTCCGCAGGATGGATGACCAATTTTATCCAGAGATGAAGAACCGATACGAAGGACTGTTGATTTTAAACGTGAAGGGCAACGAAGAAGGCGCAAAGGAGGTCATTGACCGCCTCGAAGCAGACTTCAAAAAAGACGGGGCTGTGATTGAACAGGTCCAGAAGATGGGACAGCGTCAGTTTACTTACGCCCCAGGGGACCTGAGCGGCGGTTTTTACGTGAATATTGTTTTCCAGGCGGAACCTACCTTCATTCACCGGATGCAGACCAAATTGAAGTTGGACGAGCAGGTCTACCGCCAGCATTACCTCCGTCTCGCAGCCGTGAAGGCCGCCTAAACCGATTCCAAAGGGTGGGCCTGCGCAAGTGCAGCCCTTGGTTCGGCAAAACAGTCCTCTTTCTATGGCAAACCTAAACAAGGTCATGTTAATCGGGAACCTTACTCGGGATCCTGAAGTGAAGTACCTCCCAAAGGGTGGGCCAGTGGCCGAGTTTGGGCTGGCGGTGAATCGTTCCTACACGCTCGACAACGGTGAGAAGCGGGAAGAGACGACCTTCGTCGACATTGTGATGTACAACAAGCTGGCAGAGATCGTGGAGAAGTATCTCAAGAAAGGCCGCTCGGTGTACGTCGAGGGGCGCCTCAAGCTGGAGACTTGGGACGACAAGCAGACGGGCCAGAAGCGGTCCAAGATGCGGATTGTCGGAGAAGTCATGCAGATGCTCGGTGGCCGCGATGCGGCCCCCGGAGGAGGTTCCTCGGACTCCTCCTACGGCGGTGGCGAGTATGAGGATGCAGGCCGTCCTTTGCAGCGTCCCCCCTCTCGGCCACCTGCGCGAACTCAGGCGCCCAGTGACCCAGACTTAGATCCAAGTGGGGACGAGATTCCCTTCTAGAACTGAGTTTCTTAACTTTAAAAAAGGGCACCCAAGCGGTGCCTTTTTTGTGGCCCGCACGCCGTGCTTTTTCTCCCCCCCCCCCGGCCTGGGCGGAATCGGGCGGTCCGGCGTAGTTCCGCTCTCCAGAGCAGTGGAGTTGCAGCGTATGGCTAACGTTAAGCGGTAGGGGGTAATTTGTTACGGAGAACGAGCCTCCGGGCTAGTTCCATCATCGCAGGGCCGGGGGTTCAAGGGTCGCGTACTGGAGGGGAGGGGGCTGACACGTTTCGCCTTGAGGTGGGTTACTCCCTCTTGGTGTTGTATGACGCCCTCGACCACAAGGAACGCCTCCTGGCTGACTGTCAGGCGGACTTTTTCAAAAAGCGCTGGGGTGAGGATGACGTTGGCTACACCGGTCTCGTCTTCGAGGCTCAGAAAGACAAAGCCCTTCGCGGTGCCGGGGCGCTGGCGGCTGATGACCATGCCCGCGGCCTGCAGGTGCGTGCCGTGCGGTGCGACGCGCAATTCGGCTGCCGTCCAGGCCTCCGGCAGGCTTTCCCGGTAAAGCGCCATGGCGTGCGGGCCTGTGGTGAGGCCGGTGCCAGCAAAGTCTGATTCGAGCCGTTCTTGGGCGGACATCGGGGCAAGGGGAGTTACCGGGGGGGGCATGCCAGCGGGGCGCGAAAACAAGTCCTGTTCGTGCAGGGGTTCTTCGATGCGCCAGAGGGCTTCCCGGCGGTGCCTGCTGAGCGTGCGCAGCGCGCCGATGCTCGAGAGCGTGCGAAGGTCTTTCTGCGTGAGGCGTGTGCGCTCCCTGAGTTCTTCAAGGGTCGCGAAGGGTCCTACAACGCGATTTTCCAGGAGTTGCCGGGCACGCGACTCGAGCAGGCCCGCAACCAAGCAAAGCCCGAGTTGCACCTCGCCGTGCCTGGTGACGGTGCAGCGCCAGTCGGATGCGTTGACGCAGGTGGGTAGGATTTTGAGACCATGGGCATGGGCGTCCATGACAAGTGTGGCGCTAGAGTAAAACCCCATGGGCTGGTTGTTGAGTAGCGAAGCGAAAAACTCCGGCGCCCTGTGCACCTTCATCCATGCGGAGGCGTACGCAATCAACGCGAAACTGATGGCATGACTTTCCGGAAAGCCGTAAAGGGCGAAGGAGCGCATGGACTGGAGCATCTGTTCGGTCAGCGCTTCGGAGTGTCCGCGCAAGTCCATTTTTTGCCGCAGTCGCTTGCAGACCCGCTCCATCCGCTCCTCAGAGCGGTAGTCGGAAAGGGCCCTGCGCAGCTCTTCGGCCTCCGCGGCGGAGAAGTCGGCCATGACCATCGCCATGCGAAGCAGTTGCTCCTGAAAAAGGGGGATTCCGAGGGTGCGTTCCAGAACGGGCTGCAGGTCTGGATGCATGTAACGGACGGGCTCCTTGCCCGAGCGTCTCGCAAGATAGGGGTGCACCATGTCACCCTGAATGGGACCAGGCCGGATGATGGCTACCTCCACTACCACGTCGTAGAAGCAGCGGGGTTTCATCCTTGGGAGGGTCGCCATCTGGGCGCGGCTTTCAATTTGGAAGACGCCGATAGTGTCGGCTTTCTGCATCATCTCAAATGTGGCTGCGTCGTCCTTGGGGATCGCTGCGAGATCCACCGGGCGCTTTCGATCTGCGCACAACTCCAGCGTGTCCTGAAGCGCGGCCATCATGCCAAGTCCCAGGAGGTCTACCTTGATGATGCCCAGAGATTCGCAGTCGTACTTGTCCCACTGCGCGACAACCCGTCCCTCCATGGATGCCCGCTCCAAGGGCAGAAAGTGCGAAAGGCGCCCCGCGGAAAAAATCATCCCTCCCGAATGCTGTCCTAGGTGGCGGGGAAGCCCCTTCATTTGTTCGTACAGCTGCAGCGCGGTGGAAAACCGCGGATGCTCGGCGGGAAGGCCGGCTTCCGCGAGTTGCGCTTCGAGCGGGGCGCTGTCCGGAAATTCCCCGCGGGAATGCAGGGCGGAAAAACGGCCCAGAATTTCTTCCGGCAGGTGAAGTGCCTTGCCGATCTCGCGCATCGCGCCCTTGCCCCTGTAGGTGATGACGTTCGCGGTCATCGCCGCGCCGTGTTCTCCAAAGCGGCGGTACACTTCTTGGATAACGCTCTCGCGCCGAGCGCCGCTGGGTAAGTCCAGGTCGATGTCGGGCCAGCTGGTGCGTCCCTCCGAGAGGAATCTTTCAAACAGCAGTTCACAGGCGATCGGATCGCAGGCGGTGATCCCAAGCGCGTAACACACCACCGAATTTGCAGCCGAACCGCGTCCTTGTACGAGAATGTTGGCTGCGGAGCAGAAGTTGACCAGATCCCAGACAATGAGAAAGTAGCCTGAAAAGCCGAGCTTCTCTATCAGGTTCAGTTCGTGTTCCAACTGGGCGAGGACTTTTCTGCCCGGATGCGAGTAGCGGGCCCGGGCTCCGGCCATGGTGACCTTCCTGAGGAAGGAGTCCATGGTTTCGCCGGAAGGAACGTTAAATTCAGGAAACTGGTAGCCGAGGTTGGCGAGTGAAAACTCGAGGGACTCGGCAAGGCGCGTGGTATTGGTGACGGCTTGGGGAAGGTCTGCAAAGAGCGCGGCCATCTCGCGTGCTGGGCGGAGGTGGCGTTGGTCGTTTGGGGAAAGAAGGCGTCCGGCAGCGTCGAGATGGGTGTGGTGGCGTGCGCAGGTGAAGACGTCCAGCACGGCGCGGTCCTGTTTTTGCGCGTAGAGCACGCCGCCGGTGGCGAGAAGGGGGAGCCTGCAGGCGGCAGCCAGGTCGCGCAGGGCGGTGAGGGTGTGGTGCTCACCTCGCTGGAGGCTGCGCTGAACTTCGACGTGGACGTTTTGCGGGCCGAAAAGTTCCGCCAGTGTACGCGCCAACTTTTCCGCTTCTCGGTAGTCGTGGGCCTCGACGGCCTTGCGCACTGCGCCGTCCTCATCCCCGGTGAGCGCCACCAACCCCTCAACATTTCCCTCCAGATCCTTCCAAAGCAGCGGGGAGTCGGTCTTGGTACCACGCAGTTTCGCATTGGTAATGAGCTGGCAGAGGTTGGTGTATCCTTTTCGGTTGCGGACCAGCACAGGGAGTACCGAGCCGTCCTCCATGGTCAGTTCCGCGCCCACTATCGGGCGTATCCCCGCAGCGTGCGCGGCCGAATGAAAGCGGGGCGTGCCGTACAGGCCGTCCCTGTCGAGAAGCGCAAGCGCCGGCAAGGAAAGTTCCGCCGCCCTGTGCGCCAGGCGGTCCGGGGGCGAGGCGGCCCGCAGGAAGCTAAAGGCGCTCCGGGCGTGGAGCTCGACGTATTCGGCCATAACCGGGCCCTACGGCTTGCCCTCAACCTTTTTTTTGAGTGTTTCGACCTCTTTTTTGAGCTCTGCACCGGCCTTCAATAATTCTGAGACTTCCGTGCGCAAAGTCTTGAGCTCCTCGCTGGGTTTGTGTGCAGCGCGAATTTTTTCGAGCGCCTTTTGAGCCGCGGCTTTTTCGGGTTTGAAGGGGCTCGCGCCCGAATAGGTTTCCAGGGCTGGGATGGCGCGCGGGTCTTCCAGACTCCCAAGGGCTTGGATTGCAGCAAGGCGGATTGACTCACGCGGGTGCTGGAGTTTGGACAGAAGGAGTGTGCGGACGGGATCCTTTGAGGTCTCGTGGCGTTGCAAGGTAGCGAGAGTGTCAAGTGCCGCGGCCAGCGTGCTTGTCGGGCCGTTTGCAAGGCGTCCGCCGACGGCCTCCAACAGTGCGGGGACGTTCGCCGGATCGTCCTGGGCTTTGATGGCGTCGATGGCGCCTTCTGCGGCGCGTTCCCTGAAGGACGGCCTTGCGAGGTGACTGGCAAACAGCGCGCGTACCGCTTCTGTCTGGTAGGGCGCCAGCGCGCGGAGTGCGGTGGCACTAATGGCGGGGTTTTTTTCCGCAGCAAGAATCCTTTGGAGGGCATCCGCTGCGGCCGGATCAAACCAACCTCCGATCGCCTTGACCACTGCGTTGCGCACGCGGGCGTCGGGTTGGTTAAGGCATTCTTGAAGGCCGGCCAGCGCGTCGGGCGTGCGTGCCTGGCGCAGCACCTCCGCAGCCCGGATGCGGACCCCGTAGAAGGGCGCAGTTTTGAGGGTTGCCGTGATTTTTCCGACGGCCTCCGCGTCCGGTTTGTCCGCGAGGATCTCGAGGGCACGCAATTGCTCGAGCATGTCCCGGTGGTTTTCGAGTTGGAGCAGGGTCATGGCGCGCGGCGGCTTGAAACTGATTTTGGCCAACACTTCAAGGCGGGGGTCGACGCTGACCGAATCCGGTGCGGCGGAGAGGGGGAAGTAGAAGACCTCTTCCTTCTCATGGATCTGAACGGTGTGGTCAGATGCCACCCCTTTGGTGGAAAAGCGCACCGTAAGGGGGAGCTCGAAAAGGTGGGCTTCCTCCGAAATTTTCTGCGTCTGCTTGACGGTGATTTTGGCCTGTTTGGTTTTCTCCTCCCAAGCGTAGGCGACGTCGAGTGCGGGGGCGCCTGCTCCGTTGAGCCACTGGTCGAAGAAGCGTTCGAAGCTGCGTCCTGACAGTTCCTCAAGGACCGCACGGAGTTGGTCTGTGGTCACCGATGCATAGGCGTTGCGCTCCAGATAGGTTTGAATGCCCTTGCGGTAGAGGTCCGGCCCGAGTTGGCAGCGGAGCATGTGCAGCACCCAGGCGCCCTTTGGATAGGCTAGATAGTTGAACATCTCGCCCGGTTCGGCAAACTTGCGCCAGACCACGCCTCGGGTTTCGTTGGTGTTGGAGAGGATCCCCTTGGCGGCCTCCCAGAGTGCATGGTTGAGTGCATCGTGCCCGGCAAAGTCTCCCTGCCACAGCCAGTCGTAATAGGTGGCGAAGCCTTCGTTTAGCCAGATGTGACTCCAGTCACGGCAGGTCACCAGATCTCCAAACCATTGGTGGGCGAGTTCATGTGCAACGAGGCCGTCGCTTTGGAAGATGTTTTCGGTGCTCCCGTCAAAAAGAGTTCGGTGGTTGAGGGTGGTGAGGCTCGTGTTTTCCATGCCGCCCCAGTGGTAGTCGTGCACCGCAACCTGACCGTACTTGGCCCAAGGATACGCAACCCCGGTCTCCCTTTCAAAAAACTCCATCATCCGCGCGGTATGCCTGAAGGAGTTGGGCGCTTGCGCCAGTTCCTCGGGAGTGGTCCAGAACTCCAGGGGAATGTCGCGGTGCTTGGCTTCGATTTTTGCGAGTTTTCCCGCAACAAGGGTGACCAGGTAGTTGACGTGCGGCTTTTCCTGGAGCCAGCGGAAGGCGGTGAGTCCGTCTGGATCCTTTTCCGCGGAAAGCTGGCGGCCGTTGGAAAGGGCAACCATGCCTTCGGGCAAGTGGCAGGTAACTTCGGATGTAAACTTTTCCACCGGATGGTCAAAACTGGGAAACCAGTGCCTCGACTCGGTTGGCTCGCCCTGGGTCCAAAGGTGGGTTGCCTCGTAGCCCATGGCCTCGGTCCGGAAATAGAGCCCCCGGGAGGGTTCCGCCGAGTATTCCAGAGTGACCGACGCTTCGCGTCCCACAGGAATTGGGGGGGAGAAGGTCAGGACCACCTCCCTTTCGGTCACCTGATGGCCAAAGCCCCCCTCGGAGCTGGTCGCCTTGAGGATGGCAAGGTCAACCGAATCCAACCGGAGTTCCTCCAGCGGGGTGGAGATCGGGCGGAACTTCATCTGCATTTTACCCCGGATCGTGCGTTTTTCAAAGTCTGGGGTGAGATCCAGAGCGACGTGCAGGATGTCTACGCAGCGGTCTGGAGCGTATTTCCGGTAGGTGGGGGACTCCGGCTTGGCTGGGGCAAAGCTTTGGGCACAGAAACGGCACATCAGGGCGTGCTCCCCGGCGGTTGCCTCCGCCCGCAGGTTGGTGGTGGGAGAAACAAGGGGGAGCAGCCCCAGGGCGAGGGCCAGAAGAAGGGGGCCCTGGTTGATGCGGGGTGGCATGGGGAGTGAAAAAATTGGTTGGGAGCTATTTGTATTTGCAGTCGCGCAATTCAAGAATGTGCAAAAGCACCGTCTTCAGAGCCTCCATCTCGGTAGCCTTGATGCTGACCTTGTTGAAGATCGCAAACAGTTCGTTCTCCTCCTCTGCTGAAGCGGGGCGGCAGGTCATGGAGCTCACCATCCAGTCGATGGCGTTGGACGGGTTCTCGCTGGCGATCTCCAGAGCGTCTTTGATGAATTTGGTGGAACCGACATCAAAGAGCGCAGGGCTCATTTCCCCGCGCCACAGCCCGGCAAGGTAGACCACATTTTTTTCCAGAATCTCTTTGGGAACCAACTGGTCTGGGGCCTCTCTGTAGGCGGAAGACAGCAAATGGTCGCGGCTCCACTCGCCCCGTGACTTTTGTGCCAGGTATTCTGCCGCCAGAGGGTACCCGTTGCGGTTGTAAACAACGTACCAGTCCATTTCCTCGGGCGAGGGCAGCAGTTCTGTCACATCCAGAAATGCTCGGCGGATTAAGCGGATCTCCCGCTGGAAGGGTTCCTCTCCAGAACCAGAAGCCACGGAGAAAAGCATTAGGCACAGCAGGAAGAGACACCGCTTCATACCTGAGTAAAGTCTCCCGTTCGCTGAGTGAAGGCGAACAAATAGAGAGGGACGCGGTCCTGACAAATGCGGCATGGCGCCCGGGCTATTCGATCTGGACGGTGATCCCGGGCGTGATGCGCTGGATGAGGCGGGCAATGTCCCAGTTGGCAACACGCATGCACCCGTGGCTGTGGGCACGGCCAATGGTTTCGGGATTGTTCGTTCCGTGGATTCCAATGCCGGGTTTGTTCAAGGCGCACCAAGCCACTCCCACCGGATTGTTGGGACCCGGGGGGAGCATGAAGAAGTTGGAGGTCCGCACCCCGCGGTTGAGGACGCCCTCGTCCCACCGGAACACCGGCATGGTGGAAACGGCAAGAAGCCTCCACTTCCCAGCGGGAGTCGGCAGGGTTGCCGAACCGGGTGTGATCGGCGCGGAGGCAAGCAACAGGTCTTTTTCAAACAGTTCCAGCATCCGTTCCTTGCGGTTTATCTGGATTCGGCGGGATTGAAACTCGGGACGCTCCGGCAATGAGGAGAGGGATTTGAGGGACTCAATCTCAAAGGGTTCCGCCGCAGGGACTTTAACAGTGTCCCCGATCTTTAGCTTTTCCAAATTGAGGCTCGGGTTGAGGTATTGGAGGAGGGATTGCGCGCAGTGGAACCGTTCTGAAAGAAATTCCCAGTAAGAGTTGTAGGGCAGGTAAGCCGTCTTTGCCTGCTCCTCGGGGCGGGAGGGGAGGCCCCCCACAAATTTGCGGTCTTCGGGCCGGAGCGTGTATTCTGTATAAGGACTGGAGGCGCGAGAGATCGGCAGGTTCTGGGAGTTGCCCGTTTCGTCCAGTCCGTGCGCTTTTTGAAAGCGACTGACGGCCTTGTCGGTGAATTCCCCGGGGAGTCCATCGAGCTTGCCTGGGCTGAAGAGTTCCGCATCCAGGAAGATTTGAACGCGCAGCAACATCTCCCGCTCCTTAGCCGATGGTTGGCGCTGTGCCGTTGCTGCCCGGGGCGTTTCTTTTTGGGCTGGCAAGCCCCCTTCATCAGGGGGTTGAGCACGCGAGGGCTCCTGATTTTTTTGGCGGGCGCCTGTTTTGGATGCCACAGGGGGCGTTTGGGCGTGCGAAGTCCTTCCGCCAAAGGACAGGGCGGTGCAGAGTAGGAGCGGAAGGATCTTCATGGGAAATCGGGTTGGCGGGAGGGCGCCTGCGACTAGGATATTCCCCCAGACGCCGCCAGCAACACCCCTATGAATCCACGACCACTTCGCATCGCGCAAGTTTCTCCTCTCTGGACACGCATTCCGCCTGTAAATTACGGCGGAATCGAGCTTCTCCTAAAGCTGCTCGTCGACGAGTTGGTAGAGCGCGGTCATGAAGTCACCCTTTTTGCCACCGCAGACTGTCTGACAAGGGGCTCCCTCTTTTCTGTCGCCGATGCCTGCCTCACCGAGTTGATGGCTCGGGGCGAGGCGTACGCTTTCGAGCATTACGCAAACGCCGTTGTGGCGGAGGCATTGCGGCGCGCGTCCGAGTTTGATGTCATCCACTACCACCTCACGCCCGGTTGGCTGCCGCTGGCGTCCTTGACGACGACGCCCTCGCTTTTCACCCTGCACACCTGCGCGGTAAAGGACGACGAGTGGGCCTTTGCCCGGTATCCCCGAGTGGAGGTTGCTGCCATCAGCCGCTTTCAGATCGCCGAAACCGAGGCGCGGCTGGGCCGTTCCTTTCCGGTGGTGTATAACGGGTGCGATTTTGGCGCGTTTGAACCGTGCTTTGAGCCGGGCCGATACCTGGCGTTTTTGGGGCGGATGAGCCATGCGAAGAATCCCGCGGGAGCCATTGCAATTGCCAAGGCGTGCGGCCTGCCGTTGGTGCTTGCGGGCCAGCCGCAGAATGGGGAGGAGCAGCGCTATTTTGCGCAGGAGGTGGAGCCTCATATCGACGGCAAACAGGTGCGCTGGCTGGGACCGGTGGACCATGCGCAGAAGGCGGAGCTTTTACGGAGTGCAGCAGCCCTGCTCTTTCCGATCCAGTGGGACGAGCCCTTTGGCCTCGTAATGATCGAGGCAATGGCATGTGGCACGCCGGTGGTTGGGGTCAAAAGGGGTTCTGTAGGCGAGGTGGTGACACAGGGGGCCACCGGTTACACGGGCGGCTCCCCCGAGGAACTGGCTGCTTTGGTGGCGCCTGCGCTTGCACTGGACCGGCGTTTGGTTCGCTCTACGGCTGAGGCCCAGTTTGGTTTCCGCAGGATGGTGGACTCCTACCTGGAGCTCTACCAGGCGATGCAGCTCCGCTAGGGCGGGGTCAGATTGGTCCGTTTCACCCCCCTTGTTTTCGCCGGCAAAGGCAAACCACGGGGGAGGCACCGGCCGCTGGGGGAGAGGAACTCCGGCTGCGGCTAAGTTTTGCGGGTGCTTCACGGGTCCTTGGCTTCTTCCTTGGGTGCCACCAACTGGGGATACCCCCTGGCGTAGGGAGGGATGATCGTTGGGGGTGCCCCCAGTCGATTATTGTGTTATAATAGCGCGCTATGTCCTCTTCCCGGTCCGCCTTTGACGCCCTGCCCAGACTTGAAACCCAGCAGTTCACATTTGCCAACGGGTTGGAGTTGCTCGTGCACGAGGACCACTCCGCTCCGGTGGCAAGCATTCAGGCGTGGGTCAGGACGGGATCCATTCATGAGGGCCGGTTTTCGGGGAGTGGTATCTCCCACCTTCTTGAGCATCTCTTGTTTAAGGGAACCGCCAGGCGCAGCGGTAACCAGATCGCCCAGCAGATTCAGGACGTGGGTGGTTATGTGAATGCCTACACCTCCTTTGACCGGACGGTCTACTGGGTAGACCTTCCGTCCAAGGGGGTGCCAGTCGGACTTGAAGTGCTCGCGGACGCGGTGTTTCACTCCACGCTTCCAGAGGCGGAATACGCCAAGGAACAGGAGGTTATTCGGAGGGAATTCGCCATGGGGTTTGACGATCCCGACCGGGTTCTGGGCGAGCGCCTTTTCAGCACCGCTTATTTAACACACCCTTACCGGCACCCGATCATCGGGCACCTGGATGTGTTTGACGCGCTCACGCGCAACGACGTGCTGGACTACTACCGCAGGCGGTACGCCCCCAATAACGTGTTCTTTGTCGTCGCCGGAGCGGTGGACGCCGCAGCGGTGCGTGACCAGTTGGAGCAGTGGGTCGGTGCCCTGCCTCGGCTGGCCCTCGAGCCGGTGTGGATTCCTTCGGAACAAGCCCAGACCACGGCGCGCGAAGTGCACACCGAGGGGCCCACCGAGCTTGGGCGTCTGAATCTGGCCTGGCACGTACCCCACGCCCTGCATCCTGACATCCCTCCCCTGGATTTGCTTGCCTCCATTCTGGGCGATGGACGTAGCGCCCGCCTTTACCGTTCCTTACGGGAGCAGCAGGGTCTGGTGCACTCCGTGGGCGCTTGGACCTACACGCCCTCGGAGCCGGGACTTTTTGGGTTCGGGGCGGTTCTGGAGTCTGAAAAAACGGCGGCGGTTCAGGCGGCACTTCTTGAGGAGGTACGCAAAGTCAGGGAACAGGGGGTCACCCAGGCGGAACTGGATAAGGTTCGGAGGATGCGGCTTTCGGGCTATCTGGGCGGCCTTTCGACAGCACGCGGCAGGGCCTCAGACCTGGGAGACAGCTGGATGCTATGCCGCAACCCGGACTTTTCTCGGGTGTACGCCCAGTCGTTGGAGGCGCTGGAAACGGCAGACCTGCAGAGGGTGGCCCGGCGGTATCTCTTGCCCGAGCAGCTGACGGTGGTTTCGCTGAGTCCGGAGGGCAGCCTGAAGGAGGCGGGGCCGGTGGCGCCTCGGGTGGAGCGTGGCGGGATCCGCCGGAGCACGCTTTCCAACGGGCTGCGGGTCTTGTTGTGCAGGGAGGCGCGGTTGCCGCTGGTCACCCTCCAAATTGCGTTCAAGGCTGGCCGCCTGGCAGAGACCCCAGAGGACAATGGAATTTCGAAGCTTTTTTCGAGGGTGCTTCTCAAGGGGACGGCTTCTAGAAGCGCCGACCAACTTGCAGAGGAGTTGGAGTCCCTGGGGGGCTCCATTGCGGCTGACGCGGGGAGGGCATGGGTAAGTATCGGAGTCAGTGTCCTGCGTCAGGATCTGGCGAAGGGCATGGAGGTTCTCTCGGATGTGTTGCTCAACGCGGTGTTTCCGGAGGCGGCTATCCAGAGGGAGAGGGAGGTGCAAATGGCAGGAATCCGGGCAGAGCGGGAGGATCCGTTTTCGGTTGCGGGACAGGCGCTGCGAGGGAGGTTGCTGGCTGGGCATCCTGACGGACTGCCTCCACTAGGGACGGCGGAAAGCGTGGCTGGGTTGGGGCGCGCCCAGTTGGTTGCTTTTCGGGACCGTTTTTGTGTGGGCAGCAACGGGGTGCTGTCGATTTTCGGAGACATTGACGAGGCGGAGGCTTTGGCAATGGTCCAGCGCAGCTTTGGAATATTAACTCAAGGGGAGGAAGCGTTGCGTGAACCGCCTGTGCCAGCACCCCTGGGCGGGCCGGCGCAGGTGGCCGAGTCCATCGACAAGCAGCAGTCGGTGCTGATGGTCGGTTACCGAGGGGTCGACATGTTTCATGAGGATGGGGCGGCCCTTTCGTTGTTGGACGAGGCGTGCAGCGATTTGGGGTCGCGGATGTTTGTCCGCATTCGGGAACAGTTGGGGCTGGCTTATTCTGTGGGCTCCAGCCAGTTCAACGGCCTTGCCTGCGGAAGCTTTGTGTTTTACGTGGGCACCGATCCCATCAAGCAGACGGCGGTTTTGGCGGAATTGCGGGACGAAATCCGCCAACTTGCGGAAAGCGGCATCACGGAGATGGAACTGGCACGGGCCAAGGAAAAGGCACTGGGCGCGATGGAAATTCGCAACCAGAGTTTGGGAGCGTTTGCCTCCAGTTGCACTGCCGACGAGTTGTGCGGCTTGGGGGCGGAGCATTATCTGTTGGAGCGCGAGCGGATTGGTTCCGTGACAGTGGAGGAGGTGCGCAGGGTGGCGAGGCGCTATCTGGGAGAGGGGGCCGCGGTGACTGCGATTGTAGGGCCGCTTGCGGTTGGGGCGTGAGAGGCGGCGGGTGTCGCCGAGCGTAAAAGTGGAGGAGAGTCGAAACGATGGAAGTGAAACGTATCAGGGTTGTGTGGGTATCTGTGTGGAGCAGATGAATTACATTGAGGCAAAGGTTGGATTGCTCCCCGCTGCCTAATATCTCAGTCTCAACAAAAGCCATGTCTCATTCTCTCTTTCCGGGGATCGAACTCCCGCCACTGTCCATTGGTTCAGGCCCGGGCGCTGTGCAACTCGGGGGGGGCTTGCCTCTGTTT
>JBIKSY010000347.1:0-3950 GCA_044348365.1 Chthoniobacteraceae bacterium
CGCCGAACGCACTGGTGCTGGAAGGTCCCGGCCAGAAGTTCCGCCTGAACGTCAGGGCCAAGTATTCCGACGGCACCACCCGAGACGTCACCACCACCGCCCTTTTCCTTTCCAACGGTGAAGGCTCGGCCAAGGTGGACGCAGACGGCGTGTTGACCACTGGTCAGCGCGGCGAGGCGTTTGTAATGGCCCGCTACGGCCAGTTTACCGTGGGCTCGCAGGTGATCGTCCTGCCCAAGGGCCTCAAGTACGAGGCGCCCAAGATGGAGGAGCGCGGCGAGATCGACAAGCTGGTCAATGTGAAGCTCCAGAACCTCCGGGTGACCCCAAGCGGCACCTGCGACGACCTGACCTTCCTGCGCCGGGCCTACATTGACTTGACCGGCACCCTGCCGCCCCTGGACCGGGTTACTTCCTTTGGGCCGGACAAGGATCCCAACAAGCGGGAGAAGCTCATCGACGAACTCCTCAAGCGCCCCGAATTCGTCGATCTCTGGA
Organism: Chthoniobacteraceae bacterium; assembly: GCA_044348365.1. Lineage (GTDB taxonomy): Bacteria > Verrucomicrobiota > Verrucomicrobiia > Chthoniobacterales > Chthoniobacteraceae > Chth-196. The sequence continues at coordinate 499 of JBIKSY010000347.1, forward strand.
CGCTCAAATGGTCGGACCTTCTGCAGGTGCGTACGGTAAACAACAATGTCTACACCAAGTCGGTCCAGCTCTACCGGAACTGGCTCAGGGACCAGATCCTGGCCGGCGTTCCGCTTAACACGCTGGCGGCCAAGCTGCTCACCGCCACCGGTTCGAACATCGAGAATCCCGCCGCCAACTTTTACTCGCTTGAGGTGGATCCCATCCGGGTGACGGAGGACGCGGCCCAAGCCTTCATGGGGATCCGCATTCAGTGCGCCCAGTGCCACAACCACCCCTTTGACCGTTGGACGATGAGCGACTACCGCGGGCTCATGGCCTTCTTCATGCAGGTAGGCCGCAAACAGGGTGAGGATCCTCGCGAGAAGATCATCTTCAACCAGGGCGGAGGGGAAGCCATCCACCCGGTCGGCAACAAGGCGGTGCCCCCGAAGTTCCCGGGTGCGGAAGAGCCCGACGTGAAAGGCAAGGACCGCCGGGAGGTTCTCGCTCAATGGCTGTCCGCCCCCGAGAACCCCTGGTTTTCGAGCCACATCAGCAACTTGGTTTGGGCACACTTCATGGGGGTGGGCATCGTCGACCCAGTCGACGACATCCGCATCTCCAACCCGCCCTCCAACCCGGGGCTGCTGGCGCACATCTCCAAGCGCCTCGTCAACCACAACTTCGACATCCGTAAGCTGGCCAAGGACATCTGTATGTCCGCCACCTACCAGCGTTCCACCCGGCCGAACGAGACCAACGAGTTTGACAGCCGTAACTTCTCCAAAGCCACCATCCGCCGGATGCGCGCCGAGGTGCTCTTGGACGCCATCTCGGATGCCTCCGACAACTCCGCCAAACACGCTGGCGTCCCCCTCGGGATGCGTGCGGTGGAAATCGCCGACGCCAAGAAGACCAACTACTTTTTGACGACCTTCGGCCGCTCCACCCGGGAAAACGTGTGCGCCCGGGACGAATGCGGACCCACCCTCTCACAGGCGCTCCACCTGCTCACCGGGGACACCGTTGAGGGGAACATCCGCACCGGCAACCTGGTCGGAAAACAGCTCGCCGCCGGCAAGAAGCCCGCCGAGATCCTTACCGAACTCTATGCCCGCGCCTTTGGCAGGGCGCCGACGGCTGCGGAAAACACTTCGCTCGAGTCCCTCTTCGGCGACGCCGAGCAGAGCAAGGCTATCCTGGAAGACATCCAGTGGGCGCTGCTCAACAGCAAAGAGTTTTTGTTCAACCACTAGTTTGTCATTTGTCAGGCGGTTGTCTTTCACCCGAGTAGCAAAAAAGGGGCGGCGGCGCACCCGGTTCTCCACACTCCCTATGAAGTACGGTTTTCATTTGCTTGCGGGTCTCGCAGCAGCCCTTCCCGCGGTCGCGGCAGTGCCGGAAAAGGTCACCTATGAGGACCACGTGCTGCCTATCCTGCAAAACGCCTGCAACAACTGTCACAACCCCGACAAGAAAAAGGCGGGCTTGGACCTAACCAGCTACGGCGCAAGCCTCACGGGCTCCGACGGAGGAAAGGTTATCAAGCCCGGTGACGCCCCGAGCAGCATGCTGCTCAAAACGATCAAAGGCACCGAGGAACCCGTCATGCCCCCCAAGGGCGACCGGCTCAATGCCGAAGAGATCGCCATCATTGAGAAGTGGATCGCCACGCGGGCCCTAGAGTCGCTCACCAGCAAGGGGGCCCCGGTGGCCAACACCGTGGCCGAGGCCAAGGTCAGTCTGGAACGCCCCGCCGGCCCGCCACCCATGCCCGTGAGCGTTCCCAAGGCCGCGTTGCTTGAAACGCCCCGCTCCAATGCGCTCATCGCCCTCGCCGCCAGCCCATGGGCGCCACTCACCGCAGTGGGCGGACAGAAACAGGTCCTGCTCTACCACTCAGACACCCTGGAACTCCTTGGCGTCCTTCCCTTCCCCGAGGGCCTCCCGACGATCGTACGTTTTTCCCGCAACGGCCAGCTGGTCATGGGCGGAGGCGGTATCGGCGCCAAGTCCGGCAAGGTCGCCCTCTGGGAGGTGGCCACCGGGAAACGCATCGCCACCGTCGGCAACGAAGTCGACCAAGTGCTCGCTGCCGACCTAAGCCCGGACCAGAAAACCATCACCCTGGGAGGCCCCAACCGACTGCTCAAATTCTACAACACCAAGGACGGCTCCCTAGTGCGCTCGGTGAAAAAGCACACCGACTGGGTCACTGCCATCGCCTTCTCCCCGGACGGCGCATTGGTGGCCAGCGCGGACCGCGCCGGCGGAATTACCGTCTGGGAGGCAGCCAACGGCGAGGAGGCCATCACGCTTCCCGGCCACAAGACGGCGGTCAACGCCCTCGCCTTCATGCCAGGCGTGCTCGTTTCCGCCGGACAGGACGGCACCGTGGTCCTCTGGGACATTGCCGAAGGCAAGGAGCGCAAGAAGTGGACGGCCCACGCGGGCGGGGTCGAGTACGTGGATTTCACTCCGGACGGCCGGATCATCAGCTGCGGCCGCGACAAACTTGCCAAGGTGTGGGACCAGACAGGCAAGGTGCTTCTGACCACCCAACCGCTTTCTGAAATCGCCCTGCGTGCAGTCCTCGCGGAAGACACGGTGCTCGCCGGCGACTGGAACGGAAACGTGCAGGCCTACACTTTGGCTGACGGGGGCAAGCCCTTCGGCGAGGTGGGAACCTTGCACACGGCCAAAGCCGCCGTGGTCGCACCCCCAGCCGTCCCGGCTGGAGCCCCACCAAAGTAGTTGGACCGCGCCGGTTTGACGGAGGGGAGGCCCGGCTCATTGAGGGAGCCTTGTTTCCTGTCTCCACCTCCCAGTGGGTCCCACTAAGCCTGCGGCCAGTATTCCGCCCAGGAACTGCTTGTTTCCCACACCCGGACCCGTTCAAGGCACACCTCTGGGCGCACGGGATAGCCGGGTTGTACGGTTGAGACGTACGCGGTCAGACGCTCGGAAAGGTGCTCGAAAACAACCTGCGCCAGCACCTCGGTAGTCGGGTCCCGGTGCGCGAACCCGATCACCCGGTCCCCGTACACCCCCTTGAAATGGGCATACTGCGGATCGTCGGTGTTCATGCAAAGGGCGTGGTCGTAGGCGTCCAAAAAGGCGCCCAAGAGCTCCTTGACGACCTTGAAGTCGCACACCATTTCGTTGGCATCCAAAGTGTCCGCCTGCAGCACGCATTCGACCCTGCGGGTGTGCCCGTGCGGAAAGCGGCATTTGTCGGGGTGCTTGGAAAGCATGTGCCCGTTTTCAATTTCAAACGACTTGCAGACTCTAAATGGCATGGTGCTTCGCCCTTGTTTGGTTTGGCCCGGCTTCTCCTGCGGAGCGTTAACGCCCCCCGGCCAGTCCGGCCCGATTGAGCGCGCTCACGACCCCCTGGATCGACGCCAACTGGATGTGGGTGTTCACTCCGGCCCCCCACACCAGCCGGCCGTCGCCCGTGCGGATCTGCA
>JBIKSY010000348.1:0-3912 GCA_044348365.1 Chthoniobacteraceae bacterium
GTTCGCTCTGGAAGGGGACGGTGAAAAGCTTCCGGTTAAGGGAGGAGGTCTTGTCGTAGAGGCGAGCGACCCCGCGGGCGTCCAGAAACAGGCCACGCTTGCACCGGAAGGCAAGGTTGTTGCGCACCGAGTTGTAGTGACCGCCGCACACAGCAAAGCCGCCCTGCATTTCGCAAGCCACATTGCCGTAGAGCGTGTCTCCGCCGTCTCCATCGTCCATATAAAACCCGACTGCATTCGGACTGTGGTGTACGAAGTTGTAGCGCAAAATATTTCCACAGCTCGTCCAGTCGTTGGTGGTGTAAAACGCGCCCATGTCGTCGGAAGTCAGCACCGCGTGGGACACCTCGTTGTATTCGAAAACGTGATCGTTGCCTCCGTACTGGATGCCGGCGTGCGGCACGTCATGGATGAAATTATGGGCCACGCGGCAACCGACTGCATCACCCGCTCCAAAAATCCCAACGAGGATCCCCGGCGCGTAAGTTTTCTTGAGCACCCCCACCCGCTGGATGTGGTTGTTCTCCGCAGTGTTCCAGCAGGGGGCAAGCGTGGCGCGGTTTCCTCCAGAAAGCACAATCCCGCTGTGTCCCGTTGCAGCAATTTCACAACTGCGCACCGTGTTGCACTCCCCTCGGTTTACCACGACGCCGGCACCAGCCACATTTCGGATCCGGCAGCCCGCAACCTCGACCCCCAGCGCATCCCGGAGTTCAACACCGTGTGAGAGGCCGTTTTCGAGAGAAAACCCCTCAAGCCGCAAATGGGAGGCTTTTTCCACCAGCACCAGCGGGGCGGCCATGTCGGCGAGAACGGCCACCGCCTCGCCGCCCCCCTTTCGGGCGGCGGGCCACCAGTGCAGGCGACCCGTTTGAAAATCCACGCACCACTCCCCCGGGCTGTCGATTTCCTCCAGCAGGTTGATGGCCCACCACGGCTCCGCTCCGCTGCCCTGAGCTCCGGCGTACTTGGACCCAATTCCCCCTGCGACCGGTGCGCCAAGCGCAACCTCCCTGCTTGCCGGATCAATCCCCTCCACCTTCACCGCCCGCACATCCCACGGCACCCGCCAATAGCCCTCCACCCAAATCCCCCGCTCCACAGGCCACCGGCCCACCCGGTCCTCCCGCGCAACAAACCGCCCCTTCCCCTTGAACTGTCCCGGCGCGCTTTCCCCCTTGTCCACAATCCGCTCGATTTTTGCAGCCCCCTGGTTTGGCCAGCGGGAGAGCGGCTGCCGCTCTCCCTCAAAATACAGCTCCAGCAACCCGCCCCCATTGTCAAAACTCACCGGATACGGACCGGCATGCTGAACCCCCAAGGAAACCAGATCCAAGGAAACCACCTTTCCCACAGCCCCGCCTTCGATACGCCGCAAGTCCTCCGCTGCTGGTTGCTGGAATTCCGAAACGCGCACCCGCACCCCGGCGTCCAGAACCACTGCGCCGGGACTGGCAGCTTTCCACACCACCGGCGCCCCTTCCCTGCCGCCGTCCTGCGGGCCCAGGACGAAGGACGACCGCCTCAGATAATGCCCCGGGCCAACTGAAACCGTGATTCCGCCGGAGGGCATCCCGACCGCCAATTTGAGGACACGGACCGCCTCGCGTGCCCGCTCCAGAGTCGCGAAGGGGTGCGCGGCGGAACCATCGCCGCTGTCGTCGCCCTTTGGGGACACAAAAAGAAACTCCGGCTCAGGCAGCTTAGCACCGGCAACTCCCCCACGCATAAGGAGACAAAAAACCAAAAGCCCTTGTGCCAAAAAGTAAGGAATACGGCGTCTGCTCATTCTCGAAGCATGCGAAGCCACGCCAAAGGAGGAAAGAGCGTTCCGCGCTTCGAGATCCAGCGCCCGCCTCGCATTGGTTGCAATAAACTGGGGGGATGCGCCCACCTCCGAGCCTCGCTTTTTCGGATTTCAGCGTTGGAAACAGAGAGGCAGGAAGCAACGCTACAAGCCTCCAGCTCACAGCCCACTCCCTTTCAGCCCACCACCCTCCTCCACTCCCCGCCATGAGCGCCTCATCCCACCGCTGGCTCGTCAAACAAGAACCCGCCGCCTACTCGTGGACCGATTTTGTCGCCGACGGACGGACCGCTTGGACGGGAGTGCGCAATTTTCAGGCCCGCAAAAACCTCCAGACGATGCGCGAGGGCGACCGGGTGCTGTTTTACCACAGCGTTGTCGGCAAAGAGATCGTCGGGATTGCCAAGGTGGTGAAAGAGGCGTACCCGGATCCAACGGCCAGCGAGGGAGCCTGGGTTTGCGTGGACCTCGCGCCTGAAGCCCCACTACCTTCTCCTGTCACGCTGGAAACCCTCAAAGCCCATCCAACGCTTTGCGGCATCCCACTGATAAAGCAGTCCCGCCTGTCGGTCATGCCCCTGAGTCAGGCTGATTTTGACGCCCTGATTGCCCTTGGACAGCGCCCCGCCTGAGCCAGTCCTGTCGTGGAGCACTCCATCCCAGGCCGCTCAGGCGCTCAATTGTAGCCACACGCAACTGGCCCCCGCCCCCCGCGGAAAGTCCTCCAAAGGGAGGCACTGGTGAAAGGTTCCCGAAAGGCGGCGCAGCTTGAGCGCCATCCGGCAGATCCGCTCCAGATCCCGCACTCCGAGCCGGGTGCAGTTGGTGGAAACAAGCAGCCTTCCCCGGGGAGCCGCCACCTCCAACGCGGCCTGAACCAACTCCCCCATGTCGTCCTCCACGCGGAAGCGGCCCTTGGCGTGGCTGGTCGAAAAGGTCGGAGGATCCAGAATGATGGTGTCGAAACGTTCCCCCTTGCGGGCGAGACGGGGAAGGGACTCGCGGACGTCGGCTGCGAAAAAGCGGTGCTCTTCAGAAGGAATGCCGTTGAGCGCGAAATTAGCCTCCCCCCGGGAGAGGGACTTGCGGGACAAGTCAATGGAAAGGGTTTCCGCTCCGGCGAGTGCGGCGCAGACGGAAAAGGAGCAGGTGTAGGAAAAGGTGTTCAGGAAACGCCCCTTTGCGTGTTGCCGCACCCAGGCGCGGTTGTGGCGCTGGTCGAGAAAGAGCCCGGCGGAGTAACCCGCGCTGAAATCCAACGCGAAACGCACACCACCTTCTGTGACGGTGGTGTGCAGGGGCAGGCCAACGTCACCCTCCAACAGGACCGGGCTCACACGCTCCTGATTGCGCAGCGGCAGGTGGCGCCCAAAGACGCGTGCCGGAACAAACCCGGTGGAGGCAGGTAGCGCGGCGCACCAGGCCAAAAGCTCTGGAAGCAAAGCTTCCGACTGGTAGCTGAGCAGCAGATCCGCACCCAGACGTTCAATCCAGGCACCACTTAAGGTGCAGATGCGAAATGCGTTAGTACCCTCGCCTTCAAACATCTTCCAAAGCTTGAGGGAGGGGGGATCAATTGGAGCGTTGTCGGGCATGGAAAATAGAAAACTAGCTCAGATGAAGACGCATTGCAGAGGGAGAACAATTCCATTAGATATCTGCCAGATATTTGTCAGAATTGATTCATCTTATGCGGAAGAACTACCCCTTCATTGTAACGAGCTGTCTGGTGCTTTCAGCTTCCCAGGCGCTGGCCCAGGCCGGAGGCGACGGGGCCGAGCAGTATCTCAACCTATACAGCACCTACCAGAAGGCGGAGTCCTTGGAAAAGCGCGGCGACTCCGCAGCCGCCCTCAGGCTCTATCAGGAGGTGTCCAAGGCCCTCAGCCAGTTTTCCGCCCAATACCCTTCCTGGAGTCCCCAAGTGGTGAAATACCGCTCCCAGTTGACGGCGCAGGCGCTTCAACGGTTGCAAAACGCCCCCCAGAACGCCCCGCAAAGCGCGCCACCGCCGCGGGCGAGCGCCCCGCAAAGCGCGCCCCAACGCCCCGCTCAGAGTCCGACGCAGGAGGCCACCCCGCTCATCCCGCAGGCGCCCGAGCGTG
>JBIKSY010000101.1:0-12786 GCA_044348365.1 Chthoniobacteraceae bacterium
AGACGCACTTTTCGCGGCCGTGCTGGTCCATTACCAAGGTGGGTGCGCCCCGGTAGTACTCCGGCAGGTTGGCATCCCACTTCTCCTCGGGATACTGCATGACGACGTGGGTTTCGCCGGCGAGCATTTTGCGCAGATGCCTCAGGGTGATGGCGAGGCCAGCAATGATGTTGGGAATGTAGAGCTTCTCCCAGAAAGTGAGATTCGGCCGGCGGACTGTGTATGCCATGGGGACGAGGAGGTTGAGGGAGGCTGGGTTGCGGTTTAGCGGACCAGGGCGAGGATCGCGGCGGTAATGAAGATGTTGACCAGCGCGATTTCGAAGAGATAGAGCCAGCCGAGCTTCATCAACTGGTCGAAGCGGAAGCGGGGAAGCGTCCAGCGGACCCAGATGAAAATGCCCAGCAGCACGGCCACCTTTGCAAAGAAGGCGGTGATGTGGACAAGGCCGAGAACGGCCCCCGGCGCGGTCATGGAGGACTCGAGGGTGTTGACTGGGAGGAAGGGGATGTGCCAACCGCCGAGGAAAAGGACGGTGATTACCGAGGAGCCCGCAATCATCGCGGCGTATTCACCCAAGAAGAAGAGGGCGAATTTCATCGAGGAATACTCCGTGTGGTAGCCCGCCACGAGTTCGGTCTCGGATTCCGGCAAGTCGAAGGGGAGCCGGTTGGTTTCGGCGAACATCGAGATTGAAAACACGACGAAGGAAATCAGCACGGGCACCCACAAAAGCAGTTCGCGGAGGCTAAGCTTGCCGTCGGTGAAGGGTAGCAGCAGCCAGCCGTTTTTGACCTGGTAGTCAATCGCGTCGGAAAGGTTCAGGTTGCCCAGAATCATCAGCACGGGCACGGCGCTCAATCCAAGCGAAAGCTCGTAGCTGATCATCTGAGAGGAAGCGCGGATGCCGCCCAGAAAGGGATACTTGGAGTTGGAAGACCAACCCGCCAGCACGATGCCGTATACACCGATGGAGGCGATGGCGAAGACATAGAGGATCCCGACGTTCACGTCGGCGACGACCATCTTCTGGCCGAACATGTAGTTGCCGAAGGGAAGGACGGCCAGAGTGGAGAGGGCGGGCACCATCGCGAGGACGGGCGCCATCCAGAAGTAGACCTTGTTGACGTGTCCCGGGGTGAAGTCTTCCTTGAGCAGGAACTTCACTGCATCTGCGATGGGCTGCCCCAAGCCGCCGAGCACCAGTTGCAAATCCTTCTTGAAACCGAAGAGCGAGATGGGGAAGCCGGTGCGGTTTGGGCCGAGCCGATCCTGAATCAGCGCGCTCACCCGGCGTTCCGCGTAGACGGTGTAAGACACCAGCGGCAGCACCACGAGGAAGATGAGGAACAGCGTCTTCGCCATGGAGGCGGCGATCAGGAACCAGGGAATGTCGTTGAGGAGTGCCATGGGGCGTTGCTTAAACGGTTGCGGCGACGGTCTCGGGTTTGGGGAGTAGTTGCACGCCCAGATCACCGATCTTGCTCAAGTTAAGGCCGGCAAACGCCGGGATATCCTGGGACATGGCCCTGAAGACATCCTCAATTTCGTGGAAGGACACCGGCGAACCGCTTGCCACAAGCAGGTCGCGAAGGATCTCCCAGTCGTCGCGTGCTTCTCCGGCGGGTTCCACCGCCTTGTTGAGACGCTGAAGCCGACCGTGGATGTTGATCATTGAACCGCGCTTTTCCGCCCAAGCCGCACCCGGCAGAACGATGTGCGCCGCCTTGGTGGTGTCAGTGGGCAGGATGGACGTGGCCACTAGGGCCTTGAGCTTCTTGAGGTCCGCGGGGTTGAAGCCGCACTCTGAAAGATCTTCCCCGAGACAAATCAGCCCCTGAATGGTCCCGCTGCGCACGCCCTCGACGATTTCGGCGAGGGTTTTGCCAGGCTCCTTGCCCGCGGCGCCGAGCAACTGGGCGCCGGCGGTGTTCGGGTTGCGATCAGCGGGGATGAGGATTCCGTCGGGTTCGCCCAAGCGCGGCACGACGTCGTGGAGTGATACCTTCAGTGCCGTTGAGAGCAGGCGCGCAAGGTAAAGTTCCTCGTTGGTGAGGCGTGCTGAGAGCACCATTGCCAGAGTGCCCGCTGCCTTGAGGCTGGATGCGGCGGCGGCGATGGTTTCCGGCCAAGGCATCTGTTTGCCGTCCACCGAGGGGTGACTGAGGCGGTGCTCGTCCTGAAGGTATTTGAAATTGAGCCGGTGCGAGTCCGGAATCCAGTTGCCGTTGACGTCGTTGTTTTCGCGCGGCGTGATCCTATAGATATGGTTCTCACGGGAACCGATGAGGATGTTGCAGCCGAGTCCGTCGTTGACGTCGATGGACTTGGTTTCCTTAAGGAACCAGACGCGCATCTTGAAGCGGAAGTCCGTGGAGGTCAGCGCGCCGACCGGGCAGATGTCGACGGTGTTGAGCGAGTAGTTGCTCTCGAGGGTCTTGTCTGGGTGACAGGCGATGGTCGAAAAGCCGCCGCGGTCAACGAAGCCGAGCACATCGTCGTGGGCGACCTCTTTCATGAACCGGATGCAGCGGGAGCAAAGCACGCAACGCTCAGCGTCCAAGGTGACCCTCGGACCAAGTTCGACGTTCTTCGGCTTTTTAACCTTCCGCTCCAGAAAACGGGACTCCGCGTTGCCGTACTCTACGGAAAACTCCTGCAGGCGGCATTCCCCTGCCTGGTCGCAGATGGGGCAGTCCAGCGGATGGTTGATGAGCAGGAACTCCATGACGCCCTTGCGGCACTCCTGCACCATCGGGGAGTCCGTGCGGACGCCGAGGCCTTCGGAAACGTCCTGTGCGCAGGAAATCTGCGGGCGGGGGATCCAACCGATTTCGGGTCTGCCGTCCGGTCCGAGGATCGGCTTACGGTCCGGGGTCATCTTGGGCATGCCCATTTCAATGAGGCACATCCGGCAGTTACCGGGAATGGACAGCTTTGGGTGATAGCAATAGCGGGGGATGAACTTGCCGGCTTGGGAGCAGGCGTCGATCACCTTGGTTCCCTTGGGAAATTGCATCCATACGCCGTCGATCTGGACGTTGAGGAGCGGTACTTCAGTGCTCATGGTGCGGCGGAGAATGGGTTAGCGGGTGGCGGCGGGCGCCATGATTTCGTGACCGTTTCCACGGGGGGCTGCAACGGCGGGAATGGAGTCGTGGGCGATCAACTCGTCACGGGTGTATTCGGGCGGCATCGGGGGAGGGAGGTCCTTGTGCGCTTTGGCCGAAAACTCCTCCTTGAACTTGGCCAGGAAACTTTGGGTGGGCCAGGAACAGGCTTCCCCGAAGGCGCAGATGGTTTTTCCGGCGATGTTGTCCGCTACGTTTTTGAGGGTTTCCGGGTCGTTCTCGACCCCGCCTCCCGCCACGATGCGGTCCGTGATCTTCTTCATCCATTGCGCGCCCTCGCGGCACGGGGTGCACTGGCCGCAGGACTCGTGGGCGTAAAACTCGTTGATGTTGTTGAGGATCTCCACCATGTTGCGTGTGTCGTCCATGACGATCACGCCGCCTGAACCAGCCATCGAGCCGGCGGCTGCGAGCGAGTCGAAGTCCATGGGAAGCTCCTCAAGGGCGACTTCCTTGTCCTTGATTTTATACTTCTCGCCGGCACGCAACACCTTGGCCGAACTGCCTCCGGGGATGACGCCCTTGAGCGTTCGGCCCGGCTTCATGCCGCCGCAGATCTCGTTGATCAGTTCCCCTAGTGTGACGCTGCCGACGGCCACCTCGTAGTAACCGGGGCGCTGCACATCACCGGACACGCACAGGATACGAGTGCCGGTGTTGTTGGGCCGCCCGATCTTTGCGTACTCCTCGCCGCCCATCTGGACAATGTGCTTCACGTGGCAGAGGGTTTCGACGTTGTTGACGATCGTCGGACACTGGTAGAGGCCCAGCACGGCGGGAAAGTATGGGGGCTTGATGCGTGGATAAGGACGCTTGCCCTCCAGCGACTCGATCAAACCGGTCTCTTCCCCGCAAATGTAGGCGCCCGCACCGCGGTGCACGTAGATCTCCAGGTCAAAGCCCGAGCCGAGGATGTTTTTGCCTAAAAAACCCTTTGCTTTTGCCTCGGCGATCGCCTTTTCCAGGATCACAGCTCCCTCGGGAAATTCTCCGCGGATATAGAGATAGGCCAGATGCGCATCCACCGCGAAGCACGAGATGATCATGCCCTCGATCAACTGGTGCGGATCCTGATGAATGATGTAGCGGTCCTTGAATGTCCCGGGTTCCGACTCGTCCGCGTTGCAGATGAGGTAGGTGGGCTTCGGCCCGCCCCGCTTGATGAAGCTCCATTTCGTGCCGCAGGGGAACCCGGCGCCGCCGCGCCCCCGGAGACCGCTTTTTTTAACTTCGTCGAGGATTTCCTCCGGCTTCATGCCGAGTGCCTTCTTCAGGTCGGCGTAGCCGCCGCCGGCAAGGTAGGTCTCAAGGTCGTTCCCGCGTCCGGGAACGTCGATGGTTTTGAAAATCAGGCGGTGTTCGCGCGGGTGCGGTGCGGCCGTGTTTACGCGGGTGGCCTGCGAGGTGGTGGTTTTCCACAGAGCCGCGGCGTCCTGAATCCGCACGTTCTCCTGAAAATTGTCGTTCACCAACACCACGGGCGCTGAACCGCAGGAGGCGAGGCACTCGACAAACTCGATGGAACAGTTGCCGTCGGGACTGATTGCGATCGGGTTGCCATGGCCGGGGTTGTGTACTGCGTGGCCGGTGAGCTTGGCGGGGGAGTTGGAATGGCCGTCGTCACCGTACGCATGGCCGTTCATGTGCTCGTTCCAGGTGGCGATATCGATTCCACCCTCCTTGGCGAGGGCGTCGCGCAGCGCATAGCTGCCTGCCATCGCGCAGGACAGGGTGCGGCAGACGCGGATGTGCGTCTTGCCCGCCGGTTCCCTGCGGAACATCGGATAAAAGGTGACCAGTTCGAGGACGTTGATCGGTTGTAGCTCCAGTTTCGCCGCGATCCAGGAGACGGCTGCGTCGGAAACGAACCCGAAGTGCTCCTGCCACAAGTGGAGCAATGGCAGGGAGGCACTCCGTTTGGAAACCGGATAGTGCGTGATTGCTTCGTCAATCTGAGCCAGGAGGTCTGCCGGAATGGTCATGGTTTTTTGGGTTCCTGTTCCGGTTGGTGGTTCCAGCCGGGGACTCGGTTAATCAGTTTATTGTCGAAGAAATGCAGCTCAATGGTCTTGCCGTCCTGTTCGTAGTAGTAGCGTGTGAGGCCGACTTCCTTCTTTTGCGTTTCCAACTCAATTGTCGCGTTCTCCACCCGGTCGGGCGGTCCCAAGATGCTTTCGACCTCTTTGGGAGAAAGGGTTTTTTTTCCAGTCTTTTCCAGCTTTTCAAACCGGCTGTTGACTGCATCAATGTTTGATTGGGAAATCTCAGGCTTGCAGCCGCACACCCCACACAGGGACAGGCACAGCAACAATGCCGGCAGGGAAATGTGCGTTGGTCTGTTCACTTACCGGTCGCATTCCCCCATTACAAAGTCCATCGAACCTAGGATTGCCACGACATCGCTCATGAAGTGCCCGGGTAGCAGCTTGGGCAGGATGCTTAGGTTCACGAACGAGGGTGCCCGGATCTTCAGCCTGTGGGGTACTCCGCCACCCTTGGACTGGATGTAGAAGCCCAGCTCACCCTTGGGGTTTTCCGCCCCGAAGTATACTTCCCCGGGAGGCGCCTTGAGGCCTTCAGTGTGCAGAATGAAGTGATGAATCAACTCCTCCATCTTGGTCATGACAGAAGTCTTCGCCGGAGGCAGGTTCTTGGGGTCCGACACCGTGATCGGGCCCGACGGAAGCTTGTCAATGGCCTGACGCAGGATCTTGACCGACTGGCGCATCTCCTCCAGCCGGCACAGATACCGGTCGTAGCAGTCCCCAGCCGAGCCCACGGGAATGTCGAAGTCGTACTGTTCGTAGCCGAGATACGGATGCTTCTTGCGAAGATCGTGGTCCACTCCGGATCCCCTCAGGTTGGGGCCGCTCAGGCCGAAAGAAATTGCGTCCTCCTTGGAAATGCAGCCTACGTCCTTGGTGCGATCCACGAAAATGCGGTTCCGGGAAAGAAGTCCGTCCACTTCGTCGAGGGACGGGGGAAACTCCTCCAGAAATTTGCGCACCATCGGAAAGAAGGCGTCAGGCAGGTCGCGGGTCATCCCACCGATCCGAGTGTAACTGGTGGTAAACCGGGCGCCGGAGATTACCTCGCACAGATTGTAGATTTTCTCCCGCTCCGTGAAGGTGTACATGAACACCGTCAGCGCGCCCGTATCCATCGCGAAAGCGCCGAGTCCCAGCAGATGGGAGGAGATCCGTGCCAGCTCGCAACAGATCACGCGGATGGCCTGCCCTCGCGGCGGCAGTTCCCAGCCCATGAGCTTTTCAACGGCCATAGCGTAGGCCACGTTGTTGGCCAAGGGGGCCAGATAATCCAGCCGGTCCGTATACGGGACGAACTGGTTGTAGGTCATGTTTTCCGCGATTTTTTCGTCGCCCCGGTGCAGGTAACCCAAGTCGGGAGTGGCCTTGGTGATCAGCTCCCCATCCATTTCGAGCACTAGGCGCAGCACCCCGTGGGTGGCCGGATGGGAGGGACCCATGTTCAAAATCAGCTTTTCCCCGAGCAGGTCGGGGGAGAGCGCTCCGGCCGCGGCAAGCGATCCAGATGCAAGTTTCTGGAGGCCGAACTCGGTTTTGGCTAGAGCATCGGGCTGTTCGAACGGCTGGGTAGTATGAGCCATAGAGTGAGCGCAAAACGCGCTAAGGTAGAGACGGTAGAGACGTCCGGAATAGGCCAGCAAGCCGAATTTGTGAAATGTTTCACAATCTCCCCCCGATTTAATCCCGAGCTGTCGGATTTCCGCTTTTGCTTTTCATTGGTCTGCGTCCGAAAATCACATGCATCGCCCTTATGATAAACCGTCGCATATTTCTCGGCTCCGTCTTGGGCGGACTGGGGTTGGGAGGCTTGGGGGCCTTTGGGGAGGAGTCTTCAAAGTTGAGTACCGAACGCGTCCTGGCTCCGATCCGCGGACTCAAGTCCGGACTGGAGGGCCTGCGGGTGGCCGTGCTGAGCGATTTTCATCTCTACCCGTTTACTCCGCTTGCGTTCCTGAAACGCGCGGTGGAGGAGGCCAACAACCTCCGGCCGGATCTGACCGTGTTGCTGGGAGATTTTGTGGATGGCACGATTGAGGCCATGGATGAACTCGCCCCTCTGCTGGGCACCCTCAATGCAAAACTGGGGGTTTTCGCGGTGCTGGGCAACCATGACCACCGCAAGGGGGCCCGCAGGGTGGAGGAACAGCTGCTCCGAGAAGGGATCAGCGTTCTTACCAACCGCGGGGTATCGTTAAGTTGGGGAAATGCGGCGCTCCATCTGGCCGGCGTGGATTCAATCTCGGGACGCTTCGACCTGCGCTCCGCTTTGAGTGGTGCTCGGGAGAACGAGGCAACCTTGCTTCTGGCCCATGAGCCAGATGTTGCGGATGCCGCCCGCACCGATGGTCGGGTGTCTTTGCAGCTTTCGGGTCACAGTCACGGAGGACAGGTGCGGTTGCCGGGGCTTGGCAGGTACGGACTTCCCCTGGGAGCGAAGAAGTACCCGTTTGGGAGCTACCAGTTGGGTGGGCTTTTCCTCCATACCAGCCGCGGTCTGGGAACAACCGGCGCACCCATCCGTTTTGGGAGTACGCCGGAAGTTTCCGAAGTGGTGTTGGTGGTGAAAAGGGACTCCGACTCGTCCCATTAAAGCTGGCGCGCATTCCAGGGCTGGGATCCGCTCCGGACGCCCCTTCGCAGACCGCTTGATTTTACGGTCCAGCACCCAGCTTGAAAATACGGGAAGACTGGCTGTTCCAACCAGTGATGCGCTGGGTTCGAACGACGACCCGCCGGGATGCTCACGGGCTTTCCATCCGGCCCAGCGACGGCCCTGAATCCAAGCCAATGTTTAGCCACGACAGCCATGACAAACGTTGATGCCACGCCGCCTTGGGCTCAGGTCAGCGGAAGCTCCGGCTGGAGGACCCTGGTGAGGTTGAAGCGTTTGTCGTAACGGCCCCCGCAATGTGTCTGACAGCACTTGAGGCAGGCCGCTGGCCGCCTGAAAAGACGTACGCGCTCCACCTTGGTCGCGCAGGAGGGACACTGGTACACAAAGCGGCGGAGCATTTTGCGTCTGGGCAGCGGCAGATCGTGACAACGGGCCTCATTGTCCATTCCCAAATCCGCACAGGCTTTCCGCCATTCGGGGCCGTGGGGGGCAATGCGCCGCCGGCCGCACCGGTGGTGAGCGATGAGGTGGGCAAGTTCGTGGAGTAGGGTGCGCTCCACTTCCGCCCAGCCAAACCCTGCCAGTTTGGGGTTGAGCACAATTTGGGAGGTGTTCGGATAGGCCAGACCCGCGGTGCTGCGCATTCTGGAATTCCAGCTCACCGTCAGCTTTGCTGCCAGAGCCTCCAGGCCGAGTCCCCTTAGTGCGGCCTTTCCAAAAAGGGCCAGATCCCGCGCCTCGCCAGCGGGTTCAACTTGCGTTGGGGAATCGTGTTCGGTGCGGGCGCTGGTTGAGATACGTTTTTGAAAAGAAGAAGATGTCATTCTCTAAGGCGGTTCCAGACGCGTTCCACTTTTTCACTGGCGGCTTCCACTGCCTCCCTCGTGATGCTGCGTCCCATGGAGAATCGAATCGAACTGCCCGCTCGGGCGGGGGAGCGCCCCATTGCCTGCAAAACGTGAGACGGTTGCATGGACCCCACCATGCAGGCCGAACCGCTCGAGGCCCAAACCCCCTCCATGTCCAGGGCCATGAGCAGGCTCTCGGCGTTGGATCCTGGAAACGTCACGTTGGCTGTATTCCAGAGGCGCCGCGCCTGCGTCCCGTTGAGTTCCACTCCGGGACAGTTTTCCTTGATCCGCATCTCCAACAGGTTGCGGAGCGGTTCGATTCGGAGCGCATCGGACTCCATGCGCGCCACCGCCACCCGGGCTGCGACGGCCATTCCTGCGATTGCCGCTGCGTTCTCAGTGCCCGGCCTCCGCTGGGATTCCTGCGCACCGCCCAGTTGGACCGCCTGAAGCGAGAGGCCTCCACGCAGGTAAAGCAGCCCGGCGCCTTTCGGGCCGTAAAACTTGTGCGCGGCAAGACTGAGCCCGTCAAACAGGGCGGCATTGAGGGGTTCCTTTCCAAAGGATTGCACGCCGTCGCAGTGGAAAAGGACACCGGCGGCGCGGCACACCCTGCTGAGCGACTCCAGCGGGTGGCAGACGCCGGTCTCGTTGTTGGCGCTCATGACGGAGACCAGAATCGTGTCGGGGCGGAGCGCCGCTTGGAGGGCTTCCGGCAAAAGGGTGCCGTCGGGTTCGACTCCCAGGCGTGTGACGCTGAAGCCCTCGTTTGCTTCAAGATAGTCGAAGGCGTGCAGCACCGCGTGGTGCTCTGTCAGGCAGGTCACCAAATGCCGGCCCTTGGATGCGTGGGCGCGGGCGAGGCCGAGAATGGCTAGGTTGTCGGATTCCGTACCGGAACCCGTAAAAATGAGCTCGTGGGAGCGGCATCCAAGCAGACCGGCGAGCGTGTCGCGGGAGGAGTCAATCACGGCGCGGCTCTGGCGGCCGGCGTGGTGGCTGGAGGAGGGATTGCCGTGGTGTTCGCGAAGGCAAGTGAGCATCACCTCGAGCGCCGCTGCATCCAGCGGGGTCGTCGCATTCGCATCAAGGTCGATCATCAACAAAACATGCCACCGGTTGGCCGGATTCGCCACCGGATTAGGCTGTCTTTTTTTGGGGGACGCGTAGTGGGAATGCCCGCGGTTAGCGCTCCCGGGCGATGCGCAGTTGGATTTGGCGTTGCAGAAGCCAACGCACCGCGAACATATCCATGGTCGCCCTTAGGGCCCGGTTGCCAAACCCGTACTTGCTCACCCCCGCCACCCGGGGGCGGTGGTTTACGGGCAGTTCGGTAATGCGGTAGCCCATACCCTTGATCAGCGCTGGGATGAAACGGTGCATGCCGTTGAAAGGGAGCAGGGCCTCCCGGCATTCCGTTCTAAGTACCTTCAGGGTGCAACCGGTGTCGCGGACCCCGTCCTTGGTGAAGCGTGAACGGACGGTGTTTGCCACGCGTGAAGTGAGTCTTTTGGAAAGGGTGTCCTTCCGGTTGGCCCGGTAGCCGCAAACCAGATCAAACCCGCACTCGAGGGTCTCGAGCATTTTTGGGATGTCGGCTGGATCGTTCTGCCGGTCCCCGTCCATAAGCACGAGAATGTCCCCTCTGGCCGCGCGGATGCCTGCGTACATGGCGCCGCTCTGACCGGTGTTGCGCGCAAGTTCGAGCACCCGAATCTCGGGCTGGACCGGGATTTTTTGGAGCGTCTGGTCCGTGGATTTGTCGTCAACCAGCACGATTTCGTAGGCACGCCCTGCAAGGGAGGCTGCAATTTCGGCGCACAAAGGCGCCACGTTTCCTTCTTCGTTATACAGCGGGATGACTACGGAAAGCATGGACAGGGCGGGAGAAAAGCCGTGACGATAAGAGCGGTTTCGGCGAGGAAACAGGCCAAAAGAGGTAAAACAACGGCCGCCGTAAAAAAGCGCCGCGTCCCGCCGGTGCTAAAGCGCACGTCCGCGGTAGTTGAAGCAGCGGAAAATACGCACCTGCCGCAGCTTGAAGCCAAAGTGTTCCACGTCCAAGCAGGCGATCAGTTCTGTTTTTTCAAACCCCCCGGTGATGGCACTTGGGGGGGTGTCACCTCCGTTGTCTGCGATAAAAAGCGCGGTGCGCCCGTGAAAGGGGTTGACCCCGCCTTCCTCGGTAAAATGAGCATCCGGGTGACGCTGTCCAGGTTTCAGCTCGACGAACTCGTCATACCTTGGCCAGAGGGAATACTGGTCGTTGATGGACTGGGATTCCGGGGTGTACACGGGGGGATGCTGCGGCCTCTCCTGCCTGGGGACTTTGAGGTAGAAAGCAATTTCGGAAGCCAGCACCCGCCCGTTGGCGATCAGAAACAACGGCTCGCCCAGTTCTTTTTCACTCGCCTCCCGGACCTTCTCGACGGCCTCGGTAGCGGTGCGCCAACCGCGGAGTTTTTTGCTCGGGTCGCGATTGTAAGGGAAGGGGATCCCTGCGTGTCGAAAGAGGTCCACGTTCAGGACCGCCACGCTCAGCAACACGCCGAGGCTCAGCCCGATTCCCAGAAAACGCCGTGCCCAGGTCGCCTGCCTCGCCCTTTCGGTCCAGTCTGCCGCGGCAAGCACCAGCAGGGAGATCATTGCGGGGGCCGTCCAGTTGGCTTCGCCGGCCTTGTTGAGGGAAAGAATCAGGTAAATCCCAAAGAGGGGTAGGGTGAAGGCGAGCAGGAAGCGTGGCTTGAAATGGTCCCTAGCCCTTGGGAGTTCCTTGCAGAGCGTGCCGAGCATCGCCAAAAACAGAAGTGGCGAGTACACAACGGCGTGTGCACCCAAAAAGGTGAGGACTTCGCCGGGCCGGATTTGCAACTCCGACCGGAGGCCACTCCTTTGGGACACGTGGTCGAAGGTGATCCAAACGTGCTGCGCGTTCCACACCAACGGGGGGATGGTGAAAATTAGAAAGACCAGAAGCAGCATCCAGAAGCCCGGTTGTCTGAAGTGGCGCCTGAGGCGGGAGCCGGAGAGCAGCAGGGCGATGATGGATACCAACTGCATCCCGTTGGTCCATTTGCAAAGAAAACCCAGCCCGATCAGCAGGCCCGTAAACGGCCACCACATGCTCCAGCCGGCGCCGGGCTCGCCTTCCTCACGGATACTCGAATGTTCCAGCGCCAGCCAGAAACTGTACAAGCCGGCGGTCCAGAAGAAGATGGAAAGCGGGTCTATCGTCATCACCACGCTGCCCACGTTCAGGATCGGCATGAGGTTGCAGGCCACAAGCGCCCAGAGTGCTGCCCGCTCGGAAAACAGGCGCCGGGTGAAAAGGTACACCAAAATACTGGTCCCGAGTGAGAGCAAGGGACTGAGCAGCCGTACCCCGGCCTCGGAGGGGCCCAGGAGCCCGGTTCCCAGCCCGATGGCGGCGGCAACCCCCGGTCCCTTGCTGAAATAACAGAGGTCGGGGCGGAGGCTCCACTGGTAGTAATAGGCCTCGTCGGGGGCCAGTTCGATGGAGGATGTCAGCCACGACCTTAGGAGGGTCAGCAGGCCTAGGGCGAAAAAGATCCAGCGTTTTGATGTCATTGTCAGAGGAGGCGCGCTCAGAGCGTTCCGGGCTTACCATCGGAGCCCGGCCCCCAAAAGAGTGGAAAAACCAGCGTGGGGCTGGAGGCCGTCCACTGGGGGTGCAGCCGGGTGAGCGGACCCCGCCAGAGCAGTTCGCAAGCCCAAAGCAGCAAAAGGCTGAATGGAACTCCAAGACACAGCGACGCGAGGACGTCACTGGGCCAGTGTGCCCCGGTGTAGACGCGCGACCAGGCCATTAGCGGGGGCAGGAGGAGCCAGCCAGACCAGCGCAGAAAGGTCCACAATACCACCCCAAGCAGGGTCGAATTGAGCACGTGGGCGGAAGGAAAGGAGCGCCTCACCTTATCGCTTGGATCCGGCGGGCCGGAGCGGCTGATTTCCATGGGATAGGCGAGGGAAAACAACTTGGGACTTACCCCGGCCAGATTCACCCGGCGGACGCCTTCCATGGCCTGGTGTGGGCGTGCCTGTTGGGTGAGTTTTTTGAGCGGTTGGGTGATGCACGACTCGTTGAGGCAGACCCCCAGAATACAGATAATGATGCAAACCGC
>JBIKSY010000102.1:0-12769 GCA_044348365.1 Chthoniobacteraceae bacterium
GAATACTACGTCAACGGGGTCTCCACCTCCCTCCCCCTCGAGGTCCAGTACGCCTTCCTGCACACCATCCCCGGCCTGGAAAAAGCCGTCATCCTGCGCCCCGGCTACGCGGTGGAGTACGACTACTGCCCCCCCACCCAGCTGCTGCCCACCTTTGAAACCCGGCTGCTGCCCGGCCTTTATTTTGCCGGCCAGATCAACGGCACCTCTGGCTACGAGGAGGCCGGCGGCCAGGGACTCCTCGCCGGCGCCAACGCCGCCCTCAAGCTGCTGGGCCGCCCCCCGCTCCTGCTCGGCCGCGCCGACGGGTACCTCGGTGTGCTCGTCGACGACCTGGTCACCCGCGGCACCGAGGAGCCCTACCGCATGTTCACCAGTCGCGCCGAACACCGCCTTCTCCTGCGCCACGACAACGCCGACCTGCGCCTCACCCCGCTCGCCGCCGCCGCCGGCCTGGTGGATCCGGAACGCGCCGCCCGGGCAGAGGAGCGCCGCGCCCTGCTGGCCCGGCTGCGCGCCTTCACCGAGGCGACCCGCCTGGGCGAACAACGCGTCGCCCAGTTCCTCCGCAGGCCCGAAACCAGTTGGACGGAGCTGCCCGCGGAAATCCGCCGGGACTATCCGGACACCGCGTGGGAGACGGTGGAGATCGACCTGCGCTACGAAGGCTACATCACCCGCCAGTACGCGGCGGTGGAGAAGCTGCGGGCCCAGGAGGAGCGCGTCATCCCGGCCGACCTGGACTACGCACAGGTCCCGGGGCTCCGGCACGAAACCCGGCAGAAGTTTGGCAGGGTGCGGCCCTCCACCCTCGGACAGGCCGGCCGGATCAGCGGCATCACTCCGGCGGACATCGCCTACCTTGCGCTGCTGTTGGACAAACCGCGGGCCGCCTGGCACGCAAAGGGGCCCGAAAACGCCGGAAACGAGTAGTGTCTCCGCTATGGACACCCTCGGCGGACGCCTGAGGGGTGTTTAAGGGGCCTTTCCGGCGGTTTGAGCCGGTTTTTAGGCCGTTTTGGCCGCGAAGTCCCTCCCGGCCGGCCGCACAACCCGGGAATCCCCCGGGCCGCGTTACTTCACCGCCGCCCAGACCCGGTGCACGTCGTCGTGGTCGTCCAGGGTCTGTAGAAACTCGGCCACCTCGGCCGCCTGTTCCTCGGTCAGCTCCGCAAAGTTTTTGGGCAGGTAGCCGAACTCGGCGGTGACGATGGACCAGCCGTGGCCGGACAGCCATTTGGAGACCGCATGCAGGTCGGCGCGTTCGGTGGTGAAACGCGCGCCCAGGCGGTCGGCCGGGATGTCGTCGTTCTCCTCGGTGGAGAGGAGCTCAAAATTCTGGGCGCCCGCCTCGATGGCCGCCTCCTCGGGATCAACCGCGCCGGGGGCGTGGTGGGCCTCGACGATGCCAACGTGGTCGAACAGGAACTTGTTGGAGCCCGGCGCGCCGAGCTGGCCCTTTTTGAAGAGCACCCGGATCTCGGGGGCGGTCCGGTTGTTGTTGTCGGTTAACACCTCCACGATCACCGGCACCTTGTGCGGGGCGTAGCCCTCGAAGGCGACCTCCTCCATGATCATCTTTTCCTCACCCAGACCCGCGCCTTTCTTGATGGCGCGTTCGATCACGTCCCGGGAGACCGACTCCCTCCGGGCCTTCTCGATGGCGGCAAAGAGCCGGGCGTTTCCATCCGGATCCGCGCCGCCCAGTTTGGCGGCGACGGCGATTTCCTTCACCAGCTTGCTGGTGGCGGCGGAGCGTTTCTTGGCGTTGACCTGACGTTTTGCGAGTAACCACTGGCGGCCCATAAGTCGGACCAGACTAGCAACAGAACGGTTTCGGGGTAAACAGCATTTGCCAAGGCACCGCGCGTCCGCTTGGGATGCACGCATGCACGCACACACCGCCAGTTTTTCGGTCCAGACCCGGGGCAAGGGAACCTACGAGATCACGGAGGCCGTCGCGCGGGTGGTCCGGGAAAGCGGGGTGCACACCGGGACGGTCACGGTGTTTGTGCAGCACACCAGCGCGAGCCTGGTGATCTACGAAAACGCAGACCCATCGGCGCGGGTGGATCTGCACGCGTTCTTTGAACGGCTGGTGCCGGAGGGGAGCGACTATTTCGTCCACACGGACGAGGGGCCCGACGACATGCCGTCCCATCTGCGGATGGTTTTGACGCGCACCAGCGAGGTGGTGCCGCTGGCGCAGGGACGGTTGCAGCTGGGCACCTGGCAGGGGATTTTTCTGTTTGAACACCGCCGCCAGCCGCATCACCGCACCGTGGTTGTGGCGGTGCTGGGCGCCGGTGGACCCCCGAGGGGATAGGGGTTTTTGGGACGTCCCTTTAGGGGTTCTCCCCTAGGGGCGGGGAAGCCCACAGCGTTGCTCCAGGCTGCGATCGCGGTGCACCTTCGGTGCGCCTGAACGCCCATGCGCGGCTTTGCATCCAGGGGACGGCGCCGTTACAATCAGGCCATGCACAAAAACGAGATGCGCCTGGATCCTTTGACGGACGAGTGGACGCTGTTTTCTGAGGCGAGAGCCCACCAGCCGGCCGCGGCGTCGGTGCTGGAGGAGTACGCGGCGCAGACGGCCGCCAACCCGTTTCTGGCGGGACTGGAAAGGCACACACCGCAGGTCCTGCACCAGACCAGCGGCGCCGCCGGAGAGTGGCGCGTGCGGGTGGTGCCCAACCGCGCGCCGGTGTTGCGCGTCGAGGGGGACCATACCCGCCACGGGGACGGTTTCTACGACCACATGGACGGGGTGGGGGCGCACGAGGTGGTGGTCGAAACGCCCGACAGCCGCCCGCTCGAGGCGCTGGAAATGGAGCAGGTCGAGGAGGTGGTGCTCGCGTGGAAACTGCGGATCCT
Organism: Chthoniobacteraceae bacterium; assembly: GCA_044348365.1. GTDB lineage: Bacteria > Verrucomicrobiota > Verrucomicrobiia > Chthoniobacterales > Chthoniobacteraceae > Chth-196. The sequence continues at coordinate 2,875 of JBIKSY010000102.1, forward strand.
TGACCTCATGCACGACGTCCGGCTCCGTTCTTTTTCGGTGGTGAAATCCGTGGGGCGGAGCGCGGGCGCGCTCGTGCCGCATTCGCTGAGCCAGCTGGTCGCGCTGGCGGTGATCCCGGCACGGCTCAAGCGGAAGATGACGGCGGCCCGCACGTTTTATGACCAGAAAAAGAGGTCCATCTTCGAGGACATCCTCGGGGAGGAGGTGCGCTCCGGAACACGCATCGTTTATGAAAACCACGGGTTCTGCGTGTTCTGTCCCTACGCCTCGCGGGCACCCTTTGAGCTCGCGATTTTTCCCAAGCGGCAGAGTGCGGATTTTCACGCCATCAGCGACGGCGAGGTGGTGCAGTTTGCCGACGCGCTCCGCGTGGCGTTGCGCAAGCTCAACGGGGCGCTCGACCATCCGCCCTACCAGCTCTCGCTCACCACCGCGCCCACCCGCACGCAGCGCCTCGACCACTGGGGTTCCATCGACAGGGACTTCCGCTGGCACGTGGAGATCCTTCCGCGCCTGTACCCCGCCAGCCCCCTGGAGCTGGCCACCGACTCGTGGGTGAACGGAGTCTGGCCCGAGGTCGCCGCCGACTATCTGCGCGCCGTCGACTCAGGGGAATAGCCGGCCTCCACCCCGAAAGGAAACCACCCCGTTGCACCGCTCAGACCTCCCCATTTTTGAATTGGAAAACGCCCTCGTGGCCGCCCTCGCCCGCGGTCCGCGCGTGGTGCTCGAGGCGCCCACGGGCTCCGGCAAGTCCACCCAGATTCCCCAGATGCTGCTCGACCGCGGGCTTCTGGCGGACGGTGAGGTGGTGGTGCTCCAGCCCCGCCGTCTCCCGGCGCGCATGCTCGCGGCACGTGTCGCCCGCGAGCGCGGCGGCCAGACCGGGGGCGAGGTCGGCTACCAGATCCGGCTCGACCGCGTGTGCTCGGCGGCCACCCGGATCCGTTACGTGACGGAGGGGATCCTGCTCCGCCAGATGCTTTCGGACCCCTCGCTGCGCGGGGTGCAAGCGATCTGTTTTGACGAGTTTCACGAGCGCCATTTGTACGGGGACATCACGCTCGCGCGGGCGTTGGAAATCCAGGAAACGCTGCGCCCGGACCTGCTCATCATCGTGATGTCCGCGACGCTTGAAACGGGTGCGCTCCAACAGTACCTCGCCCCGTGCGAGCTGCTGGTTTCCAGCGGCAGGATGCATCCGGTTCAGGTGCGCTACCTGGAAAAATCCCCCGGCGAACGGCCGGTGTGGGACCTGGTCGCGGAGGCCTTCGAGCGGCTCGCGCCGGAGACCGATGGCGACGTGCTGGTGTTCCTGCCCGGCAGCTACGAGATTCACCGGACGCTCGAGGCGCTGCGGCACACGCGCGCGGGGCGGGACTGTGTGCTGCTGCCGCTCCATGGAGAACTTCCTCCCGCCGAACAGGATGCCGCGGTCGCCAGACACCCGCGCCGGAAGGTTGTGGCCTCCACCAACGTGGCGGAGACCTCGCTGACCATCGACGGTGTGCGGCTCGTCATCGACGCGGGCCTCGCCAAGATCGCGCGCTTCGACCCGTTTCGCGGGATCAACACGCTCCTCATGTCGCGCATCAGCCGGGCCTCCTGCGACCAGCGCGCCGGCCGCGCGGGACGCACCGCCCCGGGGGTGTGCCTGCGCCTGTGGACGGAGCGCGAACACGGCGACCGGCCCGCGCAGGAATTGCCCGAGGTGCGGCGTCTGGATCTGGCGGAGGTGGTGCTCACACTCAAGGCAAGCGGGGTCAAGGATGTGAATGCGTTCCGCTGGCTGGAGCGTCCCGAACCGCGCGCGCTGGAGCGGGCGCTCTCGCTTTTGGAGGAGCTCGGCGCCCTCGGGCCGGCCGGAGAAATCACCGAGCTGGGGAGGCGCATGCTCGCGTTTCCCGTGCACCCGCGTTACGCGCGGATGTTGCTCGCCGCGGACAAGCACGGGTGCGTCGAGGAGGTCGCCGCGGTGGCTGCTCTCACGCAGGGCCGGTCCATTCTCCGGCGCGCGGACGCGGCGGCGCAGCAACAGCGGGACAAGCTCACCGACGAGGAAAACCGTTCCGATCTGCTGGTGCTTTTGCGGGCGCTCCGGTTTGCAGAGGGCGTGCGTTTTGACGTGGGCCAGTGCACCGGGCCGGGGATCCACGCGGGCGCGGCGCGGGAGGCGTCCGCCCTGGCGCGGCAGTTTTTGCAGATCGCAAAGTCGGAGGGGCTGTCCACGGGTTTGGGGGAGGCGGACCCCGAGGCGGTGCAGCGTTGCATCCTGGCGGGGTTTCCCGACCAGGTGGCGTTGCGGGTGGATGCGGGGACCCTGCGGTGCAACCTGGTGCACGGCCGCAAGGGCGTGCTGGCGCGCGAGAGCGTGGCGCACGATGCGCCTCTGCTGGTGGCGTGCGAGGTGCGCGAAGTCGACGGGCGGGGTGTGGACAAACAGGTGTTGCTGACGCTCGCCACGGCGGTGCGCGAGGAGTGGTTGCGCGAGATGTTTCCCGGGGGTTTTGAGGAAACCACGGACGTGTTTTTCGATTCGGTGCAGCGCCGTGTTCTGGCCAAACAGGTGGTGCGGTTTCGGGACCTGCTCCTGCGCTCGAAGGAAACCGACCGCGTGCCCGAGGACGCCGCCGCGGGGCTGCTGGCTGTGGAGGTCGCCGCGGGGCGGTGTCCGCTCAAGGCTTGGGACGATTCAGTCGAGCAGTGGATCGCGCGGCTCAACTGCGTGGCGGGCTGGTTCCCCGAGCAGGAAATCCCGCCGGTGACTGACGCGGACAGGCACATGCTTGTAGAACAGATCTGTTTCGGGGCCAGCAGTTACCGCGAAATCAAGGAGCGGCCCGTGTGGCCGGTGGTCAAGAGCTGGCTGTCCGCCGGGCAGGCCGCCTTTGTGGAGCAGGCCGCGCCGGAGCGGGTGGGGATGCCCAACGGGCGCAAGTTCAAGGTGGGGTATGCGGCAAAGGCGGCCCCCACCGTCGCGGTGCGGATCCAGGATTTGTACGGAATCGAGGGCGAGATCCGCATCGCCAACGGCCGGGTGCCGTTGGTGATCGAGGTGCTCGCTCCCAACCAAAGGCCGCTGCAGGTGACCCAGAACCTTTCGAACTTTTGGAAGGAGAGCTACCCCAAAATCAAGCAGGAGATGCAGCGCAAATACCCCAGGCACGAGTGGCGCTGAGCCAGCGTTTCAGCGGTTGGAAAGAAGCGCTGCCAGCCGGTCGATCCACGCGGTCTGCAGGTCAGCGAGGCGCAGGCCGCGTCCGCGGTTTGGCGCTTCCGAGAGAAGGCCCTGCGCGCTCGGGTGGGCAAGCGCCACGAGCTGGAGTCCGGCCTCCGTGGCCAGCGGAGCCAGCGTGCGGGCCGCACACTTTCCAAGCGTGACGACCCGCGTGGCCCCCCGCTGGGCGGCCTGCAGCAGTTCCGACCGGAGGCGTGCCAGGTTCCCGGCCGATTCCAGTTCCGCCCGTGTGGGCGCCCTGAATTTCTGGCCGTCGGCCGTGGGGCAGGCCGGAAAGGCGTTGCTGAGGGCGACCCCGGCGAGTACCGGGCGCAGTCCGGCGGAAGCGAGGCGCGAGCCCTCCCAGAGACCCCAGGCGTTTGCGGGAACCGTGGCGCAGCCCGCCTTGGCGAGCGCCCGGTAGAGGGGCACGCCCGCTGCGTCGCCCCAGAATGGGAGGCCGCTCTTGTCGGCGCCGCGGGGACCCGGGGCCTCGCCGTAGAGGAGCGAGTGCAGCGGGCCGTCCCCGGGGAAAAGGGCCGGTACGGCCTTTCCCTCGATTCGCGCGGCGGGCGGAAGCGGGAAGAGGGAGGTCACTGCAGCTCTTTGTGGAGCGGGGCGAGATCGCTGTCGTTGCGCGCGAACTCGCGGAAACGCTTGTCGATGGAAATGCTTTGCGCGAGGTGAAGCCGTGCTGCATCCAGTTCGCCCAGAACCGCTTCGTAGCAGGCGAGATTGTGGCAGCAGGTGGCGTCCTTGCGCACGTTCGGGGGCGCCTTGCGCAGGATGTCCCGCGCCCGCACCGTGTCTCCAAGTTCGTGCAGGCAGAAGGCCAGGTGGATGAACCCCGCCGGCTGTTCGGGTAAGAGCCGACACAGTTTGCGGGCGCAGGCGGCTGCCGTCTTCCAACGGTGCAGCTTGAGGAGAATGACGATGCGCACCTCCAGTCCGGGGTGCGTGAGGGCGCCCTGCTCGGAGAGGTCCGCCAGCTCGGCCAGCGCCTCGCGGGGCATCGAAAGCTCCATGTAGCCCTGCGCGGCCGTCAGCGCTTTCTGGTCCTGAATGGAGAGCGTCGCTTTCACCATGGCTCTAGCCTAGGAGGGATTCGAGTTCCGCCACCCGGCGCGCGAACAACTGGAGCGTCTGTTCCACGGGCAGCGGGACGGTCATGTCGACCCCGGCTTTTTGCAGCGTGGGGAGCGGAAACTCGGAGCCGCCGCTCTTGAGGAAGCCCAGGTAGCGCTCCACCGCCGGCGCGCCTTCGTGCAAAACCTGGTGCGCCAGGGAGACCGCCGCGCTGATGCCGGTGGAGTACTTGTACACGTAGAAAGCGTTGTAGAAGTGAGGGATGCGCAGGCACTCCAGGTCCAGCTCGGCGTCCAGCGCGAAGTCCGGCCCGAAATAGTCCTGCAGCAGCCCGCGGTAAATCTGGCGGAAGGTGTCGAGCGTGAGGGCCTCCCCGGCCTCCTCCGCGGCGTGGGCCAGCTTTTCAAATTCGGCGAACATCGTCTGCCGGTAGACGGTGCCGCGGATGTCGTCGATCTGGCGGTTGATGAGGTAGGCGCGCATTCCCGGATCCTCGGTGGTCTCGAGGAGGTGGTGAGTGAGCAGTTCCTCGTTGAAGGTGCTGGCCACCTCGGCGAGGAAGATCGGGTAGTTGTAAGTCTGGAACGGCTGGTTGCGCGTGGAAAACCAAGTGTGCATCGAGTGGCCGGCCTCGTGTGCAAGCGTGTAGACGTCGGCGAAAACGTCCTCCTTGTAGTTCATCAGGATGTAGGGCGGAGCCTGGTAGCCGCCCGAGGAAAAGGCGCCCGAGCGCTTCCCCTTGTTTTCGTAACGGTCGCACCAACGGCCCGCCCCAAGCCCGTGGGCCAGCGCCTTGCCATATTCCTCTCCGAGCGGCTCCACGGCGCGCAGCACCTTTTGGCAGGCCTCGTCAAAGGAGACGTGCGTTTCGATCTTGGGCACGATCGGCACGCCGGTGTCGTAGGCGTGGATTTCATCGAGCTGCAGCACCTTTTTTCTCAGCCCATAGTAGCGGAAAAGGGCGGGCAGGTGGGCGCGCACCGTGGAGATGAGGTTGTCGTAGACCGCCACGGGCACGTCGTCCTGAAAGAGGGCCGACTCGCGGGCGCTGGGGTAGTGGCGGGCGCGGGCGTGGAAGACGTCGGCCCGCACGGAGGCGGAAAGCGTGGACGCGAGCGTGTACTTGTGCGCGTCAAACTCGGCGTAGAATTTGTGGAAGGCTTCCTTGCGGACCTTCCCGTCGCGTTTGACCATGAAGGAGCTGTAGGAGGACTGGGTCAGTTCGCGCTCCAATCCGTTTTCGTCAGCCACCTTGCCAAACTGCATGTCGACGTTGGTCAGCTGGGAGAAGGTTTCTCCGTGGGCGCGCACGGCGCTGCTGCCGAGGGCAAGCAGCCGTTCCTCCGCAGTGGTGAGGGTGTGAGGTTTGCGGCGGCGCAGGCGCACAAGCGGGGTGCGCCATTCGGCGAGCTCGGGGGCGTCCAGAAACCGTGCGAAGGTGGCGTCGTCGATGGCTTGGACTTCGGGCCAGAGGAAGGAACAGGCCTCGCCGATGCGGGTCATGAGGTTGTCAAACTGGGCCTCGCGGGCGAGCGACTCGGAGTTGGAACTGTCCTCGCAACCGCGCAGTGAGGCGTACTGGCTGAGCCGTTCGATTTGGAGGTCGAGCGAACGGTCCACCTCGAGGGCGTGGCGCAGGCTTTGCGCGGATTGGCCGAGGGTGCCGGCCAGGGCGACCAGGGCTGGGTAGCCCGCCTGCAGCAGTTCGAAGTCACGGTTCCACGCGGCGGCGTCGGGGTACAGCGGGGAAAGGTCCCAAGTGTCGGCAGACGGGATTTGGTCGCGCGTTGGTGTCATGCCCCTATCGAAGCACGGAAAGGCGGGGAGCGAAAGGGCAACCCAGCGCGCAAGAGGCCGAGGTGCCCGTGGCGGAAGCGGCCCGCAGCCCCGGGGTGGTCTTGCGTTCTCGACAGAAGGACGGCCCTGTGTCAGCCTTGCCACCTAACCTTTAGATTGTTTATGCGCCGCATCCTTTCCAGCGCCCTGCTTTTGACCCTCTCCGCCTCGCTCCTACACGCGGCAGAGTCTTCGGCACCAAGCAGCGGCTCCCAAAAATCGGGTAACCGCTCCGCAGAAGGTGCCAAAAAGTCGCCTGCTCCGGCTCCGGCTCAGGCCGCCGGAAACACCGGAAGCGCGGCTACCGATGCGACCAAGCGAAAGACGCCGGCCGCCAAACCCGCCGCCCCGAAGGCGGGCAGCGAGGACGAGCGTTTTGCCATCGCGCGGAAGGCCGCAGCGGAGGATCCCAAAATTGTGGAACTGAGGGAGAAAGCTGATCTCGCGAAGACCGAGGAGGCTGGATCGAAGGCGATGCGCGCCTATTTGCGGGCGCTGTACGGGAAGATGCGCACGCTGGAGCCCTCGCTTGAGGAACGGATCAGCCTCACCGAGGCGGCGGCCCTCAAAGCGGTCTCCAAGTCGGAGTAGGCTTCCCGGAATCCGGCACCGCCCCTCCCTCGCTTCGGCGTGTCCGTGTGAGGGTCGCGCTGTTCAGCCCCCCACCCCGACCGCCCCTCAACCCCAGTGGGAATCCTGCAGGCACACGCGGCCGTCAGTCTGGCTCTTGCCGCAGTCCTTTGGGTTGTGCAACTGGTCGTCTATCCGGCCTTTCGGTGGATAGAGCCCTCGCGTTTCGTGTTGTGGCACGAGGGTTACACAGGGGCCGTGACCTGGGTGGTCGCCCCGCTGATGCTCCTCCAACTCGCGGGCGTGGCCGCAAGATACCTCTTCCTGGAGAGTCTGGAGCCGCTCTGGCTGTTGGAGGCGGCCTGCACCCTCGCTGCCTGGGCGGTCACGGTTTTTGTCTCTGTTCCGCTTCACTCCCGCCTGCAGGAGGAACTCCCTCCCGCTTTGAGACTTGCCGTAATGCGTCGGCTGGTCCAAACCAACTGGCCGCGGACCGTGGCGTGGAGCGTTTGTGCGTTCTGCAGTTGGATTGCAGCCTCCAAGACCGTCTTTTAACCCCCCCCAAACTGCCCCCCCTCCTCGTCCTCCTGCTCGCGCTCGACCCCGCCAAAGCGCCCGCTGAAGCGGCCAAGCCCACCTCTCATGAGCTCCGGCAAATCGAGGGTTGGCGGGTTCATGTGGACGCGCGGTTGCTGGCTCCGCAGCCGCAGCAGGCGGCAGCGGGCGCCCTGGAGATTCTCCAGCGCCGTCTGGCCGATGTACGGCTTCTGCTTCCCTCCGCGACCGTGGCCCGTCTGCAACAGGTTCCCATCTGGCTGGATGCGACCCATGGCAAACTCACCTCCGCCCAGTACCATCCGAGTGCCGCGTGGCTGACCGCAAACGGCTACAAGCCGGAATTGGCCAAGGCGGTACACATTCCCGATGCGGGCCTCTATGCGGGGGTGCGCCACCAGCGGATTCAGCCCTGGTCCGTCTTGCACGAACTTGCCCACGCCTACCACGACCAGGTTCTGGGTTTTGAAAACGAGGAAATCAAGCGGGCCTGGGAGGCCTTTCGGGAAACCCACAAATACGACAAAACGCTCCACATTGAGGGCGGCCTGACCCGCCACTATGCCCTCACCAATCAGAAGGAATTCTTCGCCGAAATGACCGAAGCCTATTTCGGGGTGAACGACTTTTATCCCTTCAACCGGGCGGAACTCAAACAGGCGGAACCCGATCTCTTTGAGAACCTGGGCCGCTGGTGGGCTGCCCCGCCCGCGGGCCCACATCCTCCCGGTTCCGCCCAACCGCCTCGATAAGGGCGGCCCCGGAACCGGGTTGGCCTGTGGCCTTGGCCTCGCCCGGGGCTCCGGATGCTTATTCCTTCAGCAGCGATTCCAGGGAGCCCTCGGAGCGCCGCTGGAGCTGCTGGATGGTGTGCAGTGTTTCGGGCCCCTTGTAATGCCTCTTGAGTCCGCTGTCTGAAAGGGCTGAAGCGGGGACGTGTTCGATGAACTCCGCGAAGGTTTTGTCGGCGCCGCCCTTTTGCAGCTGGATGCCCTTTTTTGTCTGCCAGAACTCCTCCTCAATCTTGAGCAGCGCACGAGAGGCCTCGTCAGGCCCGAAATCCTCGCGGCGGCCGAGGATCCAAACCAGTTCCGGATCCTCCGGAAGTGCCACGGGAAAAGGCACAAACGGCGCCGGCACCGGCTGCTCTTCGGTGATGGTCGGGTCCACCTTGACGCGGCTGTTGATCACGCGGTCGGTCAGTTCAATGGCCACGCCGACACCCTTGCCGTTTTCATCCTCGGTGATCTCCACGTTTTCCGCACCGAACTGCGCCACAAGCTCCCGCTCAAAGCCGGCCACCGTTTCGGGAGCCAGATCGGGCAGGGCGCCCGTTTCGCAGAACTTCTCGAAGGACTGCAGGCTCTTGACGAGGCGCACCTCCCTGAGCACCTCGGCGTAAATGGCAGTCGCAAGATGCGGGTCGGCGGTTGTTTTGGGCAGGACCTTCTCGAGCAGCGCCAAAAAGTCGGCTTCATTCATCGCTTTGTTTTTCATGGAACCTTCAAGACTAGCAAAGAGTCCGGAGTGCGCGCGTGGATTCGGCAAAAAAGAAACGCTGCGGTCTGCTTGAGCAACGGGTGCCGCGGGCGGGCGTGAGTTGTCCGCAAATGGAGGCACGGAGCAGGGACTCCGGCGGGCCCGGTCGGCTCTTTCTTCCCATTTCTTTTTTAGCAGCCAGCCCATCTGTGGATAGGCTGCTAAATCGATGATCGGCGGGCTACATTAGGTTAGACCCGCGCTTTCTAGGGCAGGCGCTTCACTTGAAAGTTGCGGAACGCCACGGGGTCCACGTGGCCGGCAAAGCCGATGAAACCGGACTGGTGGTCCAAGCCCTTTGGCACCTTCGCCAGCTGGCTGCGGTCAATCTGGTTGATGTCCACGTCCAGAATTTTGGTGCCGTTGAGCGTGACCTTGAGGACCTGGTTGCGCACCTCGATCTCTTCGTAGTTCCACTCGCCCACGGGCCGCAGGAAACCGGTTTTCGCACCCACGCAGTGGTAGAGGGAGCCGTGCACCTGGTAGGGCTTGAGCGGGCTGTTGGGGTGGGCCGCGTTGTAGCCGTCGTTGTCGATGACCTGGATCTCCACGCCGTCCGAGGAGCAATGGCCGCCCAGCGGGGTGCGCAGTGCGATGCCGTTGTTGCCGCCCGGAGGCAGTTTGAATTCAAAACGCAGCACCAGGTCGCCGTATTCCTCCTTGCTCAGAAGGTCCCCACTCTTGCCGGCCTTACACACAATGGCCCCGTCCTTGACTTCGTAATTCTCAACCGCCCCCTGCCAGTTGCTCAGGTCCGAACCGTTGTCCAGGCGCGTGAAGCCGTCGTTGTCCCGTTGGGCCAGCGTCCGGTTGGCTTCGTCGGCGCTGATCTCGCGGATGAACACGTTCCTCCAGCGGATCTCGCTGCCGTGTGTCTGCAGCTGGATCGGCCCCCGGGGAAACACCGGATCCCGCATGACGGGCGCCACAGGCCTGGCCCCCTCCTGCGCCGGCGCACCCGCGGCCTGCGGCTTTCCATAGGCGATGTACCCGGCTTTCCTGTTGGCAAAAAAGTTTTCCAACACAGCGTGGTCCACCACCGTCTCGCCGTTGAAGACCACGGTGACCCTTTCACCGATCATTTTGATCCG
>JBIKSY010000103.1:0-12767 GCA_044348365.1 Chthoniobacteraceae bacterium
CGGCCCAAACACGGGCGCTGCGCGACCGGGTCGAGGGGGTCTGCGCCGAGCCCGGAGCCTGGGGCGCACAGCTGAAGCGGCTCAAGGAAATCGGGGTGGAGGGAACTGACCTCGCGCAGGTGCTGCGCTCAGTGAGGGTCGAGCCGGTCCTGACCGCCCATCCAACGGAAGCCAAGCGCCTTTCGGTGCTCGACCAGCACCGTGTCCTCTTCGGCCTGCTCGAACGCCTGACCCACGCCGGGCTCCCAGAGCCCGAGGCACGGACCCTGCGCTCCGCGGTAAAAGCGGCTTTGGAGAGGCTTTGGCGCACCGGTGAGATCCTGCTTGAAAAGCCCACCCTCGCCGATGAGCGACGCAACGTGCTCCACTACCTCAGGGACGTTTTCCCCTCGGTGCTCCCAACCTTGGACGCGCGTCTGCGGGAGGCGTGGATGGAAGCAGGCTTCGAGCCTGAACTGCTTCGCGCGCCCGGCACGATGCCGCGGATCCGTTTCGGCACCTGGGTCGGAGGCGACCGCGATGGCCATCCGGGAGTGACGGCGGAGGTGACTGCAGAAAATCTGGAGCGGCTCCGGGTCAACGCCCTGGTTGTAGTCCGCCAGCAACTGGCCGGGCTTGCCGAGCAGCTCTCACTCTCGAGCTGGATGCAGGCGCCACCCGCACTGCTGGTGGAGGGCACCGCGCGCCTCGAATCCGCGCTGGGCGACGGCAAACCAGCCGCCTCGCGACTGGGAGAACCCTGGCGGTGGTATGTGGAGCTGATGGTCGCCCGTCTTCCGCTGGAGGAATCTCCGGGGCAGCTGGCACGACTGTGCCAAGAGGAGGGGCGGTATGTACACGCGGCGGAGGTCATCGCGGACCTGGACCGCCTCCACGCCTCTCTGACTGAAATCGGCGCCGCGCGGTTGGCGGAGTCCGACGTCCAGCCCGTGCGCAGGGCGCTGGAGGTTTTTGGCTTCCACCTGGCGCAACTGGATATCCGCCAAAATTCAATGTTCCACGCCAAGGCGCTCTCGCAACTGCTCGGGGCCAGCGGCATATCGGCTGATGACTGGGAGGACTGGTCGGAGACGGAGCGTCTGCGCTTTCTCGAAAAAGAGTTGAGATCCCCCCGGCCGTTTCTGCACCCCTCGGCTTCGGCAGGCCCCGAGGCCGACGCTGTGCTGGGCTGCTACCGGGTGCTGGCCGCCCATATCGACCGCTTCGGTGCCGCTGGGATCGGGGCGCTTATTGTCAGCATGACCAGACGCCTTTCGGACCTGCTGGTGGTCTACGTGCTTGCGAGGGAGGCCGGCCTGCTGCGCTCTTTGCCGGAGGGTATTGTGTGTCTGCTGCCGGTGGTACCCTTGTTTGAGACGATTGAGGATCTCGACGGTGCACCGGGAATGCTGCGCGCTTTTTTGGAGCAACCCGTCACCCAGGCCAGTCTCAAGTACGCGGCCACGCGTGTGGGCCGCCCCGGGGAAATGGTGCAGCAGGTGATGGTTGGCTACAGCGACAGCAACAAGGACGGCGGCATCATGGCCAGCCAATGGGCGCTGCAGCGCTCCCAGAAGCAACTCGCCCTGAGTGCGCGCCACTCCGGGGTGTCCCTGCGCTTTTTCCACGGACGCGGCGGCACGGTCAGTCGCGGAGCGGGTCCCACCCACCGCTTTCTGGAGGCGCTTCCCCACGGAGCCCTCGCGGGGCAGATGCGCCTAACCGAACAGGGAGAAACCATTGCCCAGAAATACGCAAACGCTTCCACGGCCACCTACAATCTGGAACTCCTCTTGGCGGGAGTCACCGCCACCACCATCCACCACGGCAGCCAGCTTGTGGAGGCTCCAGAGTTCGGCCCCTTGATGGAAAAGCTCGCCACAGTCAGCCGCAAGGCTTACCGGGAGCTTCTTGACGCGGAGGGCTTCCTGTCCTTCTACCGGCAAGCCACTCCGATTGACGCCCTTGAACACAGCCGTATCGGCTCCCGGCCCTCGCGGCGCACAGGCCGCCCCAGTCTGGCGGATTTGCGCGCAATCCCCTGGGTTTTCTCCTGGAGCCAGGCCCGTTATTACATTCCCGGCTGGTACGGGATGGGCAGCGCCCTGAATGCTCTTACCGGCGAAGAAATGGCGCTCCTCACCACGCACCGGCGGGTCTGGCCCTTCTGGGGCTACGTGCTCACCAATGTGGAATCGTCCCTTGCCAGCGCCGACCCTGAACTCATGGACCTGTACGCCGACCTGGTGGAGGACGAAGCGTTGCGCCAGCGCTTCAAGTCACAGATCCGCGCCGAATGGGACCGAACCCACCTTGCCCTGGAACAACTCCGGGGAAAATCCCTCAAAAGCAGCCGCCCCCGCATGCTCAAGACCCTTGCTCTGCGCACCGAGGCGCTCCGCGTTTTGCACCACCAGCAGGTCGGGCTCCTGCGGGAGTGGCGCGGCCGCGTCCACTCTGGAAACATTCCAGGTGCCGACGCGCTGCTGCCCGAACTGCTGCTCTCCATCAACGCAATCGCCAGCGGCCTCCGCACCACGGGCTAGTTCCGGGCTCTCCCGGGGGGCGACGCCCGGCGACTTGGCGCGCCGCCGCTCTTGGGCTACGTTAGGAGCATGCTTAGGAAATCGCTTCCGATTGTCGCGCTGGCAGTCCTCGTCGCCTTCGCTTGGCAGCGCTGGCGCGAATCCGCCGTTCTATCCGCCCCCGCCCAAACAAGCCTTGCCGCGGCCCGGTTTCCGGGCCTCGCAGCCATGGAGGAGGAGTACACCCGCCTAGTCCAGAACGTGGTTCCCTCGGTAGTGAGCATCACGACAGAAACGCGCATCCAACAGCAGGTCACCATGTACGCAGACCTCTTCGACGTGCTCTTCGGCCCTCGCCAGCGCGTGGTGGAGCAAAAGGAAACAGGACTGGGCTCCGGGGTCATCATCTCCAAAGAAGGCCACATCCTGACCAACCACCACGTGATCGCTGGGAAGGAAAAGATCCTGGCCCAGCTCACAGACGGACGCGTCGCGCCGGCGGAGCTTATCGGGAGCGACCCCGCCACAGACATCGCTGTGCTTAAGATCGAGGGCCCGGTTCCCGCCTTGGGCTTCTCGGACTCGGACAGCGTCCGCGTGGGCCAACCGGTTCTGGCCGTTGGCAACCCGTTCGGCCTTCAGGAAACGGTCACCCAGGGCATCATTAGCGCCAAGGGCCGCGCGGTGCGCGACAGCGGCGTGGAATTTCTGCAGACCGACGCCGCCGTCAACCAGGGCAATTCGGGCGGTCCCCTGTTGAACTTCAAGGGGGAAGTCATCGGAATTAACAGCGCCATCTACTCGGCCAACACAGGTGCCTGGCTGGGCATTTCCTTTGCCATCCCCTCCAATGTGGCGCGCCACTCCATGGAAAGCATCCTCCGGACTGGGCGCGTGCAGCGCCAGACCCTGGGGGTGGTTACCAGCCCGCTCACACCGGTAATTGCGCGCCAAAAAGGGCTCCGGGCCGTGGTGGGTGCCTTGGTCACACAAGTCCGCCCGGGCTCCCCCGCCGAGGCGGCAGGCATCCAACCGGGCGACGTGATTGTAAGGTTGAACGGGGAGATTTTGGACAACCCCAACAGTCTTCAGCGCTCCCTCGCCACCCTTCGGGCGGGTACACGGGTCCAACTTGGGGTCGTGCGGGACGGACGCGAGTACCCTCCGGTGCCGGTTGACGTCGCCAATCTTCCTGATCCGTAGGCGCCCGAAGCCGGGTAGGCGCCCGAAGCCGGGTGGCTGTGCAGGCGTAAACAAGCGAGGCAAGCCCTGCGCTCCATGGCTTGGTGGCGAGACATCCGCCGGACCGTGCAGACGCGATTCAGGAGAGTATGTCTTCCTACACCCAAAAAAATCTTCACCCGACACCTCACAAAACCGCTCTTTGGTTGGCGAAAGTCAGCATCGGGCTGTTGCTGGGAAGCGCGCTTTGGTTGATAAGCGCGCGCGCCTACGAAAACAAAGTCTGCCTCGATGCATTTCCCTACTCCGGGAATGAAACCCACGTCACACCACCGGCGCAGTAACAGCAAGCGGCCGCTACAAGGAATTTTCAGCGACCAGACTGCGTGGCGGGGAGGCCCTGGACACGGGATTGGCTCTGTAAAACAAGTATACACATCCCCCGATGAGGGCGGAAAAAAGGGTGTAACTCAGGAGGAGCAGCGACATAGCGGCAAGACGATCCGCCCCCCCTTCCAAAGAGGAACCCAAAAAGAGAAACAGCAGGTAGTCCCGGACGCCAATCCCCGCAAAAGTAATCGGCAACACGCCTGCCACGGCGATCATGGGCACGAAGCTCATCCAAACCAGCAGGGGCTGCTCGATTCCAACCGCCCTGCCCACAGTCCAGTATGTCATACAAATTAAGACCTGCGTGCACAGGGCGGCAACGGCCACTCCCAACAGCGCAGTCTTGTGGCAGGCAAACATATCGGCCGCAGCCGCCCAGTCTTTGACAAGCCGTGAGGACGGAAACAACCCACTCACCGTGCCGACGACTTTTTCGAGTTTGGAACGGCTCAGGCAGAGGAGAACGGCGCAACACGTAACCACTCCGGAACCCGCGATGAAGAACCCGCACCCCACGGCGCGCGTGGAGTTCTGCGCGCTAAGCAATGGCCAGTTTAACGGGATGCACACCAGCGAAACGGCAAAAAGACAGCAAAAGCCTATCAACCGATCCAGCAGGACGGTCGAGCAGGCCTGGCTGGCACGCCCCGGAGCGAGTCGCGAAACATAAAGCAACCGTGTCCCGTCGTCCCCGGCCAATCCCGGGACCAGGACCCCAAAAAACTGGCCGATCTGGCAGATCAAACCCAGCCTGCCTGCAGGGAGATTGATTCCCAGCGTGCCCAGCAGGGTGCTCCAGCGGAACCCTGAGATCCAGACCGGCGTCAAAGTCAGCACCGCCGCCAGAGCCAGCCAGCTGACGTTCGCATCGAGAAGCACCCGCCTCACACCTGCAAAATCGACCTTCCGGCTCAGCCAAAAGAGGGCTGCGCCCACCACGGCGAGCTTGAGCAGGGGGTAGATTAGGCGCTGTTTCATGAAATCCTTCGATCCGTGGCTCAAGCTAGCCCTGATTGAGCAACACTCAAGCAATCCCACTTCCCGGGCCGAGGAGCGCCTCCCAAAACTTGGTGGCAGCTTCGCACACATTGCCCTGCTCCTCTGATTGCTTTCACTTTCGGCCTGTGTATAGCTTCGCGGGGATGAAACGCCTCCGCATTCTCGCCCTAATGCTCCCGCTGTTGGCGCTCTCCGCCTGCAAAAAAGCCCCCTCCGATTCCGCCGGTGCAGGTGCTTCGGGAGACATCCCCATTGGCGAGTTTGCATCCCTCACCGGCGCCACCGCGAGCTTCGGCCAGTCCTCCCACAAGGGCACCCAAATGGCGGTCGACGAAATCAACGCCGGCGGCGGCGTACTGGGCCGCAAGCTGCGTCTGGTCACGGAAGACGACCAGAGCAAGCCCGGCGAGGCCGCCACCGTGGTGCGCAAACTTATCTCGCGGGACAAGATCGTCGCCCTTCTTGGAGAGGTCGCCTCTTCCCGCTCGCTTGAAGCTGCGCCGATCTGCCAGAAGGCGGGCATCCCGATGATTTCGCCCGCCTCAACCAACCCCAAGGTCACCGAGGTGGGCGACATGATTTTTCGGGTCTGCTTCATCGACCCCTTTCAGGGCACGGTTCTTTCGAAGTTCGCCCTTTCCAAAGGCTGGAAGCGGGTGGCTGTCCTGACGGACGTCAAACAGGACTACAGCGTTGGCCTCGCCCAGTTTTTCAAGGCCCACATCGCGGCAAACGGAGGGCAGGTCGTAAGCGAGCAGAGCTACTCCTCTGGAGACAAAGACTTCAAGGCACAGCTTACCGCCATCAAGGGGACCGATCCTGAAGCCATTCTCGCATCCGGCTACTACACTGAGGCGGGCTTGATCGCTTCTCAGGCGCGCGAACTGGAATTGAAAGTCCCGCTTCTGGGCGGGGACGGTTGGGACGCCCCGGCTTTGGTGGAAGTCGGGGGCAAGGCCATCGAGGGGTCCTTTTTCTCCAACCACTTCTCCGATGAAGACACCGCTCCAACGATCCAGACGTTCATGAAAAAGTTTGAGGCCAAATACGGCCACAAACCCGATGCCATGGCCGCCCTGGGATACGACTCCGCCATGATTCTGGCGGACGCGATCAAACGGGCGGGTGCCACGGAGGGCCTCAAACTGAAGGAAGCGATCGCGGCTACAAAAAACTTCCCGGCCGTCACGGGCAACATCACGCTTAATGCCGAGCGTAACGCCGACAAGCCGGCCGTCATGCTGGTGGTGAAGGAAGGCAAGTTCCGTTACGTGGAAACCGTTTCCCCATAACTTTTCTCAGGCTTCTTTTGGTACTGAAAGCGGAAAGTGAACGAATTCCTGCAGCAACTCATCAACGGCCTTTCGCTTGGGGCGATCTACGCCCTCATCGCGCTTGGCTACACGATGGTCTACGGCGTGCTGCGCTTTATTAACTTTGCCCACGGCGACGTCTTCATGGTGGGCGCCTTTGCCGGGCTGTACACTGCCCGCTGGATGGCACCGTTCACGGCCGCCTGGCCCCAGTGGCTCTCCGCCCTTTGCGTGCTCGGCACAGCGATGCTGTTGTGTGCGCTTCTGGGCATCCTGATTGAACGCCTCGCCTACAAGCCGCTTCGGGAGCGCCCCCGGCTGACGGTCCTGATCACCGCCATCGGTGTCTCCCAGTTGCTCGAGTACAGCGGTCAGCTGGTTTTTGGCGCCGCCCCCCGCGGCTTTCCGAGCCTCATCACCACCCACTCCCTCGCCGGCCTCGGCGGGCTTCATCTCAGCAACATCCAAGGGCTGGTCCTGCTTGTTTCAAGCCTGCTGCTGGTCGGTCTGCACTTCATTGTCATGCGCACCCGCATGGGATTGGCCATGCGCGCCATGTCGCTCAACCCCACGGCGGCGATGCTCATGGGGGTCAACAACAGCGTCGTCATCTCCTTTACCTTCGGCCTGGGCTCCGCACTGGCCGCGGCGGCTGCGGTTTTCTACGCGTCCCTCTACCAGGCCATCGACCCCTTCATGGGCGTCATGCCCGGGATGAAGGCCTTTGTTGCCGCCGTGCTGGGTGGCATCGGGAGCCTGCCGGGGGCCATGGCGGGCGGACTGATCCTGGGCGTGCTTGAAACGCTGGTGGTCGGTTACTCCGGCCTTCTGGGGATCTCCCCCGGCTACAGGGACGCGGTGGCGTTTGTCCTCCTGATTTTGATCCTGCTTTTCAAGCCCTCGGGCTTGTTCGGCAAACTGCAGCGCGAAAAGGTATAATGAGGCCCCGGATCATACTGCTGCTGGTCGTCGCCGCCTTCGCCTCGGTTTCCTTTTGCTTTACCGGCCATCCGGAGGCTGCCTGGTCGCTCGCGCAGATCGACGACTACCTGCTCAACATCCTGCTGATGGCGGGGATCAACGTCATCCTCGCCGTGAGCCTCAACATGGTCAACGGCTACACCGGCCAGTTCTCTTTGGGCCACGCGGGCTTCATGGCCGTAGGCGCCTATGGTTCGGCCGCCATCACCCAGATCCAAGGCAAGGTCCTCCTCGAAGCCTTGGGCTTTCTGGGGGCCGCCGCCCCGGTCGTCCTGTTTTCGCTGGCCCTGCTGACAGGGGGTGTTCTTGCGGCTCTGGCCGGCCTCGCCGTCGGCCTCCCCTCCCTGCGCCTCAAGGGGGATTACCTCGCCATCGTCACCCTGGGCTTTGGCGAAATCATCCGCGTGATGATTCAAAACACCGAGGCCCTCGGCGGGGCACGCGGCCTCACCGGCATCCCGCCAAACACCACGCTGGGCTGGACCTGGGGGATCGCCGTCTTGAGCATCTACTGCGTCGGTTCGCTGGTGCGCTCGACCTACGGCAGGGGCTTCCTTGCGGTGCGCGACGACGAGATCGCCGCCGAGGCGATGGGCATCAACACGACCGGCTACAAAGTCACAGCCTTTGTCGTCGCCTCCTTTTTTGCGGGCCTTGCCGGCGCCCTTTACGCCCACATGATCTGCTACATCTCTCCAGAAGGCTTCTCCTTCATGAAATCCGTGGACGTTGTGGTCATGGTGATTTTGGGGGGGATGGGCTCGACGGCGGGCGTGACGCTGGCCGCGGTCGGCCTCACCTTTCTCAACGAGTTTCTGCGCCAGATGCAGGAGTACCGGATGGTGGCTTTTTCGCTGCTGCTCATCATCCTCATGATAGCGCGCCCGCAGGGGCTTATCGGAGATCTGGCAAGATTCCTCCCGGGCAGGAGGCGCCACAGGCCATGAGCATGCTCCTCCAGATGCAGAAAGTCACGGTGCGCTTCGGCGGTCTGGTGGCCGTCAACGCGGTGGACTTCCACGTACATCCCGGCGAACTGGTCGGGTTGATAGGGCCGAATGGGGCGGGGAAAACCACCCTGTTTAACGTGGTCACCGGCGTCTACACGCCCTCGAGCGGTTCCGTGCAGTTCGTCGGGGCCGAAGTCGGCGGCGAGCCCCCCTTTCGGATCACCGCCCGGGGCATCGCCCGCACCTTTCAAAACATCCGGCTTTTCGCCTCCCTCAGCGTGCTCGACAACGTGGTGTGCGCGTTGAACCTGCACTCCAAAAGCGGCTTCTTTGGCGCCCTCTGGAGGGGCAAGGGCTTCCGTGCCGTTGAGAAGGAAAACCGTGAGGAGGCCAGAAAGCTCCTTGAAATCTTTGGGCTCGCGGACGCCGCGCACGCCCCCTGCCGCAGCCTTGCTTACGGCGACCAGCGCCGCCTCGAAATTGTCCGTGCACTCGCCACCAAGCCCCGACTCCTGCTTCTGGATGAGCCCGCCGCCGGCATGAACCCGACTGAAAAAGTCGAGCTCATGAAGCTCATCCGCTTCATCCGGGAACGTTTCGGGCTGGCGGTGTTGCTGGTCGAACACGACATGAAGGTGGTCATGGGCATCTGCGAACGGATTGCCGTGCTCGAATACGGCTGCAAGATTGCCGAGGGCACTCCCGCGGACATCCAGCAGGACCGCAGAGTGATCGCAGCCTATCTGGGCGAGGAGGTCTCCAATGCTTGAAATCGACGCGCTGGAAGTCGCCTACGGTTCCATCCACGCCCTCCACGGGATCAGCCTGCGGGTGCCTCAGGGCAGCATCGTGACGCTGGTTGGTTCCAACGGCGCGGGTAAGTCCACCACGCTGCGCGCCATTTCCGGACTGGTACGGGCGGGCAAGGGCTCCGTCCGCTTCGGGGGCAGGGAGATCACCCACCGCAAACCCCACGAAATCGTCGCCCTCGGCCTCGCGCATGTTCCCGAGGGCCGGATGATCTTCACCAACCTTACGGTGCTTGAAAACCTGCGGATGGGAGCCTACCTGCGCCGGGACAAACGGGCGATTGAGCAGGATCTGGGGTTTGTGCTGGAAACCTTTCCCCGGCTCAAGGAACGCCTCGCGCAGCAGGCGGGCACGATGTCCGGCGGAGAACAACAGATGCTTGCGATCGGCCGGGCCCTCATGGGCCGCCCCACCTGCCTGATGCTGGACGAACCTTCCCTCGGCATCGCCCCGATTCTGGTCAAAACCATCTTCGAAAAAATCGTACAGGTAAACCGGGAGCTTGGCCTCACCGTCCTGCTCGTCGAACAAAACGCCAACCTTGCCCTCGAAGTTTCCCACTACGGGTACGTCCTTGAGACGGGCCGCGTCCTGCTCGAGGACCGCTCGGAAAACCTCCGCTCAAACCCAGCCGTTCAAGCGGCTTACCTTGGAGCCTGAGCCGGCCCGCACCTTCTCCCGGGAGCCACCCCTGCCCTGCACGGTGGCAAGCGTTTTGCCTCCCAACAGTCGCCAACCGCTTTTACGCCCGCCCAAAAAAGGCTATGCTCCGCACCGCCGTGCCGTCAGGGCGCTTCGGTGCCCTCAGGCAAAGACGGCGGACCGCCCCCATGAAAGCGTTTTACCCTCTCCTCCTCTGGATTCTCTCTGGCAGCCTTTGGCACCCAGCCCGCGCTGCGGAGCCAACACCAGCGGAGCCAACCCCTGCGGGCCTCCACGCCTGGTACCGGGCCGATGTCGGCCTGCAGGCCATCGAGGGCAACGTCACCGCCTGGCAGGACAGCACCCAAGCCCCCTCCGGTAAAACCCTCGACAGAGTCGTGGGACACCCCCGGATCTGGAAGGTCCAAACCAAGGCCGGCCCAAGGGACGTCCTCCGCCTCGACGGAAGCTCCGCCCTCTGGCAGTCCGCCGCAGAATGGGGAAGCGTCACGCCCGCCCGCACCCTGCTGTGCTTTGTACGCATCGCCAACGGCGCCAACGGGGTTTTTTGCGATGGCGCGATACCCGCCGCGGCAGGAGCCACCCAAATCCGGGGCGCCGCCCTGGGCTGGCGGGTCCTGCGCATTGAGCAGTCCGCCACGCGTCTTGCGGGATTTGTGCTGGGCGCCAATCACTCGCTCAAAAACGGACTCAAATGCGACATCGCAGAAGTGCTCGTCTTCTCGCACGCACTCTCCCCGGCTGAGTTCGAGGAACACTCCAAATATTTGCAGCAAAAGTGGGGTGTCCCAACAGATCTCCCCCAAACCGAACAGTTTTCCGAGACCTCCCGTTTCCCCGGCCTGACGACCCAGCTTCTGCGCAAACACGGTGCCGACGGTGTCCACACCTATCGCAAGCCGGCCCTCGCCACCACGCCCGCGGGGACCCTTCTCGCAGCGTTCGACCAACGCCGCGCCAGCGGGGGCGATCTGCCCGGGGACATCGACGTTGGCCTTTTGCGGAGCAACGACAACGGCGACACGTGGCAACCCATGCGGACCATCCTCGACTACGACGCCGCCGAGCCCGGTGCCCGCGGCAATGGTGTCGGCTCCCCGTGCCTCTTTGTCGACCGCCAGACGGGCCGCATTTTTGTGGCGGCGCTCTGGTCCCAAGGCGACCGTGCCTGGAACGGGTCAGGCCCCGGACTACTGCCCGACCAAACCGGACAGCTCGTCCTCAGCCATAGCGACGACGAGGGCCTAACCTGGTCGCCCCCGCGGAGCATCACGCCCCAAGTAAAGCAGCCCGAATGGCGCATCTGTTTTCAAGGCCCGGGCTGCGGGCTCCAGCTCGAGGACGGCACCCTCGTGCTTCCCGCCCAATTCCGAGAGGCAGGCGGCACGCCGCGCGCCTTCCTCCTGTTGAGCCAGGACCACGGTGCCACCTGGACCGCCTCTTCCCCTGCCATCCCGCAAGCCCGGCCCACGACGGAGGCCCAAGCCGCGGAGCTTCCCGGCGGCTTTCTTCTTTTTTCCATGCGCGACGAGTCCCGTTCCGGCGAGCGGGCCTGGTGCCGTTTCGACCCCAGGACCAAGGCCTGGGGCAAACCCTGGTTTGCGCTCCCCGACCCCTCCTGCCAGGCCAGCCTTCTAGCGCACCCAGGCGGCTCCCTGCTCTTCTGCAATCCCGCCAGTGCAACGGCACGCTCCTCGCTCACGGTGCGCACCAGCCTCGACGGAGGCATCACCTGGAGCAGCGGCCGGCTGCTGGATCCACGTGCCAGCAACTCCTCCTGCATGAGCGCGCTCAAGGACGGGCGGATCGCCCTGCTCTACGAAGGTGACGGGGGACTGCACCTCGCCAGGTTCTGGCCGGAAGACGCAAACCTTGCTGCCGTTCCCCAGTCCCGCGACCAAACCAATGCCCGGACCGAGTGGTGGCTCGGCAGGCCCGGCCGCAAACTTCAGGAGGCAAAAGAGGCCCAGCCCGACCTACTCTTTCTGGGCGACTCTTTGACACAGGGCTGGGAGGACGCAGGCGCAAAGGTTTGGAAGCTCTACTACGAGCACAGAAACGCTGCCAACTTCGGCTTTGAGGGCGACTCCACGCAGCACCTGCTCTGGCGCATCGAACGCGGTGCACTGGACGGACTCAGTCCAAAGCTCATCGTCCTCCTCATTGGCGCCTACAATGCAAACCACAGGGACTTTTCACCCGACCAGATTGTGGGCGGCGTAGAGGCCGTGTTGGAGCGCATCAGGCAAAAGTGTCCCTCCTCCCGCGTTCTGCTGCTTGGACTGCTTCCACGGGATCTTTTGGCAGACAGCGAGTTGCGCCACAAAGGCGAGAAGGTCAACGCGCTTCTGCCCTCGCTTGCGGACGGCAAGCGCGTCTTCTTTCTCAATATCAACCACGTCTTCCTGAATCCCAGAGGCGTTCTTTCCCACAACCTCTCCCCTGCCCCCCTACAACTCACCAGACAGGGTTACGCCCTATGGGCCGAAGCCATCGAGCCGACCGTGCAGGCCATGCTTGCCCCCTAGTCCGTCACCCACTCCAACTGCTGGTCCAGAATTTCTCCGGTCATTCGGTCGACCGCAAGGAACACCCAGAGGCGCGTTTCCCCCTCTTTGATAAAGTCTCCCAGCTTGGAAGCGACCATGCTGAACTTCCCGGGCTGCACCACGATGTCAAACATCAGGTTCCAGACGCGGGTCTGGCCGCCATCAGCAAGGGCGCGGATGATGCTCTCCCGGAGTCGCTTTGTTTTGCGATCCTTGGTGGCGGAGAAGGCGGTGTGCAGGTCGGAGGAGAGGCCGGTAAAATGCCAGGCAAGCGTGGTGTTGCCCGCAGCAATGTCCGCGTTTCGGGAGGGTTCCGTTGTGGTCTTGTAAACCGTGGAGGTGTAGACTGGATCGGTGGCGGCGGGGACGGGCGAAAGGTCTTTGGCGAAAAGCTTCCCCACCAGCTCTGCATTGTTTCCGAGAGGC
>JBIKSY010000009.1:0-39829 GCA_044348365.1 Chthoniobacteraceae bacterium
CGTCATCCGGTCCGCCGATGGCAAGAAGCTGCTGATGCTCATGCGTGAGAACACGCGGAAGCACCATTCCCTGTATTCCGTCAGCGACGACGAGGCACGCACCTGGAGCGAACCAAAAGAGCTGCCGGCATCACTCACTGGCGATCGGCATGTCATCAAGCGCACCCCGGACGGGCGGCTGGTGATCGCCTTTCGCGACATGGCCGCCACGAGCCCAACCTACGGCCATTACGTCGCATGGGTCGGTACCTTCGATAACATCCTCAACCGGGAAGAAGGCCAGTACCGCATCAAACTGCTTCACAACGCTGCACGCACCGCGGAGGCCAAGCCCGGCACGGGCAGTACAGACTGCGGGTACTCCGACCTTGAGCTCCTCAGG
The DNA here is from genome assembly GCA_044348365.1 of Chthoniobacteraceae bacterium. Lineage (GTDB taxonomy): Bacteria > Verrucomicrobiota > Verrucomicrobiia > Chthoniobacterales > Chthoniobacteraceae > Chth-196. The sequence goes on from JBIKSY010000009.1 coordinate 383, forward strand.
GACGGAACGATCGTGGCGACCACCTACGTCAAACTCAACGCCGGCCCCGAAAAGCACAGCGTCGTCAGCACGCGCTTCAATCTGGCGGAGACGGACGCCCTCGCGACGCATGAAAAGTCCCGCACCGCTGCCACCAGCCTTTTGCCAAAGGGCTGGAATGCAGCCCTTGCGGGGGACCTCGTAATGCAGCGCCTCGTGCGGGTGAGCGCGCCGCAGGTGAAAGGCGCCCACGACGCGGAATTTGTGTGTGTGGGTGACAAAGCCTACATCGTCGAGCACGACAACGACCGTCAGCCGGGTCACGGGGCGGGCGCGGCAATGTATTGCGTACTGACGGTCTTCAACCTCAAGACGCTTCACGTGGAGAAGACCCATCCGCTGGCCAAGGCGGGAGAGGCATTCGCCAACGCAAGCCTGCCGGAGGCGCAGGTCTTTGTCCCGCGCCTCATCCGCAAGGATGAGCACACACTACGCGCCTACTTTTGCAGCCAACCCCCAAAGGAGCAGGCCATCACCTGGTACCGCGACTTCGACCTGCGCACCCAAACATTCGCGGCAAACATCGAGAGAGCGCAGCTCAAGACCGCCGCTGGAGTGTTCGACATGGAACCGCGCCACTTCCACGCCGACGCCGCTGCACAAGGATTCACGCGGAAGCCGGTCCGCGAGGGCCTTTACATCTTTGATTCCTTCAAAGAGTTCGACGGCCGGCGTTATGTAGCCCTTAACAACTTCCCCGGCAAACAGAACGCGCTTGCCGTCCTTCATGACGATTTCAAGACCTTCGAAGTCATCGGGCACTACAATGAGCCGCAGTCTGAGCAACTGAGTGAGTCGGCCGTCAACCGGCTGCCCGACGGCACTTGGATGGCCATCTGTCGCAACGACGCGGGCAACTATCACTTCACGACCAGCAAGGACGGCAAAGCGTGGACCGTCGGCAAACCGGAACCGTTTGTCCCAAACGGCCTCAATTCGAAGCCCACCTTCGACAGGTTCGGCGACGTCTACTACCTCGGCTGGCAGGAGAACACCCGTATCCAAGACTGCGGCCGCAGCGTCTTCAACGTGGACGTCTCCCGCGATGGAAAGACATGGGAGCGCAAATACCGGTTCGAATCGCCCCATTCGTTCCAGTACCCGACGTTCCACGAACACCAAGGTGAAGTGTGGCTCGCAGTCTCGCAAAGCGACCACAAGGGCACCACAGACCGGATCATGTTTGGAAGACTCGAGACCACCGGAAAGTTCGAATCGCAGGAGGGACGGAAGCGCATCGAATGGCCAGCGGCGCCTCCGCCGGAGCCCGCGTTCATGAAGCGCGGCGTACCGCTCTTCACCGACCGCGAGTACGTCATCCAAGACTTTCCCGAGGCGGTGCGCAACCTGCCCTTCCACCGCACCGGCATCGAGCATCTGGAGGTCGTCGTCACGAAGCCGGGCGCGCTGTTTGCCCTCACACCCACGCCCCGTCCCACCGCCGCCAGCCAGGAACAGGCTTTGTTGAAGGCGGGCTTTGCAAAAGTCGAGGCCGCCGAAACGCAACTGTTCCCGGGCGAAATCAACCGCGTGAGCCTTTTCCGCAAAACCGTCAAACAGGGGGAACGGTTCCATTTTAGAAAGATGGTCGTGCTGGTGGCCGCGGAGGGCGCCGACCTGCGTGAGGAGAACGGCCTCTCGCCGGTTGTGATTCACAACCCGGGCGAACAGTTTCAGGACGAAGCACGGCCCGGTGCGATGATCATCGGTATGGACCGCACCCCGAAGGGACGCATCTGGGGGTGCTGGACGGGAACGGGCGACAAGCGGGACGGTTACTTCCTCCTCGCCACGAGCGAGGACGACGGCGCCAACTGGTCGAAACCACGACTGGCGGTGGGTGCGCGTACCGATCATCACCAGAAAATCAGCGGCGCCCTGGTGGGAAACCTGTGGACCGACCCGAAGGGCCGCCTCTGGCTTTTCTTCGACCAGCAGCTCGGGGATCCACAGAAGCGCATCACCAACTGGTTCATGCGCTGCGATGCGCCCGATGCTGCAGAACCCGTATGGAACGAACCGGTGCAGTTTGCAGAGGGCTGCACGCTCAACAAGCCGACCGTACTCAAAAACGGGGACTGGCTCCTCCCTGTTTCGGACTGGCACCAAAAGACAGCCCGCGTGTACGCCTCCACCGACGCTGGCGCGACATGGCGCGAACGTGGCCACCTTCAGTTTCCGGGCTGGGAGTATGACGAGCACATGATGGTCGAGCTCAAGGACGGACGCCTCTGGATGCTGGCTCGTACAAAAGACCAGCCGCACGAGAGCTTCTCTGTCGACGGCGGTAGGACATGGAGTCCACCAATGCAGGCCGCAACGGTGCAGAACATCGACTCGCGTTTCTTCCTGCGCCGCCTGCAGTCGGGCCGCATCCTGCTCGTCAAAAACGGCCCACCCACTGAGCGCTTGAAAGAACGCACACACATGAGCGCGTGGCTTTCGGAGGACGAAGGCCAGACATGGAAAGGCGGCCTGCTACTCGACGAGCGCAACGCGGTGTCGTATCCCGACGGCTTCGAGGCCCCCGACGGCCTCATCCACATTCTCTACGATTGGAACCGGCACACCGATGCGGAGATCCTTCTGGCCAAATTCCGGGAGGAAGACGTGCTCGCTGGCAAGATTGTCTCAAACGAAGCCAAACTGCTCCTGCCCGCGAACAAGGCGACCGGGCCAAAGCCCGAGAAACTATACAACGGCATCCAATTGCCCGACATCTGGCCGCCCCGCTTTGGTGAGCCGGCATCGGCGGCGCCCATGACCGTTCCTTACCTTGCCCAACGGCCGAAGGTCATTCCGATCGACGTCGGTCGCCAGCTTTTCGTAGACAATTTTTTAATCGAGTCCACCGACCTTAAAAGGGTGTTTCATCAAGCCGAGAAGTTCGCTGGCAACCCCGTCTTCAAGCCGGAGACGGAGGTGGAGAAAAAACGAAACGGGGTTGTTTATCTCGGGCAGGGCGGAGTCTTTTACGAGCCGTCGGAGAATCTCTTTAAGATGTTCTACACAGCGGGTTGGCGCGGGCCCCTTGCGATGGCGACGAGTCCGGATTTGAAGAACTGGAACCGGCCTGAGCTTGGCCTGCATGGGGGCAATATTCTTCTGCCAGAGGGAGCGGCCTGGAGCGCGGGTGCGGGCACGACCGCCGGCACGGACAATGCGCTTTGGTACGACATCCATGCCGCCGATCCCAGCGAGCGCATCAAGTACCTGACCTGCTGGATGCATGTGCCGAAGGCGCAGACCGTGCCGGGCCTCACGCACAGCCTGCAGGTTTCAGACGGCGTGCATTGGTCCAAGCCCGTGGCCTGCAATTTGGCCGCCGGCGACTACGGCTCCATTTTCTACAACCCTTTCCGAAACAAATGGGTGCAAAGCATCAAGCGGGACGGCCCGCGGGGGCGCTGCAGGTACTACCTCGAGAGCGACCGCTTTCTGGATGGGGCGGACTGGTCGAAGTCGGTTTACTGGACCAACGCGGACAGCCTCGACCGCCCCGAGCCTCCCAACGGCTATGCCGGCAATGCCGGCGAGGGCGATGCGCCACAGCTCTACAGTCTGGCTGCCGTGGCATACGAAAGCGTCATGATTGGAATGCACCAGATCCACCGCGGGCCGGATAACGGGGTCTGCGCAAAGGGAGGCTTTCCCAAACTGACCGATCTTGAGTTGGGTTTCAGCCGGGATGGTTTCCACTGGGACCGTCCCGACCGCAGGGGGTTCATCCGTGGCGAGCGCACGGCGGGGGCCTGGGACCGCGGTTATCTGCACACAACCACGGGGGTGTTTGTTGTGCACGAAGACCGGTTGGTTTTCCCCTACTGCGCGTATTCCGGCGATGCGGGCGGCGGGCGAAGTGACATGTACGGTGGAGCGGCGGTCGGCCTTGCGAGTTTGCGTCGGGACGGTTTCGCGTCGATGGAAGCTGGAAAACAGCCGGGGGTGTTGACGACACGTCCGGTAAAGTTCAAGGGCAGACACCTCTTTGTGAATGTGAACGGGGAGGTTCGCGTGGACGTGCTCGACGAGGGCGGAGCGGTCCTCCGCACCTCGCTGCCCGCAGCCGGAGGCCGGACCAAACTTAAAATCGAGTGGCCGGAAGGGGCTGACCTTTCGGGGCTCGCGGGCAGGAACGTGAAGTTCCGTTTCCACCTCAGCCACGGCTCCCTGTTCGCGTTCTGGGTGACACCGGATCCAAACGGCTCCAGCAACGGCTACGTAGGCGCGGGCGGCCCGGCCTTCAACGGCACGCGAGACGTCCACCCCTAAACGCATGAAACGCTTCTTTGACTGGTTCAACAACCTCTACCCAGTCTGGCTCTTAGGCCTTTCGATCATCGCCTTCTTCAAACCCTCCGTGATGCTGTGGTTTGGCCCAGACTGGATCTTCTGGTCTCTCGCGGTTTCGATGCTCGGGATGGGGCTCACGCTCAGCGTCGAGGATTTCAAAGCCATTGCGCGGATGCCGGGCAGCGTGGCGCTCGGCTTTGTCGCCCAGTACACGATCATGCCGCTGGCGGGCTGGGCGACGGCGAAGATGCTCCGCTTGGAACCGGGACTGGCCGTGGGAATCATCCTTGTGGCGAGCTGTCCGGGCGGGATGGCGTCCAACATGATTACCTACCTCGCACGCGCGAACGTCGCGCTCTCGGTGGTCCTCACGCTTTTCTCAACACTGCTCGCGTTCTTCTTCACCCCCATGTGGACCAGCAAGCTCGCAGGCCAGTACGTGCCCGTGGACGCCTGGGGGCTTTGCAAATCAGCGCTGCAACTCACCATCGCACCCGTCCTCATCGGCGTGCTCATCCGGTGGAAATTGCCCCGCACCGCGGACCGCATCGGACTCGCCGGACCAACCATCGCGGTCGTCGCGTTTGTGTGTGTCACCGGCGGCATTGTGGCGGCAAGCGCCGAGGCGATTGCCAAGAACTTTGGCGCACTTGCGCTCGCCGCCTTCGTGCTGCACGTCCTAGGTTTTGGAGTGGGTTACCTTGTGCCGAAGATGCTGCGTTATCCCGAGTCTGTGGCCCGCACCGTCAGCATCGAGGTGGGCATGCAAAACGGCGGAATGGCCGCCTCTCTCGCCCGCCTGCATTTCTCCTCCATGCCACTGGCAGCAGCCGCTGGTGTCTTCAGCGGTGTGATGCAAAACATCATCGGGGGCATCGCTGCGGCCATCTGGAAACGCCGGACGCCCGACGCATGAGCCGTCGCGACATCCACTACTGGAAGTGCGACCGCCCCGCTGCCTTCCACGGCACACGCAACCGGAGCCAGACGGATCCGCAGATTTCGCAGAGGCTCGCAGAGGAACTGCAAAGGCACTTCAGCGAGCAGGAGGTCGTCTTGCACCCCACCGCAGCCCAGGGAAACCATCTTGCTTGGACCACGGACATCGCCGGGAAGGCGGCCTTCATCCGCGTGGAGGACGGGCCGGAAGAAGACCGCCATCTGGCAGTGGAAGGCGCCGTGCTGGACCGGGTGCGCGACGCAGGTGTGCGCACACCGCACGTCCTGGGTTGTGACGTCTCGCGAACGCGGGTGCCGTTTGCCTGGCAGGCCTTGGAACGCATTCCCGCGCCCGACTTGAACCACTGGTACAAGGCGGGAACTCTGGAGGCGTCGCGGATCGCCTTCGCCATCGGCATGGCGGTTGCAAAGTGGCAGGAGATCGGCTTGGAGGGCTTTGGAACGCTCGACGCAGGCCTCCGGGGGCACCGGCCATCCTATGCCGACTACTTCCATCTGCGGCTGGGGGAGCACCTGCACTTTTTGAAGGCGCGCGGCTTTCTAACGGACACGGACGGAATCCTCGCCGAGGTTGAGGGCCACGGTGCCCTGCTGGCAGACGAGCGCGGTTGTCTGGTGCACAAGGATCTGGCGCTTTGGAACATCCTTGGCTCGGCGGATGAGATCGCGGCGTTCATCGACTTTGACGACGCAGTCAGCGGTGATCCGGTGGATGACCTGTCGCTGCTGGCGTGCTTTCACGACGCGGCGTTTTTGCAACGGACACTGGAGGGCTTCCAAAGCATGCGTCCCCTGCCGGTGGAGTTTCGGCGGAGATTCTGGCTACATCTCTTACGGAACATGATCGTCAAGGCGGTGATCCGTGTGGGTGCGGGCTATTTTGAGCGCAGCGACGGCTTTTTCCTCATCGGTGCCGGCCGCAGCGGTGGCGATCTCAAGCAGATGACCCACGAACGTCTGGCCCTAGCCCTGCGCGGGCTGCGCGAGAACTCCGACCTCTCCCTTCTATGAAAAACGAAACCTCCATTGGAACCTGGCTCTCGGTCGGCTCTCCGGTTATTGCGGAGTTGGCGGCCCTTTCCGGTTTTGACTGGGTGTTACTGGATCTGGAACACGGCAGCGCCCCTGAGGCGGCCCTCCCGGAGCAGTTGCGGGCGTTGCGCGGCACCCGAACCAAGGGCGTGGTGCGCGTAGGCGCCCCGCACCCCGACCTCATCGCACGCGTGCTCGACTGGGGGGCGGACGGCATCATGGTGCCGCACGTCAACAGCGTCACAGAGGCCGAGGCGGTGGTGCGCGCGGCCCACTACCCGCCCCGCGGCAAGCGCGGCTTCTCCCGCACCGTGCGGGCGCACGACTACGGACTTCGCAGCCCGGAAAGTACCCCCGCACCGCTGCTCCTCGCTCAGATCGAAACCCTCGACGCGGTGCACGCAGCCGACGCCATTGCCGGCGTGGCAGGAATCGACGTCCTGTTTGTGGGGCCGGCTGACTTACAGCACGACCTCCGCCACCGCCCGGCCACAGCCACCGCGGACTTCGAGGAATGCCTGGCCCGCGTGGTGGCGGCCGCCCGCGCCGCCGGAAAGCGCGCCGGCACGCTTGTGCGCGACATGTCAGAACTGCCGCGCCGGTTGGAGCAGGGTTTCACCCAGGTGGCGGTGCAGTCCGACCTGACGCTCCTCCGCGAGGCCTTCAGCGCGATCCTTGGCAGCGCCAGAACGATCCACAGATAGTGGGGAGCCATCCGCCGAAGCCCGCAGCCCCCGGCGGCAACCTGGGAAAGCGTAAAGCTTGCAGCATTGCACCGCGACAGAGAGCTCAGCCCTGAGCGCTCCGCAAGCTCGGGAATCTGTGGGTCACATTTCGCTGCCTCCTCAGGGAGCGGCAAGTAATTCACCGCTGGCCCGGGAGTTGCCGAACAGGCCCTTCCACCGCTGTTCTCGAGTCAAAGCGCGTGGCCTACCAAGGACAGGTCTCCCCATGAAGACGTTGGAACGCAAGACGTTTCATTTCAATGCCTGAGACCATGCCTGCTTCTCGCTGGATTCCCTGCATCACGAGTTCTCTTGCCGTCGCCATCATGTCGAGGCTCATCAGCAGTCGCTCCCCCGGAGTTTTGCGCATCATGGCGTCAAACAGGCGCCGGTTGATCTCCGGCGGAGTGTCTTTCACGGCAAAACCCGTGTCAGCATATCTGTCAGGTTCAATACGGCTGACCATGTGCGTAGATATGCCTCATCACAGCCGGTGGCAATCAGGTTCTCCACATCTGTGAGCTGCCGCTCTGAGTGCGACTCCCGAGCCCATTCGAGCTTGGAGAGGATGAGGTCCTCTTTGCTCACCACCCACAATTCAAAGTCGGCCAACCGCACCTTCACCCGCCGGGCAAACTCATGCAGTCGATAGTCCTCCCGTTTCCTCACCATAAAGTCCACCTTGATCAGGGTAGCCTCATGGATCGCTTTAAAGCTGCTCTGGTGCAGCACCGCCTCGCGCGCAGCCTCCTTTGATACGTAGTAGCCACTGCCCAGCACGTCGGTGATACGGGCCGCATCCTTGAGGAAAAAAGCCACCACCAGATCAATGTCGCGTGTCATGCGCGGCTGTGCATGGCAGGCGAGCGCCACGGAACCTGTGAGCATGTAATCAATGCCCGCCGTATCCAAGCGGCTCATGATATCATGGAGAATAATCAGCTCTTCGGTCATTACTTCAAAATTTTTGGTACTTTAACGTCACCCGCCTCAATCGCGGCCGCAACGGCGCATTCATTTTTGCTCCCCCAAGAGAGACTGGGCCAACGGCGGACATTCGATTCTGAAAGGACTACCCTGAATGCTTCTGGAAATGGGTTGCCTCGCTGAAGCACCCCGTTCACCTGCGCACGCAAGGCCCCCCACGCGACTGTGCGGCATTGCGCATGGTTGTCTAACCCATGTTTTATGATTACCGGCCACGTCACCTGGCTTTATGCGTTCGACATCGCGCACGACATGCGCAGGGAACCCCTCAAAACCCTCCTCGGCCGACCGGTAGAGACGTGGGTTCAATCAAACGACCATCGGGTCCCGCGGCAGTCTTTTTTCCACAGACCACAGATTGTGCGGCTTTCCCCTCAAAGTGGCGATCTGCCCGGGGGCGGCACCGCATCTCTCGAGCGGACGATCAAGCTCCTGCCCGTAGGTGGACTTTCGATAGCGATCACAGCCCCCTTCGCAGTCGAGAAATTGGAGGAGCTGGTAGCGTGGCATGACCCTCCTTCAGCAGTGGGACTGCAACCGGTTCGAGATCTTGCGCTGGCTCTTGTAGAGGATATGCAAAAGCATCTGATCCAACCTGTAAAATACTTGGAAGAGGCCGATCCGTATACAGCGTTCCGGTTGGATTCATCTGATGGATTGGATGCGGCGGTGTGGTTCCAAACGCACCGTCGGCAGGTGGCCGCCTTACTCACACAGGAAATCGATCCCGAGCGCTTGAGTGACGCCGAAGTGAGCGAAACCGTCGCTCGCCACCTGGGGTATTACAAGGACGACCTTGTAGTGGTGGACTGGAACGCAGCCATCCTGCTCGACAAGCCGCGAGCAGCTGTGGAGGTCCTTCACGTGTTGGAGTTGGCCAATCTCCAACTCTGCGAGTTGGAGGCTTACGACCGCCTGCTCGACACCGCGATTGAAGGTTCGTACGCACACATTGGCCGAAAGCGGCGCCACGACCGGAATGTGCTCCGCAATCTGGGCGAGCTGCGGATTGATCTGGCACGTTTGTCCGACGAGTTGACCCACGCGGGAAAATTTCTGGGCGACTGGCACCTGGCGCGGATTTACGAGGCTGCCTCGGCCCGGTTTCACCTTGCGGACTGGCAGCGCGTGGTGGACGACAAACTCAAGACCTTGGACGACCTCTATCAGATGCTCAAACACGATAAGTTTAACCGGTTGATGATCATTCTGGAGCTCATCGTGATCCTGATCCTGGTTCTGGAAGGCGGGCTCGCGCTCGTGCGTTAGAGAGTTCAGTCCCCCATCCGGCTCTTCGCTGTTTTTGAGAGTCTGGCGGGTGCGCCTCGACTCATCGCCGCCCTCGCAAGAGCTACGCCACCAAAAGGGCCTATTGCCCATCGACCTTCCCGGGGGCAGTTTGTGTGTGTGGAATCCTTCTCCTGCCAAAAACCGCCACCCCAGCTCCCGAGCCACGCACCCTCGCTTTGCGGCCACATGCCGGAAGCACGGGACAACGACTCGCTGCTGGGCGCCTTTCTGGAGTACATTGAGCAGCGCAATCTCGGGCTCTATCCCGCGCAGGAAGCTGCCATTCTCGAGCTGTTTGAAGAGAAGAACGTCATCCTCAACACACCCACCGGCTCCGGAAAATCACTCGTCGCCACCGCGCTCCACTTCAAGGCCCTCGCCCAGGGACGGCGGTCAGTCTACACGTGTCCGATCAAGGCGCTCGTCAACGAGAAGTGGCTGGCGCTTTGCAAGGAATTCGGTCCGGAAAACGTGGGACTCAGCACGGGAGACGCGACGGTCAACCGGGACGCCCCCATCCTCTGCTGCACCGCCGAGATCCTTGCCAACATCGCCCTGCGCGAGGGCGCGGAAACCAACGTGGCGGAAGTCGTGATGGACGAGTTCCACTATTACGCAGACCGGGACCGCGGGGTGGCCTGGCAGGTCCCCCTGCTCACCATGCCAGGAACCCGTTTTCTGTTGATGTCCGCGACCCTCGGGGAAACCGCCTTTTTTGAAGAAGCCCTCACGCGCCTCACGGGGCGCCCGAGCACCACGGTGCGGTCCACAAGCCGCCCCGTGCCCCTGGAGTTTTCCTACTCGGAAACCCCGCTGGCAACTGCACTCGAGGAGTTGGTGGAGGCCGGAAAAAGTCCGGTGTACGTCGTCCATTTCACCCAAAACGAGGCGGCCCAAAACGCCCAGAACTTCACCAGCATCGCCCTGTGCTCGCGCGAACAAAAAGCCGCGATTGCGCAACGCCTCGAAGGCTTCCAGTTCAACAGCCCCTACGGCTCCGAGTTAAAGCGCCTCCTGCGACACGGTATCGGGCTGCACCACGCCGGCCTGCTGCCCAAGTACCGGATCCTGGTCGAGGAGCTTTCCCAGGCCGGATTGCTGCCCGTCATCTGCGGCACGGACACCCTCGGGGTGGGCATCAACGTGCCGATCCGAACGGTGCTCTTCACCCAGTTGTGCAAGTACGCCGGGGAAAAGACCGGCGTACTGAGCGCGCGCGACTTCCACCAGATCAGCGGCCGGGCGGGCCGCAAGGGGTTTGACTCGGTGGGATGGGTGGTGGCCCAGGCACCGGAACACCAGATCGAAAACCTCCAGCTGGAAAGAAAGCAGGCGCAGTCCGGCAAGAAGTTCGTCAAGCGCAAGCCCCCGGAACACAACTACGCGCACTGGGACAAGGCGACCTTCGAGCGGCTCATTGGCGCGGAACCCGAGCGTCTGGCCAGCCGTTTCCAGGTCCACCACGGCATGCTGCTCAACGTGCTTAGCAGGAGCGGCCCGGGGCACGTGGCGATGCGGCGGTTGATCCGGGACTGCCACGAGTCGGTGAAGACCAAGCGGGCGCTCACAAGGCGGGCGTGGCAGCTGTTCCGGGCGCTGGAGGAGAAGAAGATTGTGGAGGTGGTACCCCGGTCGGAGGCGGGCGCCCGGGTGCGGGTGAATCTGGAACTCCAGGAGGACTTCTCGATGAACCAGGCCCTTTCGCTGTACCTGCTGGACACGCTGCCCCTGCTGGAGCCTGCGGCGGAGGACTATCCGCTCACCGTGCTGACGCTGGTGGAATCCATTCTGGAAAACCCGGAACCGATCCTGCGCAAGCAACTCGACAAGCTCAAGGGCGAGGCGGTTGCCGAGATGAAGGCCGACGGAATGGAGTATGAGCAGCGCATGGAGGAACTCGGCAAGCTGGAGTATCCGAAGCCAAACCGGGAGTTTGTCTACTCCACCTTCAACGCCTTCGCGGCGGAACACCCCTGGGTGGGGCAGGAAAACATCAAGCCAAAGTCGATTGTGCGGGAGATGTTCGAGCAGTACCGGAGCTTCGCCGATTACATCAAGGTTTACGATCTCCAGCGCGTGGAAGGCCTTCTGCTGCGGCACCTCACGGCCGTGCACAAGGTGCTCGCCCAAACCGTTCCGGATGCGGCAAAGACCGAGCCGCTGCTCGAGATGGAGGTCTATCTGGGCAGTCTCATCCGTCAGGTCGACTCCAGCCTGCTTGAACAATGGGAAAGAATTCGCAACCCCGAGTATCAACCGCTCGCCGGCGCGGAGCTCCGCCCCCCGGGGGCCGAGGAGGCGCTGGCCGATGTCACCAGGGATACCAAGGCGTTCCGCGCGTTGGTACGGAACACGGTGTTCCAGTTTTTGCGCGCCCTGGCAGACGGCGATTATCCCGCCGCCCTGGCCTGTCTGTCAACCGGCGGGCGCGTCTGGAGCGGCCCCGAACTGGCGGAGGCGCTGGTCCCGTTCTTTGCAGAAAAAACCCGGCTGCGGCTCGACCCGGAAGCGCGCAACGCCCGCCACACCTACTTTGAGCCGGGCGAGTCTCCCGCGCACTGGAAGCTGCAGCAGATGCTGCTCGACCCGGAAGAGTCCAACGACTGGGTGGCGGAGTTTTCAGTGGACCTGCAAGCCTCGCGTGCAGCAGGCGCGCCGAGCCTGAGTCTGGTGCGGCTTGGCCCTCTCGTGGAATTCAGGGAAGCGCATTAGACGCGGTCCCATGGAACCCCAACGGATCTGCCACACCGCATCGGTCGACCGTTGTCACTGCACGCGAGTTTGTTCAAGATTCAAGGCGGTATCCGTACCTACCCCATGTCCGATCCCTTTCCATCCCTGACAGCCGCCTTTAATGACCCGCCCCGCACAATCAAACATGCGGTGTTCGACTTCGACGGAACCCTTTCGTGGCTCAGGCACGGCTGGCCGGGCATGATGCTCGACGTCTTTGCCGCCCACCTGCCCCCTGCCGAACCCGCCGCCCGGGAGGCGGTCCGCGCCGAATTGCTCCGCCTGATTATGGCACTCAATGGAAAGCCTACGATCTTCCAAATCCACGCCTTTGGTCGATACGCGGCCACACGCAAACTGAGTGTGCCTGAGTCGGAACCGCTTCGGCAGGCCTACCAGGATCTCCTGGACCGGCACATCGCAGAGCGTTCGGAGCGTGTTCGCCGGAGCGAGGTCGCCGAAGACGCCTACGTGGTGGCCGGCGCGCGGCAACTGCTGGAGTACCTCCAATCCATGGGGGTGCGTCTCTCGGTCCTCAGCTCCACCGTGGAGCACCGCGTCAGGGAGGAGGCCGATCTCCTCGGACTCGCCCATTATTTCGAGGGACGCATCTACGGGAGTCCGCTAGATCCCTCGGGCTTTTCCAAGCGCGCCGTCTTCGAACGGATTCTCCATGCGGACGGTATCAGCGGCGACGGGCTGCTCGCGTTTGGAGACGGGCCTGTGGAGATTGCCGATGCACGCCATTTGGGCGGTATCGCCGTGGCGGTCTGCACCGATGAACACGTCAACGGCTCGGGCGAATGTGACCTGCTCAAACGGGAACAGCTCCTCGAGGCCGGGGCGCATGCGGCACTTCCCGACTTCACCCAAGCGCCAGAGCTTCTCGCTCCGCTTTTTAGAAAATGAGCCCGCAACCGGTTGCCCCGCTTGACCTTTCACGCCTGAGAGTGCTGCCCCTGAGCCTGCGCCACAGCCTGACCCGCTGCGAGGACATCCTGCTTGCCCCCGATGCCCCGGCGCCGGCTCTGGCGGAAGGGCTGCTTGAACAGATCGCAACCGCAGCCACAGCGGTCGAAGCGGCGCGCAAACGCGGGGCGAGCGTGATGCTCATCTACGGCGCCCACCTGCTGCGTAACGGCGCCGCGCCTATTCTCGACGCGCTTATGGCGCGCGGTTGGCTTACCCACATCGCCACAAACGGTGCGGGCACCATTCACGACTGGGAGTACGCCTGGCTTGGACGCAGCACCGAGGGGGTGGAAGCCAACGTCGCCACCGGCACGTTCGGCTGCTGGGAAGAGACGGGTGCGTCACTGCACTTGGCGCTTATGGCGGGTGCGCTCGAGGGGCTGGGCTGGGGCCGCGCCCTCGGGCGTTTCATTGCGGAGGACGGCGTCACGCTGCCGGCTCCGGAGTGGCTTGAGCGCCAGATTGTGGAGCATCCCGCGGCGGCGGGTACCGGGGCGTTTGCCGATCTGCTGGGTACGATGCAGCGGGAGGGCTGGCGGGAAGGACGCCGGGAGATGCTGCACCGGTGGAAGCAGGCGTCCATCCTCGCTTCCGCGTGGCGCCACGGCGTGCCGGCCACCGTCCATCCGGGCATCGGCTACGACATCATCGCAAACCATCCTTCGTTCAACGGCGCGGTGCTGGGGCGCGGGGCGGATTTGGATTTCCGCCTTTTTGGCGGGTCTGTGGCGGAGCTGGAGGGAGGCGTGGTGCTGTCGGTCGGCTCGGCCATCATGGGCCCGCAGGTGTTTGAAAAGAGTCTGAGCTGCGTCAACAACCTGCGCCTCCAGGACGGCCGGGCGGCGGTCGCCGGACACTCCATTTTTGTGGTCGACCTTCAGGAAGGAGGAGGATGGGACTGGACCCGGGGCGAGCCGCCCAAGGACAACCCCGCCTACTACCTGCGCTTCTGCAAAAGCTTCTCCCGCATGGGCGCACCCATGCGCTACCTCCAGTGCGACAACGCCGCCTTCATCCAGCACCTATGGCGGGCGCTGGAGCACAAGGTCGCCACCCCATGAGCCCCACCCGCCTCGCTGCACTGCTCGGCTCGTTCCCCCGGCTCCGGCTCGCGGTGGTGGGCGACTTTTGTTTGGACCGGTATCTTGAAATCGACCCGGACCACAAGGAGCGCTCCATCGAAACCGGGCTCCCCGTCTATAAAGTGGACCGGGTGCGTTCGCAGCCCGGGGCCGCCGGCACCGTACTCAACAACCTGTGCGCGCTGGGCGTTGGCACTCTTTTGCCGGTCGGCTTCTGCGGCGAGGACGGTGAAGGATTTGAATTGGAGCAGTGCCTGCGCGCCCTGCCCTCGGTCACGCTCGAGGGCTTCCAGCGCACCCCGCTGAGGCGCACCTTCACCTACTGCAAGCCCCTGCTCGTGCGCACGGGCGCGGCTCCCGTCGAGTTGAACCGGCTGGACTCAAAAAACTGGACGCCCACTCCCCCAGAACTCTGCCAGTCCCTCGCGGAGGCGGTCCGCGCCTTGCGGGGCAAGGTGGATCTCGTAGTGGTCATGGACCAGGTCGATCTCCACGGGACCGGCGTGGTGTCGGGACCGGTGCTTGAGGCGCTCGCCGAGCTTTCGTGCGATGTCCCCGTTCTTGCCGACTCTCGAAACGGCTTTGGCGCCTATCCGCCGCTGGTATTCAAGATGAACCGGACGGAGTTTGCCGCGATGGTAGGGCTTGAGCCAGACGCTGGTACCCCCGAGCTTCAGGCCGCGCTCGGCACCTTCTCCAAAAGCCTCGGAAAGGACGCTTTTGTGACGTTGGCTGAGGGCGGAATTTTTGGGATCCGGACCGGGGAGATCCCGGTCTGGACGCCGGCGCTACCTCTGAGAGGCGCGATTGACGTGGTCGGCGCGGGAGACTCAGTGACCGCGGCGCTGGGGGCAGCACTGGCCGCGGGGGCGAGCACCTTGGAAGCCATGGAGCTGGCGATGCTGACTGCTTCCCTGACAGTGCACCAACTCGGCACAACCGGCACTGCGGCGCCCGCTGAAATCTCCGCACTCCACGCGGCAACAGCCTGTTAAGCGAGCGGTATGTCCCACAATACAAGCGGCATCCAAACGTCGAAGCTACTCTGAGGCGATTGCCTTTCAAACCTGAAAAGCCGTTGAGGCTCAAAATGAACTCAATCCCACTCAGGTGACTCGGTGCAAATTCAGCCGTTGAGCCGGATGCACTTGAATGATCGGCGTTATCCGTCCGGCGAACTCCACCTGCCCGAAGACAGGGAGCCGCGGGACTCTCCTCGCGTGCACTCTTTCACCCGGCCCATCCTCTGCCCGATTCTCTGCGGAGCTGGTCTGCGAAGCCGGTCAAAAACGGTGCGGAATGTAGTGGAGAAAAAACGCTGATTTTTGGCGCAAAGCATTGCAAATCAGCAAAACGTTTTTTCCAACTGCGGAACCCGGGGTGACGGGCACCTTCGTATTCAAGGCGGACCTGGCGAGGCATGGGCTACGCAAGCCGTAAAATCGTGCCCCGACTCCTTTCCGGGAGGGACATCGCCCGGCGCGTTCCAGTTCTCAAACAGGCAAAGGTCCGGCTCGGCCACCGGCACGGAGCGCAGCAGGCGCTTCTCCAAACCCAGTCGCACCAGGGACTGCAGAGAACGTTCCGGCCCAGAAAGACGACCGAGTACCACGGAAAGCATCGCGACGGGATACACCGCGCAAAGGCCTTCAAACGTGCCAGCCCGTTCCGGTACCGCACCGCAGGAGGCTCCGGCCGCCTCCCACAACCGCAACAGGTAACGCTCGGTCATCCTCGGCATGTCGACAGCCAGCACCAAAACATGGGAGGCCCGCGCCGTTTCCAGCGCCCGCGCAATCCCAGACAGGGGCCCCAGGTCCGGCTCCGTATCGGCTGCGAAACACACCTGTTCCGCCTCAAACTCTGCCCGCTGGGAGGCGCGCCCGCATACCACAACCTCCCCAAAAACCGCCTGCAGCTTGGACCACTGCAGCCGCCAGAGGGGCTGTCCGTGGACCTCGAGCCACGCCTTGTCCCGGCCCATCCTGGAGGACCGTCCTCCGCAAAGAAGTGCGCCGTTGCATGTGCTCATCCGTCCACCCTGAGCGTGCCGCCTTCGATGATCCGCGCCCGCAGTCCGCCCCGCCCTCGCAAAGCAGCCTCCGCACCGGGGGCCAGCGCAGTGTCCATCCAGTAGCAGGGGCGGCATTCCTCGGCACCCTCGAAGACCACACCCTGGATCGAGAAGGTCCTACCGATCAGGGTGTTTAAATCCACCCCCCGGGTGAGTACGTTCCGACGCAACACCGAGGGCTGTTTTTCGCGAACCCCCAGGTCCCCGCACAGCGTTTCGAACACCTCGCTCGAAAAAAAAGTCACTTGTCCCTTGTACCCGGGTTTGTATTTGAAAAACCGGTCCCCCACCAACCCGCTTCCGGCCACGCAAGACACCTCGGGCACGGAGACAATCTGGTGGGCCAGCGCGGACTCATTGTGGCGGCCAAAAAAGTTGTGTCCTGACGAAAGGTAGATGGCGAGAATTTGACAGGTTTCCTCCATGGCCCGCAGCGTATCAGTCTGCCTACGGGAAGCGAGTACCGAGGCACGGGCGCCTGGGCTGCAAAGGCGGACTGGTTCCTGGAGCTGGCGCTGGTCCCTGCCGGGGTCATCCTGAGAGTACTGCTTGTGACGGGTGGGCGGATGGTGTGAGGTGGAGGGGAATGGACCCCTTCGGCCGCACCATTGATTACCTTCGGATTTCGGTCACCGATCGCTGTAACGAACGGTGCTTGTATTGCATGCCCGAGGGATACAAGGGCTGGGCAAAAAAAGCGGACCATCTGAGCGCCTCGGAGATCATCCGCATCGTCGAGGCCTCTTGTGCGTTGGGTTTTAGAAAGTTCAGGCTCACCGGCGGGGAGCCGCTGTTGCGGCATGACATCGAGGAGATAGCCGCCGGAATCTGGGCGCTGCCGGGGGTGCAGACCCTTGGGGTGTCCACCAACGGGCTGCGCCTTGCAAAACACGCCCAGGGACTCAGGCAGGCGGGCGTGCGGTCCTTGAACATCTCCCTGGACGCGCTCTCGCCCGAGGTGTACCGGGCCGTCACCGGGGGCAACGTCGCCGAGGTGCTGCGCGGAATTGACGCCGCATGCGCCGCCCAATTCGAGGTCATCAAGCTCAACTGCGTGCTGATGCGCGGGGTGAACGAGACCGAGCTCTGGCCGCTGGTCCAATTCGCCGCCGAGCGCAAGATGCTTGTGCGCTTCATCGAGCTCATGCCGGTTTCCAGCGCCGGGGTGCTGACCGAGGAGCGTTTCTTCTCGGTACAGGACGCGATGCAGCTCCTATCCAAACACGATACGCTTCACGCCATTCCCGAATACAGGCCGGGCAACGGCCCCGCACGCTACTTTGAAATGGCCGGGTCCAAGGCCCGCGTCGGTTTCATCGGAGCCCTGACCACTCCGGACTTCTGCGGAACCTGTAACAAGTTGCGCCTGACCTCCGACGGGAAGCTGCGTCCCTGTCTCGGGCGCCACGGGGAACTGGACCTGCTTCCCGCGCTACGTGCCGAGGGGGACCTCCAGGCGACGATTCTGGAGGCCATCCGCAACAAGCCCGAGAACCACGAGTTTGCGGAATGCTACGAACCCGGCCGCCCCATGACCGCCATTGGCGGCTGACTTTACCATGGTCCGCGTTCTTCTTTTCGCGCAGGCCGCGGCCCTTGCCAGGACCGACAGCTGCGCATGGCCTATTTCGGAAGCTCAAGACGCCCAGATGTTTTGGGGCTGGCTTCTGGGGCTGCATCCGGACCTTTCCGCACTGCGCTGCGTGTGCCGACTCGCCCGCAACGGAGAGTACCTGCAGGAGGACGGGTGGATTTTCCCCGGCGACGAACTTGCCGTCCTTCCACCTGTTTCAGGAGGCTGACCCATGGAGCTGCATATCCGTTTTTGCACCGCCCCGATCACCCGGCCGCAGCCGTTGCCTGCGGACTCGCCCGGCGCCGGCGCGCGCGCGGAGTTTTACGGAACGGTGCGGGGCACCGAGTCGGGGGCCGGCATTCGCGGCCTGCGCTACGAGATTTACGAGTCCATGGCGGAGAGGCAGCTTCGGCGGATTCTCTTGGAGCTGGAAGTCGAGCATCCCTGCACCGCGGTGGCAGTGGTCCACCGGATGGGGGAGGTTTTGGTGGGGGAGGCGGCTGTTTATGTGGGCGTCACCTCGCCGCATCGTGCAGAGGCTTTTGGAATGGTGTCAGCGCTCATGAACAGGCTCAAACAAGAAGTCCCCATCTGGAAAGCCGAGGTGCTCCCGTGCTGAGCGTCGAACAGGTCTGGGAGGTGTTGGCCACCCGCATCCGCGCGCTTCCCTCGCGGCGCGTGCCGCTTGCAGACGCGCTTGGTCTGCGCCTTGCCGAAAGCCTCCTTGCTCCCGCAGACGAGCCCGCCTTCGACCGCTCCGCCATGGACGGGTTTGCCATTGCCGGGGACGCTCTTGCAGGGAGTTTCCGGACCGTGGGGGAGTGCCTGCCGGGTCAGCCCACCCCGCCCCCGCTCGGCCACGGGGAGGCGTTGCGCGTGTTTACCGGTTCCGCCCTTCCTCCGGGCGTCCGCGTGGTGATGCAGGAGGATGCTGTGGTGGAAGGGGATAGCGTGGCGGTCGGGCGGATCGGAGGGCCCTCGCACGTCCGGTTGTGCGGCAGCGCGGCGAAAAGGGGCGCGGAGCTCCTGTCCTCCGGCGCCGCACTGACACCAGCGGGGCTCGCGGTTCTGGCCTCGGCGGGGCAGGTCTCCCCCCTGGTGACGCCCAGACCGCGCGTGTTCCATTTGACCACCGGCAGCGAGGTGGTCGACGCCTCCGCGCAGCCCGGCCCAGGCCAGATCCGAAACACCAACGCGCCGCTGATCCGGGCACTGCTTTCGGAGCACGGCGCCCTCTGGACGAGCTCGCAACACGCTGGCGAGGATCCCCGGGAGGCGTTGCAAATCTGCCGGGAAGCGGAGGCGGCCGCAGCCGATCTGATTCTGGTCTCCGGGGGTTCGAGTGGGGGGGCGCATGACCACACGGGCGAAATTTTACAGGAACTCGGTTTTGAAATCGTGTGCCGCAAGGTCAATTGCCGGCCGGGCAAACCGCTGCTGATCGGAACCAGGGACGGGCAGGTGGCGGTCGGCTTGCCGGGAAACCCAGTTTCGCATTTTGTGACGTTTCATGTCTTTGTGAGGCAACTTCTCGCGCTGCTCGGCGGGTTTCCCCCGGCCGTTTGGAAATATGTCCCTTTGTGCGAGGGAAACGTTTTGCGGGCGGATCCGCGCGAGACTTTTTGGCCCGCCGCGCTGCATGCCGCGGGGGCCGTCGCGCTGCCGTGGCTGGACTCGGGGCACCTGGGGGCGCTGGTGGGGGTTGATGCCCTTGTTCGCGTGCCTGCGGGCAAGCAGCCTCTTGCGGGAGAGTTGGTGGAGGTGCTTCGCTGTGGTCCCTGTTAAAATGTCCCCGATGAATTCTCCTTTTTCCCATTTGGAAGGCGGCGAGGCCCGCATGGTATCTGTGAGCCATAAGCCGGTGCAGGCGCGCGTTGCGGAGGCGCGGTGCGAGCTGGTCTGCCAGCCTTCGACACTCGTGGCACTGCGGGAACACGCCCTGCCCAAGGGCGACGTGCTCGCAGTCGCCCGCGTAGCGGGGATTCAGGCTGCCAAGGCCACCGCCAGCCTGATCCCGCTGTGCCACCCGCTGCCGCTCGACCAGGTACTGGTGGATTTCGTGCTTGGCGGGGAGTGCGTGGAAGTGGCCTGCACGGTGCGCACGGGTGCAAAAACCGGAGTGGAAATGGAGGCTCTCACCGGGGCGGGTGTCGCGGCGCTCACGCTGTACGACATGCTGAAGTCCGCAGACAAAACCATGAGCATCAACAATCTGCGGGTCGTCAGAAAGGAGAAGGTCTGAGCCATGAAGGTTGCTCGAATTACGCTCAGTGACCGTGCCAGCGCCGGTGTTTACGCGGACCGCAGCGGCCCGGAAATCGAGCGTGTTTTTTGCGAAGCCTGGGGAGGCCCGGTGGAGTTTGAGGCGCACCTGCTTCCCGACGAGCGCGACCTTATCGCCGAGACGCTCCGGCTCGTCTGTGCGCGTGGCGAGTGTGCGCTGGTGATCACCACCGGCGGCACCGGTCCCTCCGCGCGGGATGTCACGCCGGAGGCGACGCACGACGTTTTGGAAAAAGAGCTTCCCGGGTTTGGCGAGGCGATGCGGATGTTGTCCTTTCCCGCCGTGCCCACGGCAATCTTGTCCCGGGCGACAGCCGGGACCCGGGGCAAAACATTGATCCTGAATCTGCCCGGAAATCCGAGGGCCATCGGGGAGTGCCTGCCGCCGTTGCTCCCCGCGATCCGCGAGGCGCTCCGGCATCTTGCCGGCGAGTGAGGGTGGGGCAAAACCCCTTCTGCTACGGGTTCATCCGTTTCATCCGCTCCAAATCCGGCGAGGAAGCTTCGCCGGAGCGCACACGTGCCTTCCCCGATTTGAAGACGCGGATGAAGGCTGTGACCAGAAAGAAGATGGGCACCAAGGCCACCAACCGGTGCTTGTTGGGGAGTGGCACCAACACCAACCCGAGCAGCAAAAGCCCGCAAAATGCAAAGAGACTCACGCGCACCAGCCAGGAGCGCTGAATCGCGGTGGCGTATTGGGGCAACAACCGCCTGAGGAAAAACGCGCCCGCCAGAAAGGCTGCGGCGACAAAAAGAACGAGAAAGAACATGGGCCTCCCCTAGCGAAGATCAGAGTGGAATGAAAGTCGAGCGCACAGGGGGTGCTTGCGTGCACAGAATGGCGGGTCTATCGTCCACAGCCGAATCCATCCCCTCTATGAGCAAATCCTCCGGTTCCAAAGCCCAGAAAATCCAAAAGGAGAAGAAGCCGAAAGCCGCGTCGCCGGCGCCGGTTTCGCTGCACCGTCGCTGGTCGGCCGACGTGGTGGACGGGATGGAACGGGCCGCGAGCCGCGCGATGCTTCACGCCGTGGGTTTCACACGGGACGATTTTAAGAAGAACCAGGTAGGGATCGCCTCCACCTGGAGCATGGTGACCCCCTGTAACATGCATATCGACGGCCTTGCGAGGCAGGCCGAGGCGGGGGTGAACACCGGCGGGGGTAAGGGGGTTATTTTTAACACCATGACCATCTCCGACGGGATTTCCATGGGGACCGAGGGGATGAAGTACTCCCTGGTGTCGCGTGAGATCATTGCCGATTCCATCGAGGCGGTGGTTGGCTGCCAGGGGTTTGACGGGGTGGTGGCCATCGGCGGATGCGACAAAAACATGCCCGGCTGCGTGATCGCTTTGGCGCGGCTGAACCGGCCCTCTGTGTTTGTCTATGGGGGGACGATTTTGCCCGGCTGCATCACGGGGGTACTGGCGGCCAAGCGGCTCCGCAAGGAGCGGGCGGAGGCGCTGGCAGGCAAGAAGCTGGATATCGTGAGCTGCTTTGAGGCGGTCGGGGCGATTGCCAACGGCCACATCGACGAACGCGAACTGACCTTGATTGAAGAGCAGGCCATTCCCGGGGCAGGCTCCTGCGGCGGCATGTACACTGCCAACACCATGGCTTCAGCCATTGAGGCGCTCGGCATGAGCCTGCCCAATTCCAGTGCACAGAATGCCACCTCGCAGGCCAAGCTGCAGGACGCCCGCGCCGCCGGTATCGCAGTGGTCGAACTGATCAAGCGCGGCATCCGGCCCTCGGACATTCTGAGCCGCGAAGCCTTCGAAAACGCGATCACCGTCGTGATCGCCCTCGGCGGTTCCACCAACGCGGTGCTCCACATGCTGGCCATGGCCCATTCCGCCGGCATCAAGCTCGACCTCGAAGACTTTACCCGCATCGGCAAACGGGTCCCGGTACTGGCGGACCTCAAGCCCAGCGGCCGCTTCCTCATGAGTGAACTCATCGACATCGGGGGCCAGACCCCCCTCATGAAGATGTTGCTGGATGAAAAGCTACTCCACGGGGACTGCCTCACGGTGACCGGCAAAACGCTGGCGGAAAACCTCAAAAAGGTGCGCGCCTACCCTCGCAACCAGCAGATCATCCGCCCCTTTTCCAACCCGATCAAGCCCGACAGCCACCTTGTGGTCCTCAAAGGAAACCTCGCGCCCGAAGGGGCCGTCGCAAAGATCTCGGGCAAGGAAGGGCTCCTCTTCAGTGGCAAGGCGATCGTGTTCGAAAATGAACAGCACGCTCTCAAGTCCATCCTGGACGGCACGGTCAAAAAAGGGCACGTGATTGTCATCCGCCACGAAGGCCCTGTTGGAGGCCCGGGCATGCGCGAGATGCTCTCGCCCACCAGCGCGGTCATGGGCAAGGGACTCGGCAAGGACGTGGCGCTCGTCACCGACGGCCGGTTTTCCGGCGGTTCCCACGGGTTTGTGGTCGGCCACGTCTCTCCCGAAGCGGCTCTGGGCGGCCCGCTTGCCCTTGTCAAAAACGGAGACCTCATCACCATTGACGCCTCCACCCGCCAGCTCACCCTCGGTGTCAGCGCCGACGAGTTGGCCAAGCGCCGGGCCAAGTGGAAGGCCCCCAAACCCCTCTACACCCGCGGTGTGCTGGCCAAGTACGCGCGCACGGTGACAAACGCCTCCCTCGGGGCGGTCACCGACCTTTAGGTTTTCGGGGACGGCCTGGATGGCCGTTTCCTCTGTCCGCTGGGTCCCCCTCTGCCCACACGCCTGCGCACGGCTCCCGATTTGGGCGGCTGAGCGCGCAAGGCGTGGTGGCGGGGGAACCCTGCCGAAAACAGCCGGCGGGCGCCGCCCAAGATTGTATTCCCGCAGCGCTTGGCTTTGCCGCTTACTGGCTGCGTTTTTGTTTCAAAGCCGCGCCTTGTCCGTCTATGCCTCCATCCACCTTGGAGCCTGATCCTTCTCTTCCCCTTATCGTGGACATTGCGCAGTACGTGCGTCTCAAAGAGGCGCGGGAGCGCGGGCTTGCGCTTTCCGCTCGGGGGATCACGCATTCGATTGGACGCGAGGGGAACCTGTGGCTGCTTCGGGTTGCCGCCCTGGACGTCACGGCTGCCTTGGAGGAACTACAGGCCTATGACGCCGAATTGAAAGGCGCGGAAGCCCTTCCTCCGGAGGAACCGGCGGTGCCTTTGCGGTTCTGGTCCCTGCCGTTGGTGGCGCTTGTGGTGGTGGGTGGAGCCGTTCTGCAGGCGGAGCGCGGAGCTGCCTGGCTGGAGCTGGGGGTTTTGTCCGCCCAAAAGGTGGTGGAGCAGGGCCAGTGGTGGCGCACCGTCACAGCGCTTACCCTGCACGGGGATGTGCCACATGTGCTCGCCAATGTGTGGGTGGGTCTGTTGTTTGGAGGTCTGTTGGTGCCGGCCTTCGGTCAGGGGGTTTCCTGGCTGGCGGTCCTAGCGGCCGGCGCGGCGGGCAACGCGCTGACGGCGCTGGCCTACTGGCCCCAAGAGCACCGGAGTCTTGGCGCCTCGACTGCCGTTTTTGGCGCGCTGGGCCTCCTGGTGGGCGATGCCCTTTGGCTGTTGCTGCGGCGTCGGGCTGGACGCTCCTGGTGGAAATGGATGTTGCCCCTGGGGGCCGGACTCTCGTTGCTGGCCTTCCTCGGCACGGGCGAGGGAAAGGCCTCGGTGGACGTCATGGCGCACCTCTGGGGGTTTGCCGCCGGACTGCCGCTGGGATTTGGGGTAAGCATACTGCGGCCGGCACACGCCCCCGCACCGCTGCAACTCGCCTGCGGAGCGTGCGCGGGCCTTGCGCTGGCCGGCGCCTGGGCTTGGGCGTGCCTATACGGCTAGATGCCCGTTACAGCGCCCCACAAGCCGTCCCGCGCCCGCACAGGCTGGCGGACCCGGCCCCCGCAAAGAATCATGGCTCAGTTCAAACGGACGGCCCGCGTTTTGTCCAACCGCAACACATCGCCGGCGGCGAAGGCGGGCGTGGCCTTGGCGTCTGTCATCTTTTCGGAACGCCACTGGACGCTGCCCTGTTCGACCAGCCGCCGTGCGTCTCCGCGGGATTTGGTGAGCTGGAAACCGGCGGCGTAGGATGCCACTACGGCCGAGACGATATCTGCTCCCAGCGCGGCGAGCGGCACAAGGGGGAGTTCGGCATTGTCGAGATCGCGTTTGGAGAAGCGGGTGTTGAACTCGTCGAGTGCGGCCTGAGCCTCCGTCTCGGAGTGGTAACGGGCGACGAGCCGGCGGGCGAGTTCCTTCTTGGCGTCCATGGGATGGCCGGCGGGCAGTTCCTCGCCCAGGAGCAGCAGGTAGTAGCGCGCCATGAGCGCGTCGGAGATGCTCATGAGCTTGCCGAACATTTCCGAGGGCGCCTCGGTGACCCCCACGTAGTTGTTGAGGCTCTTGGACATCTTCTGAACCCCGTCGAGCCCCTCCAACAGGGGCATCAAAAACACCACCTGCTCGGGCATCCCCTCCTCACGCTGCAAATCGCGGCCCACCAAAATGTTGAAGAGCTGGTCGGTGCCGCCCATCTCTACGTCGGCCTTCACCATGACCGAGTCCCAGCCTTGGATGATGGGGTATTGGATCTCATGCAGGCGCACGGAGTCACCCCGTTCGATCCGCGACCTGAAGTCCTCGCGATGCAGCATCTGCTGGAGCGTCACGCGGCTGTTGAGGCGGATGATCTGTTCGAAGTTCATCACCTCAAACCATTCCCCGTTGAAGACGGTGCGGGTCTTGGCCGGGTCCAGGATTTTGAAGGCCTGCTGCTGGAAGCTGCGGGCGTTTTCCATGATGGTGTCATGGGACAGTTGCGGCCGCGTTTTGGAGCGCCCGGAGGGATCGCCGATCATCGCCGTAAAGTCCCCGATGATCAGGATCGCCTGGTGTCCCAGGTCCTGAAACTGCCGGAGCTTTTGGAGGCAAACCGTAAACCCGAGATGGATGTCGGGGGCGGTGGGGTCGACCCCGAGCTTGATGTTGAGCGGTTTGCCGGTGCGCAGCTTTTTAAGAAGCTCCGCTTCGGACAAAATCTGGGCTGAACCGCGTTTGAGAATTTCCAACTGGGCTTCCGGGGACTGCATGGGGGCGGATTTAAGGCGGGTGCGGGCGGGGTGACAAGGCAGGAGAAGGATGCCGGCAAACGTGGAGGCGCCTAACGGGCGGGGGCGAGCTGGTGGGCGGGGGCCGGGCGGCCGCCGGGATGGGGCTCGGTGCGCTGCCGCACCACATACCAGATGGCGACCGCCAGCAGCAGTGTGCCCAGTTTGTCCAATACGCTCTTCTTAAGCATGGCTTTCGTTCGCATGGTTCGCCAGCAACTCCCCCAGCCTGCTTCTGAAGGCGGCAGGCTCGAGGCCCCGCTCCAACCCACCCCGGTGGCAGATGGAGACCGTGCCCGTTTCCTCGCTCACCACGATGACAATGGCGTCGGTCTCCTCGGTCAGCCCCAGCGCCGCACGGTGGCGCAATCCGAGGTTCCGGTCGATGTCGGTCCGGTCGGTGACCGGAAAGATGCAGGCGGCCGCCAACACCCGGTGGCTGCGGACGATCAGGCCGCCGTCGTGCAGCGGGGTTCTGGGGTGAAAGAGCGAAACAACCAGTTCGCTCGAAAGCAGCCCGTCGATCTCAACGCCGTTCTCCATCCAGGAGGTCAACGGCACATCCCGCTCCAGGGCGATGAGCGCGCCGAGTTGGCGGTTGGCCAAATCGAAGGTCAGGTCGGCAAGCACCTCAATGCCCCCGTCGGAGTGGGTCGCGTTGGAGAAAAGCCGGTTGTTGCCCAGGTTGGCCGCCGCCCTGCGCAGTTCCGGCTGAAAGATCACCACCAGCGAAAAAAGTCCCAGCGCCGCAATGTTGCGCAGCAGCCAGTCCAGCACGGGCAGACGCAACACCTCCGAAAGGACAAGCACCGAGACGGCGCCCAGTGCCACCCCCAACACGATCCGCGCCCCGCGGGTGTCCCGCAACCGGCACCACGCCTGGTGAAGCCCCAGCCAAAGCAAGGCGATCTCCACGCCGTCTCGCCAGTGGGCCTTGAGAAAAACCAAAACGGGATCCGGCTTCACGCGGAAGCCTCCAAAATGGCTTCGGTCATGCGCAAAGCCTCCGCGTTTGCGCGCACCTCATGGACGCGGATCAGCACGGCACCCCGGCTGCGTGCAAAACTGGTCAGGGCGACCGTGGGCCACGCCCTGTCTTCAAGCGCCGGACTGCCCGTCAGCGCCCCCAGAAAAGACTTGCGCGACACCCCGAGGGCAACCGGCCTTCCGGCCGCCCGCAGGCTGTCCAGATGACTCAGCAACAGCAGGTTGTGGCCGACGGTCTTGCCAAAGCCGATGCCGGGATCAAACAGAAGTTGTTCGGGCGCGATCCCCTCCGCCACACACAGGCGGAGGCTTTCCTTTAGAAAAGCGCCCACCTCCGCAACCACGTCGCCGTAGGCGGGAGCCGCCTGCATCGTGGCGGGGCTGCCCTGCATGTGCATGGCAATGGCGCCGGCGCCGGACTCAAGAAGGACCCGACGCATGGGCGCCTGGCGCAGTCCGGTGATGTCGTTGACCACGGAGGCCCCGTGGCGTAGAGCCTCCCGGGCGACTTCGGGCTTGCTGGTGTCGACCGAGATCAGGCAGGGGGATTGCGCCGCAAGGGCCTCGATGACGGGCAGCACGCGCCGGAGCTCCTCCGCGGGCGAGACTGGCTCCGCTCCCGGCCGGCTGGACTCGCCGCCGACATCCAGCAGGTCCGCACCCTCCGCCGCCATGGCCAGGCCCGCGGCGATGGCCCCTTCCGCATCCACCCACCGGCCACCGTCCGAAAAGGAATCGGGCGTGACGTTGAGCACACCCATGAGGAGGGCGCGTTTGCTCAAATCAAGCGTGCGGTGAGAGACTTTCCAGAACATTTTAAACGTTGAAGACGAGGGCCGTTGCTGCGGGCGGGCCTGTCGTCTATCCCAGAGAGATGGCATGCGCAACTTTAGGGACTCCAAACAACCAGTTTTCGCCGGAGACCCCCAGCAACCCGTACGAGACGGACAAGCTCGTCAGCGAATATCTGCTTTTTCACTACGGGGCCGCACGCGAGGTGCTGCCCTACGAATGGGGGCCCGCGGACGCACTGGACTATCCGGTGCGCTGCGTGAGCGAATGCGTGGCCGCCGCCGGCCTGCCCACCCGTGCTCGCGCCCTCGACTTGGGGTGTGCCGTGGGCCGCTCCAGTTTTGAACTGGCGCGGCTCTGTGAGGAGGTGGTCGGGATCGACTATTCGCACAGGTTTGTCGAGGCTGCGGAGCGGGTCAGAACCGCCGGTGGCATGGATTATTTGCGCGTGGACGAGGGGGAGTGCGGAACCCTGCTGCGGGCCAGTTTGCCTGCCGGCGTCGACCCGGCGCGGGTCCGCTTCGAACAAGGGGACGCCATGGCGCTCCGCGGCGACCTGGGTCGCTTCGATGTGGTCTTGATGGCAAACCTGATCGACCGTTTGCGCGAGCCGGTTCGGTGTCTGGAGCGGCTTCCGGAATTGGTGCAACCGGGAGGGCTGCTGGTGGTGACCTCGCCCTACACCTGGATGCAGGAATACACTGCGCGTCAGAACTGGCTGGGCGGTCTGGCCGGCGAGGGGGCGCCGCGCAACACCCTGGACGGCCTGCGCGCCCACCTGGAGCCGGCCTTCCGGTTGGAGTCGACCCGCGACCTGCCTTTTCTGATTCGGGAGCACGCGCGGAAATACCAGTGGAGTGTGGCTCAGGCCTCCTTGTGGCGGCGCAGCCTCTGAAAACCCAATTTGGATACCTGTTTGTTTGTGTTTCTGAATCTCACAAACTTTGTATAGATTTGGGGGATGTTTGTTACTGGCCGTACACCCCTTACGTCCGCCTCTCTCGCCCTCTTTGCCGGAGTGCTCCTGTTCTCGCCCGCCCCCCTGCCGGCGGCGGAACCGGCGAAGGTCGAGGCGGCACCCGCCAAAAATCCGCTGCTGCCACCGCCCGACCTGCAGTCCGCGCCCAAGGGGGCCGTTCTTGTGGAGGTCTTCGAGCACACCAACCGGGCCGACGGCGCCCCCTTGGACTGGGGCAGCCCGGAGGATAAAAACAAGTTTCAGGGCTTCTCCCCTTCCTGGGAGCACCTGCCCCCGGCCCGCACCCAGAGCTGGCTGCAACAGGACTTCGCCCTCGCCCATCTGCCCCCCAAATACAACGCCCGCGGACTCCGCGAGGAGCGTTCGGTCCCTTTTGTGGTCCGGCTTTCCGCGATGGTCACCCTCCCCGCCGGAACCCACGAACTGCTCTTGCGCGCCATCAAGGGCAGCCGGCTGGTGCTCGACGGGGTCCCGCAGTTCTCCACCCCGATCACTCAGAAGATTCTGGGGCCGCCCCGCGCCTCGGACGCGGAGGCGGTGCCCGACCAGCTGGCGCTCCAACTTGTCAAGACCATGGCACTCCTAAAGCCGGGCCACACCGAGACCATCGGCCCGGTCCACTCCGAAGGAAGCCCGCGCCTCCTGAGCTTCGAGTTTTTTGTAGGCGGGAAAAACCTCCGCGCGGAACCCGGCGCCCCAGTCGTTTCACTACGGGACGCGGGCGGCGCATGGTCGGTACTCCGGCCGCTCTTTAACGGTCCGGTGCTCACGGATGCGACGTGGAGTGCCCTCGTCAAAACCCAGCGCGCGGCGCATGAGGACGCGGACCACGCGTTGCTGACTCCACCCGCCGAGAAGGCGTTCTGGGACCAACGCCACGAGACTGCGCGCGCGGCGCTTGCCGCGGTCGCTCCGAGGCATCCCGTCCCAGCGGGGGTCCCCGTGGAGCGGATGGTCGACACGCTCCTACTCGAGGCGCGGGGCGCCCGCCCGCTCCCCGCCCGCACCACGGACGCGGCCTTTTTGCGGCGCGCGACCTTTGACGCCACGGGGCTGCCGCCCTCCGCCGCGGAACTTGCCGCGTTTCTTGCGGATCCCTCCCCGGACAAGCGTGCGCGCACAATTGACCGGTTGCTTGCGGGGCCTGCGTGGACGCACCAATGGGTGCCGTACTGGCAGGATGTACTGGCGGAAAACCCCTCGATCCTGAAGGCCACGCTGAACAATTCGGGTCCTTTCCGCTGGTTCCTCTACGATGCGCTGCGGGACAACTGGCCGGCGGACCGCTTTGCGACGGCGCTCATTTCAATGGAGGGGTCCGTGCTTAACGGCGGGGCCGGCGGCTTCAGCACCTCCTCGCAAAACGACCTGCCGATGGCGCACAAGGCGCAGATCCTTGCCTCGGGCTTTCTCGCGATGGAGATGAAGTGCGCGCGCTGCCATGACGCTCCCACGCATCCGGTCGAACAGGGTGAGCTGTTCGCCCTCTCGGCGATGCTCAAGCGCGCCTCCTTCAAGGTGCCCGAGACGAGCCTCACCAAGGGCCTCAAGGCAAACAGCCACGTCACCGTCACCCTCAAGGCGGGGGAGGTCATCCGCCCCGAGTTTCCGCTTTCAAACTTCGCCAAGGAACCCCTGCCGGGCGCGCTCCGCAATCCGGGCGACACCCGCGAGCAGCTCGCCTCCATCCTGACGGATCCGCGCAACCCGAGGTTTGCACAGGTGCTGGCCAACCGGCTCTGGAAGCGCCTCATGGGGTGGACCTTCATCGAGCCCGTGGACGACTGGGACGCGCAGGTCGCCTCTCACCCCGCGCTTTTGGAGTGGCTGGGCCGCCAGCTCGTGGAGCTCAACTACGACGTGAAGCTACTGGCCCGGAGGATCATGCTTTCGGACGCCTACCAGAGGCAGGCCGATCCGGACGCCTTCCGACAGTGCAAGCCGGCGGAGCGCCTCTTCGCCGCCCCCAGCCGGCGCCGCCTTTCCGCCGAACAGATTCTTGACTCCCTCTTTTTTGTGGCGGGCAAGGCCTTCGAATCCGAACCGTTGAACTTCGACCTGGACGGCCGCCGCACGGTGAAGGATTTCCTGAGCCTCGGAGAACCCGAACGCGCCTGGCAGCTGGTCGGGCTCAGCAACGAACGGGACCGCCCCTCGCTCGCAAAGCCCGTGGCCCAGGCCCTTGCGGACGTCCTCCGAGTCAACGGCTGGCGCGAATCCCGGGCGGAACCCAAAACGGCGCGCGAGGACGCCCCCGACCTCCTCCAGCCGGCCATCCTCGCCAACGGCGTGATTGGTTCCCGGATCGTGCGGCTCAGCGAGGACAGCGCCTTCACCGCCATGGCCTTGGAGGCGGCCTCCCCGGAGGCGTTCGTACGGGCGTTGTACCTGCGCGTGCTCAACCGCGAGCCGGGCCCACAGGAACAGGAGTCCCTTGCGGAGTTTGTGCGCGAAGGTTTCGACGGGCGCGTGGTGCCCTGCAAAGAAAACGAACTAGCCCGCAAGCCCCGCTTCACCAAGGCGGTGATGTGGAGCAACCATCTCCATCCGGATTCCACCACCGCCATCTACGAGGCCGAGGCCCTGCTCAGGGCGGGCGACCCGCCCTCCAAGCGCCTCGCCGCGCCTTGGCGCGAACGGGCCGAGGACGCCGTCTGGGCGCTGCTGCTCACCCCGGAGTTTTCGTTCCTTCCCTAACCGCGGACGCTTTTCCACCCGAAGGCTTCCCGCATTCCACCCCCAGAGTTTTCGCCCTATGAACCGTAGAGAATTTGTCCGTCGCGCCGGCCTCGCCTCCTGTTCCACGCTGCTTTCCGGGCTGCCGCTGGGCGCCGCCGAACCCGCGCTTCCGCCGGTCCCGTTGGGCAAGGCCGAGCACTGCATCATGATCTGGCTTGGCGGCGGCATGGCGCAGATTGACACGTTTGACGCCAAGAAGATCCGCGGCGACGGCAAGAAGGTGGCGGGCTGCTACTACGATACGATTGAGACGGCGATTCCCGGCGCCCTGTTCAGCGAGCACCTCCCCAACCTTGCGCGGCGCGGTGAGTTTCTGGCCCCGGTGCGCACCGTTCACCACAACGTTATCGACGAACACGCGGCGGCCACCAACCGCATGCACACGGGCCGGCCGACCAGCGGTTCGCTGGTCTATCCCAGCATCGGCTCGCTGGTGGCCGCCACAAAACGCTCCGCCGCCGAGGGCATTCCGCCCTACGTCCTCATGGGGTATCCCAGCGCCACGCGCGGCTCGGGATTCCTCGGGCCCAAGGCGGGGTTTGTCTACCTGACCGACACCGCCAAGGGCCCCGAGGGCCTCAGCCTGCCCCCGGACATCTCCACCGACCGGGCGGGACGGCGTGAATCCCTGCTGGCCACGTTGCGCCGCGCCTCCGCCCCCTCCGCCGGCCGGGACCCGGCGCTTGCCGCCTACGGCGAGGCCCTCGACCAGTGTTTTGCCCTGCAGAACGGCGACTTCCTCAAGGCCTTCCAACTTGCCTCGGAAAAGGACTCCACCCGGGCGGCCTTCGGCGACGAATTTGGACAACGCTGCCTGCTGGCAAGGCGTCTCATCCAACGCGGCGTGCGCTTCATTGAAGTCGGCTTCAACCTCAACTTCGTCAACGGCGCGGGCTGGGACACCCACAACGCCGCACAGCTCGACCTGCACGTCCTTATCAAGGGCCTCGACCACGTCCTTTCCACCCTGATCGACGACCTCAAGGCCCACGGGCTCCTCGAAAAGACGCTCCTTGTGGTCTCCGGAGAGTTCGGCCGGCCCGCGGAGTTTGACTCCGGTGGCGGCCGCGGCCACCACGGAAAGTGCTTCACGGTGCTGCTCGGCGGCGGCGGCATCAAAACCGGCCAATGCGTCGGGGAAAGCAACGAGCTGGCAATGGCACCCGTCGCGGACCCGGTCTCGGTCCCGGACCTGTTTGCGACGATTCTCAACGCCATGGGGGTCGACCCCGCCAAGAAGCTCATGGACGGAGAGCGCCCCGTCCCTGTGACCGACGGCGGGCGCCCCGTGCGCAAACTCTTCGTGTAAGCACAGGTTGCATCCGGCCCCCCCGAACGCCTCCCGAAAACCACCGCTCCAAAATCCCCCCTACCTCCACCATGAACCCACAGCAAATCGCAGAGTCCTTCGGGATCACCTTCACCCAGCAAACCCCCGGTTATCTGAACCTGTGCATCCGCTCAGGCACCCAGCTGCTCACCTCGGGACACGTGAGCGACCTCAAGGGAAAGCTCGGAGCCGACCTGCAGACGGACGACGGCTACAAGGCGGCGCGCAACTGCGCCGAAAAAATCCTCAACTCGGTCTGGAACTGCCACGGCACACTCGACGGGCTCCGGGTCATCAAGGTGCTCGGCTGCGTGAACTCGACGCTCGATTTCACCGACCAGCATCTGGTGATCAACGGGTGCTCCGACCTGCTCCACCAGATTTTCGGCAAGGAAGGCAACGGCTTCCACGCGCGGAGTGCACTGGGTTTCGCACAGCTTCCCACCGGCGCCGCCGTCGAGGTGGAAGCGATCTTCGAGGTCCTACAGTAGCCGGGGTCCCCCGGCCTTAGGCCGCGGCCCGGAGGGCGGCGATCCGCTCCTCGATGGGAGGGTGCGTACTGAAGAAACGCCCGATGCCGCCGCCAATCCCTAGCGCGGACAGGCTGCTCGGAAGCGCCGCGGTGTGAAGGCCGCCCAGCCGCGTCAGGGCGTTGATCATCGGCTGCTTGTCGTGCATCAACTCGGCAGCGCCCGCATCCGCACGGAACTCGCGGTGCCGTGAAAACCAGGCCACCACCATCGCGGCGGCGAAGCCGAGCACGATGTCCAGCACGATGCTGGTCACCATGTAGCCGATGCCCGGACCGCTGCTGCGCTCGTTGTCCCTGCGCAGAAAGTTGTCCACGGCAAACCCGATCACCCGGCTCAGGAACACCACAAACGTGTTCATCACCCCCTGAATCAACGTCATGGTCACCATGTCGCCGTTGGCGATGTGGGCGATCTCGTGGCCGATGACCGCCTCCACCTCCTCGCGGGTCATACCCCGCAGCAGCCCGGTGGACACCGCCACCAGGGCCGAGTTCTTGAACGCGCCGGTCGCGAATGCGTTCGCATCCCCCTCAAAAATCCCCACCTCGGGGATTCCGATTCCCGCCCGCTGGCTCAGCTTGCGCACCGTCTCCAAAATCCACACCTCGTCGGTGTCCTGGGGCCGCTCGATCACACGCACCCCGGCCGTCCACTTCGCCATCGGCTTGCTGATCAAAAGCGAAATCAAGGCGCCACCAAACCCCATCAGCAGGGCGTACCCAAGCAGGGCGCCCAGGTCCAGACGGTAGGGCGTCAGGTAGCGGTTGACCCCGAGCAGGTTGCCAACCACTCCCAACACCGTAACCACAAGAAGGTTGGTCAAAACGAAGAGAAGGATACGTTTCATAACAGATTTTTATATTAGCGCCTGGCCGGAGTCTGACTCACTTTTTCTTCAGAGTTCGCACTGTTTGGTCGGCCGCACAAGCTCCGCGCCGCGCTCACGCGCGCAGCAACTCCGCCGCCGCCGCCACCGATGCTGCGTCGCTCACCGACACGCACTGTGCCCCCTTCCGCGTGCGCCCCAGCAGTCCCGCCAGAACGCCCCCGGGGCCCAACTCCAGAAACAACTCGCACCGTTCCTCGTCCAGCAGCCGCTCCAGCGTCTGAGTCCAACGCACCGATCCGGTCACCTGCCGCTCCAAAGTCGCCCGGATATCGGCGGCCTCCGACACAGGCGCGGCGTCCACGTTGCAGTACACCACGGCCCCGGGCCGCGCAAACTCCACCCCCGCAAGCACGCCGCTCAACTGGTGCGCCGCCGCCTGCATCAACCTTGAGTGATAGGCGCCTGCCACATTCAACGGCTTGGCCATCCGAATGCCGCGCTCCTTGGCAAGCGCCACCGCCCGGGCAACCCCCTCCTTTTCGCCCGAAAGCACCAGCTGCCCGGGACAGTTGAAGTTGGCCACGTCCACCCCGCACTCCGCCGCTAGCTGCACCACGGCCGCCTCCTCCCCTCCGATCATCGCCGCCATGCCCCCGGCAGTCGCCTCGCACGCCTCCTGCATGAACCTGCCCCGCTCCGAGACCAGCCGCAGCCCCGTCTCAAACCCAAAGGTACCGGCGGCCGCGTGGGCCGTGAATTCGCCAAGGGAAAGGCCGGCGGCCGCATGAAAGGCGAAGGGCCCGACCAGGCTGCGCAGCGCCTCCAGACAGGCCAGACCGTGGACGTAGAGGGCGGGCTGGCAGTGGCGTGTTTCAGTCAGGGCGGCCTCCGGACCGTCCCAGGCAACACCGCTGAGCGCATAGCCGAGCTGGGCGTCGGCCCGCTGGAAAAGAGCGGCCGCCTCCGGAAAGGCCTCCGCGAGGTCGCGGCCCATGCCAACGGTTTGGGCGCCCTGACCGGAAAAAAGAAGTGCGATGCGTTTTTGACTCATAGGGAAAAGGGAAGGCGCAGCAGGCGCGCGGTCCGGGCGGCGGCCCGTTCGAGAAAGGGGGCGGCGTCTTGCATGGCCTCCTCCAGCGAGACCGGCCGGTCAATGATGGGAACCGCGGCGTCAAAGTGTGCCAGCAGCGCGGGATGTTCCTCGATGGAGCCTGCGAACGCGATGACCGGCTTGCCGAGGGCGCGCGCCATGGAGGCCACCCCGGCGGGGCCCTTGCCCTCGAGCGTCTGGGAGTCCAGGCGGCCCTCGCCGGTCAGCACCAAGTCGGCCGCGGCCATGCGCCGCTCCAGTTGCATCGCCCCAGCGACCAGCTCAAACCCGGGCGTCAAGGACGCGCCGCAAAAGGAAAGCAGCCCGAAACCGATCCCGCCGGCCGCTCCCGCCCCGGGTACGTCCCGGGAAATGCGCCCCGTTCCGGCCTCCACCACCTGCGCAAAATGCGTGAGCGCCCCTTCCAAAAAACCAACCGTGTCCGGCCCGGCACCCTTCTGGGGACTGAACACCCACGCCGTACCGCGCTGTCCGAGCAGCGGATTTTGGACGTCGCAAGCCGCGATGATCTCGGGAAGCGCGGGCACCGCGCTGGCGTCGATCCGGCCGATTGCGGGAAAATTGCGTGGCAACGGTTCGAGCACCTCGCCCGTGCCCGCCGCCAGAAAACGAAAGCCCAACGCGGCGGCCATCCCGGCGCCGCCGTCGGTGGTCGCACTCCCCCCGAGTCCCAGCAGGATGCGGCGCGCGCCCCTCTGGATGGCGTCCCGGAGGAGCACCCCGGTGCCGAAGGTGTGGGCGCGCATGGGGTCGCGGTCCGAGGGGGCGATACGCCACAGCCCCGAAGCCTCGCTCATTTCGATGACCGCCGTCTGTTCCGTGGCCACCCAGGCATAGCGCGCCCGGATCGGGCGGCCCAGTGCGTCCACCGAATCCAGCAAGATCCACTCGGCCCCGAGGGCTTGGGCAAGCGCCTCGCTGAAACCCTCCCCGCCGTCGGAGATCGGCGCAAAACTGCACTCCGTATCGGGGCGTACGCTTTTCCAACCCCGCGCGAGAGCCTCCGCCACGGCCGGGGCCGGTAGCGAGTCTTTGAATTTGTCGGGAGCAAGCAGCAGATTCACGGCCGCCCAGCATGGAGCAGAACGCTGTTTTTCGAAGAAAAAAACCGGCGTCAGCTTCTCTCCCGGGTTGCCGCCGCAGAGCCGGGGCCTCCGCTCCCCGCACCTGTTGGCAAATCTCGCGCGCCTCGATATGCTTTCCGGGCGGGCGCCGGCGAGGCCGGACTCTTCCCCCAAAAAAACCGCCATGCCGCTTCATGGAACCAGCCTGATCAACGGCGTCTTTATTGCCCCCGGGACGCGCCCGTTTGGCGCCGCCTCGCCGCTCGGTCCCGAGGCACTGACTCCCACCTTCCATGAGGCCACCGAAGCGGACGTCCACCGGGCACTGGGCGCCGCCGAGGCGGCCCGCACCGCGCTGGAGGCGGCTGGCTCCCAAGGCCGGGCCGCACTGCTCGAAGGCATCGCAACGGAACTGGAGGATCTGGGCGCATCGTTGCTGGAGCGGGCCCGGCTGGAGACCGGACTCCCCTTGGAACGACTCACCGCCGAACGCAACCGGACGACCGGCCAGTTGCGCCTGCTGGCCGCGCTGCTCCGGGAAGAACGCTGGAGGGATCTGCGCGTGGAACAGCCGCTTCCCGAGCGCCAGCCGCTGCCGCGCCCCGGGTTGCGGCGCACCCTTGTCCCGGTGGGGCCGGTGGCTGTGTTCGGGGCAAGCAACTTTCCCCTCGCCTACTCGGTAGCCGGAGGCGACACGGCCAGCGCCTTTGCCGCAGGCTGTCCGGTCGTGGTCAAGGGCCATCCGGCGCATCCGGGCACCAGCGAACTGACGGGGAGCGCCGTGCTTCGCGCGCTCCAAAAAGAAGGCCTGCCTCCCGGCGCCTTCGCGCTGCTGCAGGGCCGCTCCCACGGCTTGGGCGAGGCGCTGGTCCGCCACCCGCTGGTGTGCGCGGTCGGCTTCACCGGTTCCCTTCGGGGCGGCCGCGCCCTTTTCGACACGGCAAATTCCCGGCCCGCACCCATTCCCGTTTTTGCTGAAATGGGGAGCCTCAATCCGGTGTTCCTCCTCCCCGGCGCGCTGCGCTCAAACGCCGCCCAGATCGCCGCCGGCCTCGTGCAGTCCGTCACGCAGGGAGGCGGCCAGTTTTGCACGAAACCGGGGGTGCTGTTTGGGATTGAGGGTCCGGAATTTGACGCGTTCCAAAGCCTTCTGGAGGAGTCGCTGCGGGCCTCGCTTCCGTCCACGCTGCTGCATACTGAAATCCTGCGTGCCTACGAAGGCGGCGCGGCGCGGGCCGCCTCTCTTCCGGGAGTCCGGATTCTGGCGGAATCGCGGGCTCCGGGGGAGGCGGCGCTGACGCAGGGCCGCCCTCTGCTGCTGGGTACGGACGCTGCGGGCTACAGGGCGGAGCATCTGCTTCGGGAGGAGAATTTTGGCCCCTCGACCCTGCTGGTGAGCGTGCCGGACATGGACGGGCTTTTGGAGATCGCAGCCGGTTTGGAAGGCCAGTTGACGGCGACGGTGCACGGCACAGAGGCCGAGGCAGGGGCGGTGGGGGCGCTGTTTTCGGTTCTGGAACAGAAGGCGGGGCGGCTGATTTACAACGGCTACCCGACGGGGGTGGAGGTATGTGCGTCGATGCAGCACGGCGGGCCGTATCCGGCTTCTACGGACAGCCGCTTTACGGCGGTGGGCACGGCCGCGATCCAGCGCTGGCTACGGCCGGTGTGTTACCAAGATTTCGGTACGGGCCCCAACGGCCGGCACCCGTGAGCCAAGCAGGCGCCTTCCGTGCCCGGCTCAGGGCGCGTTCAATTCCAGCCTCCAGCCGCCGGTCTGTGTGGCCGGGATTGCACCCATCTCCACCCATCCGGCGCCTCGCAAGGAATCCTCGCCCTCGGGGCGCGCCAACACGCCTGCGACGGTGCGTCGCAGTTTGTTGGCCGAGACATAGGAGCCCAGCCATTCGCCCCGGGTCTTGTCCAACCGCAAGGTCAAGGCGGGCTGCGAGTTCGTGGCGGAGTACGTCTTCACGACTCCAGAAGCCGAAACGGCAATCGTCCATACGTAGGTGCCCTCCCCCGCCGGATCCTCGGCAATGAGGTAAAGGGGCGGGATGCTCACCGGGGCGGTGGCGGTAGCAGGGTTAAGGAAGCTCAACAGGCCTGCAGTGGTGGAGCCGGTCCAGCGGCAGCTTGTCCCGGCTTGGAAATCCAGCAACTGCACCCCGGACCAGTTGAATGTGGGGGAACCCGCGATGCCCAAATCAAACCGGTCGCCGTCGTATACTGGCACCTTGGTGACATCCTTGGTGACGTAACAGGACTGCCGCTCGAGTTTGTCGGTGTCGTAAGCGGCCGACGCTTTGGCACTCCACAACGAACCACCCTCTATTTTTTCAAACCGGAGCTGTCCGAGAAGACTGGTGGTCGAGAGCGCCTTGGTGGTCGAAAGGGTACGGGCCTGGTAAAACTGCGCGGTGGCCGCCTCCTGTTCGGTTGTGCTGAGCGTGGCGGAACCACTTCCCGTGAACCCGCTCAGCCTCGTGGCCCACAACACTTTTCCGGTCGTGAGCACCTGCGCAAGAACGGTTGCGTTGTTGTCGGCACCTGGTCCGCTGCCGTGCATGGATCCCGAGTCAGATCCCAGCGCGTACCGGCCCACCAGTGAGGTGAAGTTCAACTTTCCGGTTCCAACGGCAGCCAGACTGGTGACCCCGCGGACCGCTCCAAAGCCCTGACTCACACAACCCTCCGCGTCTGTGTCCGGCGGCACCGAGATCCGGTCGCGCACCACGGCATTCAACTCGACTGTCTCTGCTGAAAAGTCCAACTCCAGTTCCAGCGCCTGCCGGTTTGCCTGCGTGCCGAGGCCCAGCTTCGGAGCGCACACGAGCCTGCCTGGGTCCGCCGCGGAGGGTGTAAAGACCGAGGAAAAAGAGCGGATGACCGCCGTGTAAACCCGCTCCGAGCCCGCTGCCCCGGACAGGGGAGGGGCCTCGTTGTAGAGAACACGGCCCGAGACCGAGCCGGTCTTGCTCACCGTCGCCAGCACCACACCCCGGTAGGTGGCACCGTCCCCCACCAGTCCATTGGAGTCGGTCAGAAGCAGTTCGTAGGTGCCGGCCGCTGCGTCAATCCCTTTGAGTTCCACCGCAAATCCAGCGGTCTTCACATTCCCGATGACCTGGCCGTCCGCGTACTCCCTGGAGAGCACCACCGTAAAAGAACCGCCCGCCGTCAGGCTCCTGAGCGGCACCTCAAATTCACCGTTGGCCGGCACCAGTCCCCCGATTCCAACGTCCACTCCCGGCCCGGTGCCCCCCTGCGTAAACAGCCTGTAGGTCGTGCGCAACGCGTCCGGCGGATTCGGGTCGACGGTCAATTTGAGACCCGCCGCGGTCCCCTTGATCACGCTCGTGGCGGCGGTGGGTGCACGCAGGATGGAAATCCCCCGGCCGGGCGAGACATTCACGACGGTGCCTGCACTTTCGACCGTGTTTCCGAAGACCAGACTTTTCACGGACACAACATACCGCGCAGAGCCCGCCTCCAAGGTGGGCGCGAGATAGGTCGCCGATGTGCCGCCCTCAAGCGACAAGCCGTTTCGCCGCCACTCGTAAGTGAACGGGCCGGTGCCGCCGGCGACAACACTCAGGGGCACGGCAGCTCCGATTGTTGCGGAAATCGAGGCGGGCGGCTGGCTGAGGATCTTCGCAGGCAGGTTCACGGAGAGCTTCGAGGCATTGCTGACCAAGCTCCCCAGGCGGTTGGACACCAGAACGTCATAGGAACCCGCATCCGACTCCTTCACCACCGGCACGCTAAGCGTGGCTGCCGTCCCTCCTTCAATGGGCACTCCGTTCTTGCGCCACTGGTAACTCAGCTGACTGCCGTCGGCCGTCACGATGAAGCTGGTTGCTGAATCCAGGTTCACCGCTCTCAACGCGGGCAACTCCGCCCTCAGCGTGGGCCGAACCAGGACCGAGACCACC
>JBIKSY010000104.1:0-12746 GCA_044348365.1 Chthoniobacteraceae bacterium
GGATCCCGCTGGCCTGAATGCGCACCTTGTAAAGCCCGCTATGCTCCGGCCCGGTCTTGCCGAACCAGTTGGGCGAAAGTGCGTCCTGGGTCCGGCCCGGAAACATAAGATACCGCAACGGCCGCTTGATGCCGAACCGGTCCAGCGCTCCCTGTTGTTCGGTGCCTCCGCCGTACCGGAGTTCGGCCGCGGTCTTGCGGACCTTACGCGCCTCGCCCGCCGTCGCGGGAAAGGCGCGATCGAGCACGAGTTCCGCCGCGCGGTAGTAGCGGTCCACATGCGAAGGCGAAAGCGTCAGCTCCGAGCCGATGCGCTCAAAGCCGTGCCACAATGTGTCCTCGTTCAACTCCCCGGGCTTGGCCGGATCATACCGCACGCCAAGCAGGTCATAGACCGTGTTCTTGTACTCTTTCCGGCTCAAACGGTAATGGGACACCGCCGGTCGGGCAGCCATCCGCGCCGCCCGCCCCTCCTTCATCAAGGCATCCAGACCCGAAACGAAAGCCGCGATCTCCTGTTGTGTGGGCCGCTTTTCCTTTTTCGGCGGCATCTCACCCGAATTGACCTGCTCGATCACCTCCGCCCAGTGGTGCGTGTCCGCACCCAACTTGAAATCGCGCGAAATCCGGTCAATCCGCAAATCCCCCTTCTCCTTCTCGGGGCCGTGGCAGCGGATGCAGTGGGTCTCCAAAAAAGCCTCAAACGGGGCCGCGGCACGGACGGCAACTGGCATGAGGCTCAGAAGGACAGTCAGAACTGACCAAAGGTGAAAACGGGGTGTCATAGTTGTCTATAAGGACAATGCCATTTAGACGGTTTAGTTAGCCCGGATAAAGGAATCTCGGTCCCGATTGGCAGACTAATGCGCAGCCCACTCAAAACCTGCGTAAACCCGGCTTCCGACTCTGACTGCTTGCTAACAACCGCCTGCTGGGACCGGCGACGAGAAGGCCGGCCACCCTTTGCTGGATGCCCCTAACCGGGGCGCGCGAACGCCGCCCCGGAGGTTAGTCCGCCATGGGAATGGAGGCAAACATCGAAACCTTGCTCAAGAATCTCGCTCGCTGCGTGATCGCAAGGAAACGCCCTGGCCGGGTAGCGCTCTTGCTCGACCTTGCTGCAAAGCAGAAGTTTCGCAATTCCACCACGCGACTTCCCACCCCAACCACCCATGCCACAGACAAAAAACGCGGGTTCAATAACAAAACTTTTCCGGGCAGTTTGTAGGGTTGACCACTGGGGGATTGACCCCGGGCGCGTCCGTGGACGCCACCGAAAAGCTGAGGAATAAAACCGAGATAAATCCCTCTACCCAAGGAGACCGAACCCACTCACCGCACAGTCCGTCATGCGCAGTAAGAGAGTTCCTGAGTCGAGGCACGCTTGAGGGATGGCGAAGGTCAGATACGAACCGTTTTGCTCGGGGTTTTCGACGGATTGCCAATCCTTCGCGTCTGCCGAGACAGAGATGCCGGTGGGTTTGGTTGAAATGGATGCCATGAGGACGATGCACCGCCTTGCCTTTCCTTTAGCAAGCTGGAGAGGAAACTCGTAGTCGAGTTTTCGCACATAGGTCCAATAGTTCAGGCACCATGCGGCCTGCGTGGTGCGGCGGTAAGGTTCGTCACCCTCTCCGACAAGCACCTTCCACAGCAGGTCGCCTCGATTTTCAAAGGGCAGCAGCAACGGTTCGGCTCTCTCTGCAACCTCGGGTGCGGAGAGCCTGTAACCCGCAGGATCGCCCACATGCCGGAAAATACGGCCCACAAGCCGCCCCGCGGCAAAGCACCAGACCCAGTAACCAGGATTCTCTTTCCCCCACGAGGTGCGGTTTCCTGCGGTGATCCACGCGTTCATCACGGATTCGCCGCCAGGGATCGAAAATTGCCGATCACGGTTCTCGTGTTCATGCCCGCCAATGAGCCAGATTTTGCCGCGCGCTCCGGCAAAGGCGGCACGCGCTGCCGACGTAATGCCACGCTCGCGCACCAGGCTTCCAACAGAGGGCTGATGGACGGCGGTGATCAGGGTACCTCCGGGGCGGTGCAACCTTTTCACCTGCTCGCAAAACCACGTCTGCTGTGCATCATCAAGCAGTCCGCAACTCCCGCCGTTGGCGATGATGAAAGGCACGCCTTTCGTTTCGAAAGCATGGGTAACGGGTGTATCGCCATACACACTGCGAAACAGCCCGAGGTTGGCCTCGCCGGGAAAGGTATCATGGTTTCCAAGGGTCAGCTTCACCGGTGCCAGTCGCGCGAGTTCCTCATAGTGCGGCTTCAGCGCGCGAAACTCTTCCACTGCCGTTCTGCGGTCAGCCTCATTGGGAACGATTCCGAAGGCACGTGAGGCCGCGCAGATAAGATCCCCCACGATGCCGATAAACGCAGGGCGCGGATTCATGGGAGCGATTTCAGCGAGCATCGGCGGCAGAATGTCTTCCGGTTTGCCGCCGCCGTAGTGGATGTCCGCCATCCACAGCGAGGTAAAGCTGTCAGCTGCGCGCGGGTCGAACCCGAGCCGCTTGTAGGCCTCTTCCAGGGTGGCGGCACGGCGTGATTCATTCCCGACTACTGCGAGAGAACGCTCCAGCGGTGCGAAGGTTCCTGCCGCAAGAGCGGCCGCGGTTCGGTCCAGAAATCTGCGACGGGTTATGCCATGGGTCTTCATACTATTTTTTCTCCAATACAATCCTCTGCACGCGGCTTTTGGCCTCAATGATCGGGGGTTGGTTCCATTCTACCACAAGGGATTGCGTGTAGGCGGCAAGGGCGCCCGGGTAATCTTTTTGTTTCTCCAAAATCTCGCCGATGCGGTTATAGGGCAGCGGAGTGTTGGGGCGGGCGGAAACCCAGGACTGATAGGCCTGAAGGGCGGCGACTTCGTTGCCCTGGCGCTCGTGGAGGTCCGCGAGGGCTTGGCGGGCAGCGGTCAGCGTGGGGTCGGCTTGGAGGGCGGTGTGCAGGAGTTTCTCGGCCTGGTCGGCCCTCTTTTCCTCGCTGGCCTTTATGGCCTCGGAGAGGGCCTGGCGGGCCTGGGTGATCTGCGCAGGGGCCCTGTCTTGCTGGCCTTTGGCGATCACAGCGGTGAGGCCAGCGAGCATCAGCGAAGACTGGCCGCTGCTGCTCATTCGCACGTTGGTCACCACGACATCGGGCTTCAGGTTCACCCAGAGCATACGGTAGAGGCTGATGGAGTTGAACACGTCATTGCTGCCGGTCCAGGCAACGTTGCTGCGCGTGCCTTTCTCCTGGGTGAATCCCGCATGGGTCGCCGTCCAATCCCACATGTTTGCTCCCTTTTTTAAGGGCACCTTGAGACTGGTGCCGTCTGCGTATTGCACCTGATAACTGCCGAGATCGGACGGGCTGGTGAAGGCACTTCCATGGATGAAGTAGAAGCCTTCCGTCTTGGTACCAATGGGGATGGTTACTTCTGTCGAAAAGTCTGCCGCACCCGGACGCGCAGGATTGCGGAGGGCGATGATACCCTTTGGTCCGCTGCCAATTAGAAAGGGCACACCCTGAAAGGTTTGTTTGCCGGCAGGAAAGCCGCGCACGTCACACTGGGGGCCCTGGTCGGGCCAGCCATCCTTGCCGTCGTCCTGCACTTTGTCGGTGAAGGAGCGATTGGACCAGACGCTCAGGTCGATGGGCTGGTAGGCAATGTTCGCAGGGAGTTCGCGGGTGGGTACGGCGGGAGCGATGCTCACCCCCAGACCGAGCGCAAGCGTCGTGGCTTGTCTTGAAGCTGGCCTCACTAATTTCTCATGCGTGGTCGTCCAACGGCGCTGGTCTACAACGAGTTTTCCTTTTCCCACAACCTGCTCGAGCAGCAGCCCTGGAAAGACGAGTTCGCGCGCCCCGGAGAGCCGGACTGAGTATTCGGCAAGGGGCTCAATCACGAGTCGTACGTCCTCCGACTGGGGACTCGGGCCTTCGGTTTCGTCGTAGGTTTTGAAAAACAAATCAAGATGGGTCAGGCCCGCGGTAAGCGGCGATCGACCATTGCGATAGCCCCGACCCTCCCACATGCGAAAGGGTTGCACGGCAATTTGCACCGACTGACCGGCGAGTCCGGAGAGCCACGCGGCATCGGCAGGCACTGCGCCGGAAACAATTACGGTCGCACCCGCGGCTAGGGCGTCCTTCCATTTCGCAGCGGCAAGAGCGGCGGCCGGATGTGTGGCATCTATCAGCGCCACGTCGTCTGGGAGCAGAGGTTTGGCCTCGGCGACGGTTTCAATGGTGACGCCAATGTCACGCAGGCGGTTGTCCACCGGACTGCCAATCGCGGTAAACACCTTCATGGTTTTTACCGGTGTGAGCGCAGGCTTGCCGCTGGCCGCGTACCGGAGCAAGCGAGAGAGGATGTCTCGCGCCATCGGTTCGTGCTCGGCGGCGGCGATGAGCGGGAGTTGGCAGAGGAGGTAGGAGCCCTTGCCACGATAGCACTCCATCAACTGGACCCACTCCATGCCGATCGGGGAGCCACTGTTGGCAAGCACGGTGAACGGGCCGGAATCCGGCTTGGCATAAGCACCGCGACCGGTCACCCGAGCGGGCGCCCAGAAGTGCAAATCCCAGTCCGTGATTCCCCGCAGGACGGGATGATCACCCATCTGCACAAAGACCTGACTGGACCGCTCCTTTGGCTCGATCTTGGTCACCACGGGCAAGCCCTGTGGGGTGACCTGCTGGGCGAGAATCACGACACAACCACCGGCTTCGACATACTTTTCCAGCTTGGCCACTTCGGAGGCGTTCGCCACCGTCAGGGCATCTTCGCCGATGATGACGGCGTGAACACCGGGCTCGACCTTGCTAAGGTCCTGAATCTGGGCGCCGGCCTTAAGTACTGCCTGGGTCTTGCCTGCGGGGTCAAAGAGCACGGTCCTTTCAAAGGGGGCAGTGACCGGGGGTGGCGACACATCAATGTCGCGTTGCTCGGCATAGACGACGCTACCTTCGGAATGCATCTGCATGTCGAGCGTGAACGTGGTGCGATTGCTCACTGCGGGCGCTTTGAAACTCAGCGTGCCACGTTTGAGATCGCCGCTGGTCATGGACTGCGCGTTTTCACCACGAGCCATGACCTCGCCGTTGGGTGCGAGCAACTGCCATGTGAACGTCACCTTGGCAGGGACAAAGAGGTCGCTGTGCAGTGAATAGTCGCGGGCAATCGTGCTGCCCGCATAGGCGTGATGCACCATCTCCGGCATGATGAATTGTTGGAGCATCCAACCACGCCGTGACGGGCAGGTACCGCCGTAGAAGGCCAGCACGGCGCAGTTTAGGTCACGATGCCCATCAAGGTTCTGTTTGTAAGACCAGGCCGCCGGGCCGGAATAGTGATCGACGGCGGGAGAGAGGACGTCTTCC
Organism: Chthoniobacteraceae bacterium; assembly: GCA_044348365.1. Lineage (GTDB taxonomy): Bacteria > Verrucomicrobiota > Verrucomicrobiia > Chthoniobacterales > Chthoniobacteraceae > Chth-196. The sequence goes on from JBIKSY010000104.1 coordinate 5,382, forward strand.
TCGCCAATGAACTCCGTCGGGCCGGGAGGGTTCATCCAGCCGACCTTCCAGAGGTGCTCCGTGTTCATGAGTAGCTTCTTGCCCCACTCTACGGAGATGCCACGCGAGGGACTGACAACCACCTGTTCACCAGTTTTAAACGCTTCGTTCAACTTGCGGAAAAAGAAGCGATCAGGCGCATAAGCGCGGTGCCCATCCATGCCATAGTCACCCCTGTAAGGGCTCAAATAATGACCGCTGAAAGCGTAGTGCAGCCCGGAGAGATCCTCATCTCCGTTGTAAAAGGTCCAGCGGTTGGGGTCCTGCTTTTCGAGCACTTCCGTGAGGCTGCGGAGTCGTTTCGCGCCCAGTAGCGGGTCTTTGCCGCTGTAGTTGAGGAAACCATACCACTCGTTGGAGAGATCCCAGGCAATGATGCATGGGTGGTGCCGCAGTCGCTTGGCTCCGGCGAGCACATTGGCGCGGGCGGAATCCCAGAACTGATCGCGATCGACATTGTGTTTGCTGGAGCTGTTCGCCACCCCGGCCAGGCCTGCGGAAGCAAGGAATCCATTCTCATCCATCCAGTCGGGAATCGGCGCGCCACGGGACATCGTGAACTCCAGGTCGGCGCCCCAGGGATGTGGTGTGGTCAGAGCTTTGGGTTTAATGGGACCGCCGTTGAGCATGATACTGGCGTTGTCGATCCAGGTTTCGCAAAAGCCAAAGCGCTGCCGTGCGAGGTCGAGCCTCTCGCCCGTGGCGGCATCGATGACTTCCACCGCGAGCACGTAGAGATACGGATTGGCCGGGCTCCAGAGCTGGGGGTCTACCCAGGGCTTGTTGAATCTGAGCGGGACCGATTGATTGACTCCAAGCTCCACTTCCTGTTGGCCAAGATCGAGGACGACCTTCCGTGCGTCCTGCACCGTTGTTTTAACAATGGCCTTGGTTTTCTTTGCGCTATGGTTGCGGACCGAGAGGCCGGCGCTGAATGCCTTGTTTCGGACAGAGGTCGTCACAAGCAAGTCCTCAGCCGCGACGGCGGGAGAGGCTTCGATTTCCACGTCGCCAAGCAGGAGCCGTGCGAGGCTTTCAAAACCGGCTGCGGCATCAAGGTACTGCGGACTGGCCACGGGTGCGGCGGGGTTCACATATTCCTGGTTCATCACCGCGAGCAGATCCCGCACGGTGAGGAGGATCTCGTTTTTACCGGGGCGCAGTGCGCTGGTGATGTCCACGACCAAGGGCGTGTTGCTTCCGCGTAAAAGGCCAACCCGCGTTCCATTCACAAAAGCAGCGGCCTCGGCACCAGCCTTGGCGATTACGAGTCGGTAACTGCGCTGCGTGCCGTCTGCGGGCATCTCAAAGGTGCGGCGGTAATAGGCGCCGAACTGCCTCTGCGGCTCTTGCTCAAGCCGTTGAGCGATGGGGATTGGAACTGCGGCGGCCTCCCACTTGGCGTCGGCAGGAGGCACCACATCCGGCACAAGTTTGTAGATGAAAGCGCGCTCCCAAGTTCCGTTGAGCGACTGTGTGTGGTGGGGGGTGTTGAGCGGTTCCTTGAAGACGATCCGTTTCGCGTGACTGGTGTGCAACGGGTCGCGCCAGGCCACTGATTGGCGGTAGCCGGGAAACAAGGAAAGGGTGTCCATGGTTGGCCAGGCGAGTTGCTTCTTGAGGTCCGTTGCAGCGCCTTTGACCGACGATTTGATCGAATAGGAGTGGTCGTCCTCCGTCACTGTGAACGGGATACTCAACGTCCGACGCTCGTGGGCTTGAAGCGTGTAGGACTGGGCCAGACGGCCTGCGACCTGGCCGTAAAAGCCTTTGATCGTGCAGTCGAAATCCACGGTGACAGCTACCGGCAAGGGATTGGCCAGCAGGCAGTGTGCGATGGCCCTGCCATCCGTACCTCGCAGAAAACTGGCTGGCGAATCGGCAACCTGCTCCTGTCCATGCCACATGTTACGACTGAGCAGGCGCCCGCCTTTGTCATTGACGAAATAGCACAGCGTGTTGACCCGCAGAACGGTGTCCACGTTTTGCCAAAAGTCGTCGCCGAAATGCAAAGGGGCGCGTCCGGCGCCAATGACCGGCGCTGCGGTGTGCAGCAAAAGACGGGCTATAAGCGCATCCTGCCCACCGCCGATGACCACCGCGATTTCGTCGCCGGGCTTGAGGGGCTCCGCCGTGAGCGAGCGGATTTCCGTGTACCACTTGCCCGGAGCCACCTGCACCGGATCGCTAGTGGAACCTGGCTGGATAACGCGGCCATTGAGGAACAGGTGGATACGCTTATAGGCCTGCGGAGATTCGAGCAAGCTGGCATTGCGATTTTCCTGCGACTCGTAAAGCAGGCCTATGTGGTAGTTGCCGCGCGGGAGGGCCTCCAGCTTCCAAAAGGCACCCCCATTGACTGGATCGCCGAGCAGCCTCCCGGAACCAGTTTCGCCGACCTGTACCGTGGTCAGGCCCGCAGCGGGTTTATCTGGGTGCACCACGAACTTACCATCGCTGATGAGCGGTTTGGCACGCTCTGCTTCATAGACGTAGTCGCCATTGCCATCGGGCGTGGTCTCAAAGCTGCCCGCTTGCGTCGGCGGGAGTGGTTGCAAAAGCTTGGCGCGTTCCGTAGCGAGTTGCTGCGGCGTTAAGAAGGGTCTGGCAGGTGCGGACGCCAGGACTGGCGCAGGCTCTGGAGTCAGGGGTTTGGGGGTGGCCCCTTTCGGCAGGAAGGGGCCGAAGCGCTTCACCTTTGACACGCGAACGTCATCCACCGCACCGGTCCAAGTAAGATGCCCGTACATGCCTGAGCCGATGGAAAGACTCGTCGGCAGGCTCTTCCATTTCAGCGGGCCCTCTGTCTTCCTGGCGTAGAGCACGCCGTCCACGTACATCCGGACAGCCGAGGCATCCCAGGTTACCGCGACATGCAGCCACTGGCCTTTCCGCATGCGGCGGAGGCTGACGTCACTTGGGCCGCCAACCGAGTTGTTGCGCCGCGTGTTGGCTCCAATTTTCCACGGCTCCGTGTCCCACGCAAAACCCAGCGTCAAGTCACTGCCAGCCCGGAAAAAAGCCAGCGCACCGCTCGCATTGTCCACCGAGAGAAAGTGCTGCTGGGGTACATCCCGGAGTCCCTTTTCTTTCCAGTCGAGCTGTCCCACCTGGTCTGGCGAGAGATAAAACTCCAGGGTACCCTCCTCGGGTATTTGCTCGAGTTTGAGCGGAATCATTGCCGAGTCCGGCGCCTCGACCCGCAGTGCCCGGCCAAAGCGCCCCTCGCTCACATAGTGGCTTTTGCCGGTGAGTTTGATGCTGGCGTCGTCCTTGTCGAAGTCCGCCAGCAAAATCGTGTCTGCGTCCGCGACGAGCCTTTGCGTGAGCACCGCATCAGCGTCGTAGGCAAAATCCAGCGGTGCAGCAATGTGTGCATCATCCACCACCAGAGCACTGCCTTTATCCGAGGGCAAAAGCGTCGCGCCAAAATCAATCACGCGAACATGGCCGGGGATTTTCACCCTTTGTTGGATGAGCTGCCACTCACCCTTCACGACACCCTTGACCTCGGCCAACCTCTGGGGCCCCTCTGGAGCCTGCCCCCAAAGGTTGACGATGACCTGGCCCTGGCCCTTCGCCCAGATCCCCACCGAGTAAGTCGCCCCCGGCACCACCTCCAGCGAAGACCAGCGCAAGTCGCCTCCCTCGCCCGTTAACGCCAGCGCTGCTTTCCCACCGTGAACCTCCACGCTGCGCGTCAACGCAGTCGTCCCCGCCAGGCGCCAAGTCCACCGGACCGGAACGAGCGGATCTTTTGCATCCTCAAAAGACCCTCCAGCTTTCAGCAAACCCGGCAAACCCTCGGTGGCGTAATGCCCCCACGATTCAAACGAGCCATTGGTCATCAGGTTCGTCTCCCCGCGGTTGAGTGAGTCCGGCCTGTCGGCAAAACAGAGCGAGGTGGCCGCAAGTAAGGTAGTGAATAGAGCTGTGAATTTCATGTCGCCGCTGGTTGCGTTTTTATTCCGTCCACCCCAGCCACATTTTTGCGAGGCGCTGGCCAAGCTCGAGCTTCGCGGATTTCACGTAGTGGGCGCCGTCGTAGCGGCGGGGTTTCCACTCCATGTTATCGAGATATCGGACCCTTGGGTCTGCGGCAGGCAACGCCGACTGCTGGGCGCGGACCATGTCCTGATTCTTACCGCTGGGGACGATCCCGCTCACGAGGACCTTCATCGCACTCGCATTCGGCAGATCCTTGCGCAGGTTCGCGGCCAGCGTGAGCAGGCGTTCACCGGCCACGGCGGCTTCAGCGGCGTGGTCGCTTTCGCCCTGCAGGTAAAGGAGGCCGACAAATTCAAACTCGGTGCCCGGCGGCAGCTGTTTGAGCGCCTCGAGGGCCGTGGCCAAAACATGGCGATACATGTGGTCGTCTCCGTTTCCCTTAAGCCAGTAGCCGTTCCCGCCTCCGCCACGGCTGGCCTTTACGATCATAAAGTCTCTTGTCCCTGCAGCGGCCAGGGCGCGGCCAAAGCCCATCTCGGGTCCCCAGAACAGCGGATCCGGTCCCTCGCCCTGTTGCGCGCGCAGCGTGACGATCTTACCTCCCGAATTGCCATACAACATCGCCGGGCCGTCCCCCGCCCGTGTGGAGCGGTTCGACCAAAAAAACGGGATCTGCCCATCCACCGGATCAATGCCCGGAGTGATGTCTTTTTCATCTGGATCTTCCGTCGTGCCGAGGCTGTTTGACTGCCCGGTGAGGAGAAAAAGCTGAAGGCGTTTTTGTTTTGAAAAATCAGGAGCGGCTGAGACCGGTGTACCGTTGTAGAGAAACGACAGCGGGAACCGCGTCAACTGGGTGAGCGCCAGCTTGGTCTCGTGGCCAGGCGCGTCCCCGGGTCCGGGCTGCCAACCGGCGCAGTGGGCCAGGAGCACGTCGTTGCCGACAAACTCCATCGCCCAGTAGCAATACCAGCCGTTGGGATCAGCCTCGAGGGTCTTTACGTTCTCCCACGTCTCGCCTTCATCACGTGAAATCGCGACATTGGAGGGCGTGCGTTTTCCCTTGTATGGGGACGAGGCGGATGTTGTCACACCCGTGTGATCATTCCAGGCCAACAGGAGGTCGCCGGTCTTCGGGATACGCTTTATGGCCGCTGCCGAGACCGGCGCGAAGAGGCCCGGATAACGCACAGCCGGCGACCAGGTGTCACCGCCATCCGCTGAGAAGGAGCGGTAGATGTAACCCGTGTGCGTCCGGCAAAACATCATGAGACGGCCGTCCTTGAGCTCCACCACCCCGGGCTCTTGCAGGGCCACTCGATTTCCCGAGGCAGGCTTGCCATCGAGCACGGTCTGACTGCGCCGCCAAGTCTGCCCACCGTCGTCGGACAAAAAACAGAGGGTTAGAGGATAGTCGTTAAACTTGTTCGGCTTCGTCAGATCGTCGTGGCGCGCGAGTGGCAGGACGAGACGCCCGTCTTTGAGTTGTATAACCCTGTCGTTATTTAGGATATACAAGCCCACTTCATCGTCGCCAATACAGACCCGCGGCTCGCCCCAGGTCTGCGCCTCGTCCGTCGACACCCGCATGATGGGCCGGTCGTCGAGCGGGCCATTGAGGCGCAGGTAGAACAAAGCGATGCGCCCATCCTGCAAGCGCAGCAGAGAAGGCGACATGACGTTGCGCATCTTGGCTTCGTCACCCGCGACGACTGCCACATCCTCCTTCGTCCACGTCTTGCCGCCATCGCTCGAATACCGGCCCGCCAGGTGGCAAGGCGACTCATCCGCACCCTGCTTTCCGGTGAAGTGCGAATAGACCATGAAAATGCGGCCATCCTTCAGGCGGAGGAATGCAGCCTCGCTGTTGCGCGGATTGTCCGGTCCCGGTGGCAACAGTTTTAGCCGCACCACAGGATCGGCTGAGGCAACAGTGGGCGCCATCGGAGCTGCCTGACGCAGGTTCATGGGCTCGCCCACGGCGCCTGGCGCTTGTGAAGCGGGAAGGCTCGTCTGCACCCTTGACGCTTCGGGTGAAATTGGCGCCCCACATAAGAGGACGTTTGCCGTGAGCAGGAAGGCGCTGGTTACCGAGAAGATCCTCGGCACGAGGGGACAGCGCCGGAAGCGGGATGGGGATTTCATGGGGGGGGTGGACAAACCTGATGGAGCAGGCGCCCAGTGGTCCTGAAGGCGGTTCGGCAATGGATCGCGAACCGTCGACGGGGGAGGGCAGATCGAAGCTTGTGGATGGCTGCACCAATGCACAAGCCATTTGCTATACAGGTGCATGGCTAATTAATGCCACGCTACAGAGAAAGGCTTATTCCTGTATGATGCGGGCAGGCTCCCAACTGCTGTAATGCCCTGTGGCTCCCCTGCGCAGGCAATTGCTGGACGTTGATGGTGCGCCGGATGCAGTCATGCACCTCTAGCGTGAATGGGACACCCAGCCTCGGTTCCCTCCCTGACGCAGGCCGCGTCGAGTCGCGCCAGCACCCGCGTTCGAGCGGCTCGCAGGGCAAAAGACTGGCGGAGAAAAGCCTCATGCCACTGAACGTCAGGGATATATTGCCCACGAGGGGGTTCCGTATGGCGAACGCTTGCTAGGGAAGCGGTGCTTGTGCGTCCACCGGACAGTTCCTGAGCACGCTTGCCTCAGGTAAACGCAGGCCATAAGTGTTTAAACATCCCCCCTGGTATGCCTCCGGCAGTCACAACGTTGTTACGGCTTCTCCTGTCCCTGCTCTTCTTCTCCCCCTCCCCACCGGTTTTGGGTGCGAGCGAGAAAAAGGCGAAACCCGCGTCGCCGGAGCCTGCCACAGTCCAGATGGCGTTCAAGCCGGATACCGCCGGCTTCGGCCAGCAAATCCAACCGTTTTTGAAGGAACATTGCGTCTCGTGTCACGGTGCCGAGAAGCAAAAGGGCGACCTGCGTCTGGACACCCTGCCCAACCGGTTCGAAGACGCGGCCACGGCGGCCCGGTGGGCCGAGGTGGTCCACGTGCTCAACCGGCACGAGATGCCGCCCGAAGAAAAGCCGCAACCAGGGCCGGCTGCGGCCGCTCGGTTTGCCGGATGGCTTGAGGGGGAGCTCTCCCGTGCGGAACTCTCCAAGCGCTCCTCGCGGGTTGTGCTGCGGCGCATGAACCGCGCGGAGTACAACAACACCATCAGGGATCTGGTTGGGGTCGACTTCAAACCAGCCGAAAAGTTTCCGGAAGATCCGCCCGCCGGCGGCTTTGACAACATCGGCCGGGCGCTCTCGATTTCCCCGCTTCAACTGGAGCTCTACTACGCTGCGGCGCGCCAGATTCTGGACCGGGCCCTGGTCGAAGGGGAACGGCCGCCCCCGATCAAATGGCGGTTTGAGCCCGA
>JBIKSY010000105.1:0-12705 GCA_044348365.1 Chthoniobacteraceae bacterium
AAAGCGTCTTGTACTCGGCGAGGCTTCCGACGCGCGCCTTCTTTGAGAAGTCCTTGGAGGGCTTGAAGACGCGCTTTTCAACCAGATGCGATTCGATGTTTTTTTGGCTCATGGGAGGTGGTGCGGGAAAACCCACATGAAAGCGTGCTTCCTGTCCCCAGCGCAAGAGCACTGACGCCGCGGCGGGGCATTAGTCCTGTGCCGGGGGCAGCAGGCGGGCACGCTGGTCGCGCTGCGGCAGGCGGATGATGCATTCAAGGCCTTCGCCTTCGTGCGAGACCAGGTCGATCTCGCCGCCGTGCTCGCGCACAATCCGGCGCACGATGAGAAGGCCCAGCCCCGAGCCGTTTTTCTTGGTCGTAAAGTACGGCTCGAAGACGTGGCTCATGTTCGCCGCCGGAATGCCCCCGCCCGTGTCCCGGAAGGTGATCCGCAGAAACGGCCCCTCGAGCGCGGTCTCAATCTGGAGGACCCCGCCCGGGAGCATCGCCTGGATCGCGTTCTTGATCACGTTGAAGAACGCCTGCTTGATCTGGGTCCGGTCCACCTCCGCCAGGGGCAGGTCCGTGCGCAGGAGCGCGTCGACGCGGATGTCCCGGTCAAGGATCTCTGGGTGCAGGAAGTCCACCGATTCGCGCAACAGGGTGTTGAGATTTTCGAGCCGCAACTCCAGCTGCGTTGGCCGGATGGCGCCGAGAAACTGCTGGACGATCGAGTCGAGTCGCTGGATCTCGCCCTTGGCCACCTCCACCGCACTTTGCAGGTCGGCGCGGGTGCCCTCCGGTAGGCGGCGGAGCTTCCGCTCCAGAAGCTGCATGTGGATGTGCAAGGAATTGAGCGGGTTGCCGATTTCGTGCGCCACCCCGGCCGCCAGCAGCGTCAGCGCCGAGAGCCGTTCGCTGTGGATGGTCTCCTCGGTGGAGCGGCGCGTTTCGGTGATGTCGCGCAGGATCACGGCGTACCCCACGGGCTCGCTTTCGTAGCCGTCCTTCTGCCGGGTGGCCGAGGGTTTTTCGAGCCGGATCGGTTCGATGTAAAAGTTTACGAACCGGTGCTGGGGATAGAAAATCTCAACATCACGCGAGACCACCTTGCCAACGCCCAGCAAGTCCGCCCAGGCGATCCCGCGCAGGCATTCGCCAATGGGCCGGCCCATGCACTGTTCTCGCTCGAGCCCGAACATGTCGCAGGCGCCGCGGTTAATGTAGTTGACCTCGCCGCCAAGGCCGGTGACCAGAACGCCCTCGTGAATGGCGTTGAAGATGGTCTCCAGGAAGCCCTTCTCGTCGGCTAGGCGGAGCAGGTACGCCTCCAGATCCACCGAGCGCACCTTGCCGATGCGCTCGATGAGCTTGTCTAGAAATCCGGAGTTCATGGTCGTTACTCGCCCCTCCGGCTGCATGCTAACGGCCGTCCAACAGGCCCCTTACGTAGGCGCTGGGCGCGTAGTCCTCTATGATGAAGTGCACCTGCCCGTCCCGGTATGCCCGGGCCTGCGTCACCCGGATGGAGGGGGTCTTGGTCGGGCTGAAGAGGATGTCGTCGTGCGTGGCGTTGAGGCGGCTGGCAAAACGGTCCGGCGTGAGTGTTCCTCCGAGATGGTCGCTCCGGCCCGTGGCAACGTGCAGCGTGCCGAGGATCTTTTCGTCCTGGATGTCGCGGCCGCTGGGCGGGAGTTCCTGTGTGCCAAACCCCAGTTCGCCAAGTTCGCCGGTGACCGGGTCAGAGGTGAGCTTGGCGTTGTGGGCGGCGATCACGGCCGGGTCCCCCGAAAGCAGGCGGGCCTGCACGATACGGCCCGCCTTGACCGTCATCATCCCCAGGGTCCCGTCGGCGTACTGCATCGGGAACTCGCCCTCCGCCGTCTCCGGGACGAAGTAAACCTCGCCGGCAGGCAGGTTGGCGACGTCGGGTTCGCCTTGGCAAAGGCCGTGGCTCTTCTGTGCCTCCTGTCCGCCGAGTTCCAGCCGCAGCAAGGCGGTTTCGCCCGCCACTTCAAAGTCGATTTCCACCCGGTCGGCGCAGGTGAGCCCGAGTCTGAAGCGTTCCGCCAACACGCTCACCTCCTTGTAGTCCACGGAAAGGCCGGTGCTCAAAATGATCGGATTGAGCCCGTGCAGCGTCGCCCCGCGAAATCCGTACTGTTTGGCGAAGGCCGTGAGGGGCGCCGTGGCGGAGTAGGTCGAAACGCACAGGATCAGGTCGTACTTGGTGTAGACCACGTCCCTGAGGGAGATGGTCGCGCCCGCGGCGTCCACACCGGTTTCGGGAAGGTCCAGATTGCTGCCCCCAGTCAGTTCGTAGGCAAACATATCAGCGCCCTGCATGCCAAGTTCCTCGAGCACGCCGGCTCGCAGGCCCTGGTAGAACACTTCGTAGGCGTGCCGCTGGATGGTGAACTTCGGCTCCGCCAGGAAGCCAAAATCCCTCATCAACGCCGTATCCGGAAGGTCGATGAGAATGCAAACCCTCTCGCCGCCCTTGGGCGCGAAGACCGTATTGAGGAGGCGGCTCAAACTGAAGGGCGGGAAAGTGCGTTCGCTGTAGGCGTTGGTGAGTTTGCCAACCGGAGGATGGGAGTGGTTCACGTCGTGCATGGGTTGCTTGTGGGATAGGGCGTTTGTTTTGCTGGAGATTGGAACTGGGACGGGCGGGGGAAGACAGGCGAAAAGATGCGTCCGCCCCGGGAGTGCTGGCCGCGCGCCGGAGGGGGGAGACAGCCTTCGGGCGATGCGCGCCGCAGACATTGGAGGGCAACGCAGCTCTGGGCGAGTCCTGTTTTTTGGGGCGCCTGTCTCTTCAAACGTAATCCCGCGGAAAACGTGCACCTTCCCGGAAGTCGCGCCGGGCGCCTGGTCCGCGTCATGGCTTGCGGCCCTCGTTCCCGGGGAAAAGGTCCGGACCGTGTGGCTCCGCGGGGGCCTCCGGCAGGCCGAAGTGGCGCAGCAGGGCACCCCGGCGGTGGGCGAAAATCTTCTCCACATCCGGCTTGACCAGAAACCGTTCCACCAGCTGTGCGCCTGGCATCCAACTGAAGGGGATGGCGTATTCCACGTCGTCGGTCACCAGGGTGCCTCCGTGCCGGGCTTCAAACCGGTGCTGATGGTGCCAGACCGCGTAAGGCCCCTTGAGCTGCAAATCCGCAAAGCGGTAGGGCGGCTCCCAGACGGTGATTTCCGAGCGCCACTTCAGCGGGATTCCATGCACCCGGATGGCGTAATCCAGCAGCGCCCCCGGTTTCATTTCGACAGGCAGCTTGCTCAGGATACGGAAACCAACCCAGGGCGGCGTCACCTTTTCCAAATTCGCCGGATTGGAAAAAAAACCGAACACCGTGTCCAGCGGTAGCGGGACCCACATTTCACGGTGGAGCGTGCGGAGGCGCGGCTTGAAAGGCATAAGACTGGTGTGGCTGGGTTTGGAACCTGTGGCTGGAGGGCTGCGGAAGTCCCTACCGGTTTCTGGGCTGGCGCCTCATGGCATCAAGTTCCGCATCCAGATCCTCTAGGGAGCCCAGCACCCGGGCGCCCATTGCCTGCAGCGCCGGCAGGTACGCGCCGCTGGCGCGGCCTCCCACGAGCACCTGAATGTTTTGCGGCAGAAGCTGGCCAAGCCTCTCAAATTCCCCGGGCAGGGCCGGGTCGTCCTCCGGAAAAACAATGCTCAGAACCAGAGCGGAGGCTCCGCTGACCTGCACCGCCCCCGCCAGTTCGAACGCGGGCAGGCTGGCCCCCACGTAGGTCACGTTCCAGCCGTTGTTTGCCGCCACTGCGGACACGATCCGCGCCCCGATTTCGTGGTACTGGCCCACCGGCGTACCCACCACCATCTTCGGGGCCCGTCCGTCGGGACGGTACTGCCGGGTCATGTTCCAGATGAACACCTTGGCCATTGCCGTGAAAAAATGTTCCTGCGCGGCTCCGATCTGTCCCGCCCTCCAGCGCGTGCCAATCTCCCTGGCGATCGGGGTGATCACCCGGCGCAGCAAACCTTGGTCGCCAAGCGAAACCTGTGCCCGCTGCAGGACGTCGTCCAAGCCAAGCGTGTCCAGACGGGTGACCGCCTCCAGCACCTGCGTGCAGAAAGCCCCGTCGCCAGCCTCGCTGGAAAAAGAACCTACCGACCCAGAAATGGTTGTGACTGTTGCCCGACCGAGAAGAGCCAGCAACTCCTCGTTGCTCAGCTTCGCCAGCGTGCTGATCTGGCGCCCCGTCCTGCAGGCCTCGGCCAGCAGGTTGAGCCGCGACATGTCCGCCTCCGAATACATGCGGTGCCGCCCCGGTGAGCGGGCTGGAGCGATGGCGTTGTAGCGTCTCTCCCAGGCCCGGATGGCGTGGGCGCTCAAGCCGGTGCGTTCTGCGACGGTCTGGATGGGGAAGGTGTACACAGCCCCTAATTAGACAGCCGCCACCGGTTTGTTCAACTTTAATGCAGAAAAATGAACAGATGGAGGTTAAAATTAGACAGAATGACATTATTTGTCTAGGTTGCCAGAGCTTTCTCACAAGCTAACGCTCAAAGTGTACCTTGCTGACCCCATGAAGTTTTTCGCTCCAAACATCGGTACCCCGGGCCGCATCGCCCGCGGCCTCTGCGGCGTGGCGAGCCTCGCCGCAGGCTGGTTCAGCCGGGAACACCCGGCCGTTGGCGCGGCGCTGGCCCTCGGGGGGGGCTTCATGCTCTTCGAAGCCTTCCGCGGGTGGTGTGTGGCCCGGGCCTGCGGGCTGAAGACGCCCATGTAATTTCATGACGTTTTTTGCTTCAGGGTCCGTTTTACCGACAAGTCGAGCCTCCGGCAGTGGCGGTCTCGGCCACCGTTCCGTCCGCCGCAAAGCCGGGTTGTTGCATGGACCGCTTCCCAGGCGGGGAGGGCAAAAACTGGTGGAAACAAAGTTTGCATGGCAAATCAACCTGTGCGACTAATGCCGCCCCGATCGGCCTACTTGGCGGGTTCCCGATGTTTTTGGTCCGCGAAAATGAGCCCGTACCAAACTTTGATTTGCGGACCGGGAGGCGGGGAAATTGGAGAAGTCGCCGCAAGCCGCCGTCCCGTTACGGGAGTTGTTCGCGTCCGGGGGGACCGCGGACGATTCGTCCGGGCGGGGCGTCGGCTTGCGGTGACTTTGACTCTCAAAACCGGCAACCGTTGGGCGGTGGGGGCGGGCGTGTGAAAGTACCTTAGACAGGCCGCGGTGGGGCGGGGTCGTCTCGGGCCGTGGGAAACTCCCAGCGGGCCCATTTGCGGCCGCCCAAATTCAAACCTGGCAAACGAGGGTGCAGGCAACGGAGAAAACAACCCGAAGTCCAGGTTTCAAAAGTCTTTCGCTCAGGGGGTTGGCAGTCTGTCAAGTTGCACGTTCCCGGGCCAGCCGAGCCTTGCCGCGGTGTCGGTAAGGTGGCTCCACCCTTCAGGGGAGTCTGTGTAGAGGACCACCTTTGTGCGCTCGCTGGCCAGCGCGGCGGCTTGGGGAATGTCGAGCACCCGGAGCACGTTCAGGTAGGTTGGCGCTTCCCTGTGGCTGAGGGGGGGCTTTGTGAGGTCAATCCGCTCCACCCGCCCCTCAAACAGGCAGGCGTAGAGGGCGTTGACCCCCATCTCGCCCTCGGCGGCCAACCACGTTTTGGCCGCCTTGTTTGGACTGACGCTTTGAAGGGCCAGCAGGGCACGGCGGATGTCGTAGACCTGGCCGCTTTGAAGCGTTTCCCCAAGTAAGTTGAACCGACGGAGGCGGTGGGTCTGAACCTTGTCGGAACCCGACCACGCCAGCGGGCCGACACCGCGGGGGGCGACATAGGCCACGGCCCGTTTGTTTGCGGCCAGTTTCTTTGCCGCCAACTCAAAGGCCTTTTGATCCGGCGGGGTACCGGGTGCTGCCGCAAACAGGTTGGGAAAGCGGGGTTGGTAGGTCGCTAAAAAGGGCTCCCACCCGGCCTGGTCGAGTGCATGCAAAACGTTCATTTCAAGACTCTCTGGGGACAGAGCGGCGCTGTGGGCAACGTACAGACGCAGCTCAAACGGATCCTGGCTTACAAAATCGTACGCAGAAAACGCGACCCCGCCGGACTCAAAGCTGCCCACCTTCGTCAGCGGGGGGCTTGTGCTGTCCGCGGGCCAGGCGCCGAAGGAGTTTTTTCTGAGGGCGGCCAGTTGGGCTTCCCGTTGGAGGGCCCATTGGGCGGGTGAATCCGGAGCAACCGCAGGGGAGGCAAGGGGGACGAACTCGGTATCAATGCGGGTGTTGCGTTGGTCTGCAGGGAGGGTGGTGAAGACGCGCAATTGTTCTGGTTGCAGGGTTTTTTTTGCGGCCTCATCTGTGGTGGCCATGGCGTCGGCGCCCTTGAGGTGGCGTTCAAACCAGTGGAAGGCGCCGGTGTTGAGGGGTTGGAGGTCTTTGTGCGGCCCCTCCGCGATCTGGAGGCCAATGTTTTCCTCCCTACCGAGGAGCGCGTAAAGACGGCGGACGCTTGTATAGATTTGGAAGACACCTTCGACAGGAAAAATGCTGTCCTTGTCGGTGTTGCAGATGAGCAGCGGCCGCGGCGCGACGAGGGCGGCGACACGGTCGAAGTCCCACCGGTGCGTGTTGACCATAAACATGCAGTCGCAATGGCCTTCAATGCAGCCGTCGACAACGTGGTTCTGGAGCGAGGTGATGCCTGCAGTGGGGGCTGCTGCTGCGATGCGCTCGTCCAGTGCTGCGATCCACCAGGAATACGCGCCGCCACCGCTGCGCCCGGTGACACCGATGCGGCCCGCATCCACCTCGGCGCGCGTCTGGAGGTAGTCCAACGCGCGGATGCAATTCCAGGCTTCGACCCCTGCCGGCGTGTACCCGGCGGCCACCCACCACCAGCGGCCGAGGTTGTGGGTCCCGTGGTGTGTGCCTTCGATCTCGCCGAGTTGGAGCGTGTCCAGCATCAGGCAGGCGTACCCGTGCCGGGCAAACCAGACCCCGTGGTGGTGGTAGCCCGTTTTGTTGCCAAGGCTTGCTCCGTCCTTCTTCATGACGGCGTGGCCGCACACGTAGAGGACGGTGGGCAGCGGTTTTTTGGGGCCCTCCGGAAGATACAGGTTGGCGGTGACATACAGCCCGGGAAGGGACTGGAAGTGTAGTTTTTCGACCCGGTAGCCGTCCGCCTGAAGCACCCCGGTCACCACAGGCTGGAGGGGCGTCCGGGCCGGCAGCGGATGGAGACCCAGCATTTCAAAAAGCTGTTGGCGCGCCCCGGCTTTGTCGGCGGTCCACTGTGCGGCCGTGAGGACGGGGGCGAGCGAACCCTCTGCGTGCAGCTGCGCGGTGCGTTTTTCCCAGTACCGCTGGAGCGTCCGGTTTGCCGGCGTTTCAGGCGAGGCGGCGGGGTAGGGCGAGGCGGCCTGGAGCGGGCAGGCGGCCAAAAACAGAAGGGTCAGACGGAGGATGTTTTGCATTTTGGGGGGTCCGTTGGGGAGGAGATGGGAGGAGAAAGGGGACGGCCCTTCGAAAGTCCACAGGTTTCACAGCGGCTGGCACAAAGACAACCGTCAATTGTTTCAAGCGGTTGGCGGCGGACTGTTTCGGAACAGAAACAAGGCGCGCGGCTACGGCCGCAGTGGCTCAGGGGGCGGCCTGCAGGAGTTCCGCCAGCGTGGGCAGGGCGGAAGACGTGCCCTGGGAACCTTCCGTGGGCAAGGTTTTGGCCGAGAAACGGCCTGGAGCGGGGCCGCCGAGGGAGAGAAAGCACTCGGGCACTCCGATGTCGCAAGCCGCAGAATGAAAACGGGCCCTTTTAAAGGTCCACCCGCCGGGCCCGGGAGAGGCTTGTTCGGCCACAAAACGCGGGACGGTCTCGCCCGGAGCGAAGAGTTCGAGCCGGTTAAACTCCTGTGCGTCCAGCTTTGTGAGGGAACGGAGGGTATCGGTGACTTCCTGAAAAACCGAGGGGTCCGGGCGGAGGAACCGGATCTGGACCCCGTTTGCCGAGGCGAGGGGAAGCACGGCGATCCTCAGAAAGCCGCGTTTTTGAGCGCCCTGAGCCACCTCCCCGATGGTGACCCTCGCGGAAGGCTGGTCGGCGGGCTGGCCCACCGGAAACTGGAGGCCGGAGAGCCCCGGCTTGGCGGAGAGTGTCGGCGCCGCGAGGGAGAGCAGCAGGAAGGATAGGAACGCAGGAGCCGGCCGTGGGGGGAGTCGCGGTTTCGTGGGCATGGGGTGAAGGCTAACAGGCGGGACGAGCAGCGATGCTCAATACGAGGACTATTTCTGAAAAAAGAAAGTTGGATCTCCGTCGGATGGCACAGTTGAAGCCGCCGCCACCGTGGCCACTTTTAAAGCGCCGGAGGGGAACAAGCGCTTTCCAATTCTGGGAGCGACCGAAAAGTAATAGCGCTCTCCCTCTAACAGGCGGGCTCCCGCCGTCCCGCTGTTGAGCGTAAAGCCCGTCGCTGTAGCGGGCAGGCTGGTTTGCCTCGCCTCGACCAACTCAACAGCTTTGGTAAGAACAATGTTATCAACAAAAAAGCCGTAGTCTTTTGTTACGCCGGCGGCAATGGGGCTGCTGTTGCACTTGAGGTTGAAGCGCACCAAAACAGTCCTTCCTTGGTAGGCGTTGAGAGGAACCGCGTGGGGATTCCAACCCGTGTCAAAAAGGGCGGAGTCGAGTCCCACGCCTGTCCGGCTCCAGACGGCAACCCATGACAGGCCGTCGTCCGTGCTTACCTCTGCGTTCAACGTGGTGGTGGGGGTCGCAAACCGGCCCGTCTCGGAGAACTGCAATACGCTGTCCGGGCTCGGCACCAGGCGCCTTTTCAACTGGAAGATTTGGTCTGCAAAACCAGCCGGTTGCGTCCCCGGATGCGTCAGGTGAAAGGCGCTCGTTCCGGTGTTGACCATTTTGGACTGCACCACCGCGTAGTCCGGAGCAGTGGCGGTGAGAATCTGCACCCCGGTACCCTCCGCCCCCTCCAGCCAGGGCGCTGTACTGCCGCGCGACACGTTGAGCTCGTAGCCGTCCGCCTTTGCGATGCTGTTGAACGCATACCAACCGCCGGCCGGGTGCACCCGAGCCTCGCCGTCCACAACCAGCGCTTCGTCGAGTGCGTCTGGATCAAATGCCACGACCTCGTAGGCCAGTCGGTGCTCCACTCCGTCGATTCTGATGCCCGTAACCTCTACGGCGAACCTGACGTCTGCGGGCGCCGCCGAAGAGCCTGCCGCCGGTTCCCACACCAGTGTCCGCTCACCCTCAGAGCCGTTCGCCGGAGTGCTGCATGTACGGGTAGCGCGCACGGCCACCTGTACGCCGTCCCGCCAAACCAGAACGGTCGCGCCGGTAAAATCAGCCTCAGGGTGTGAAACAGACCAGCGGCAGGGCAGCAAACTTGCAGGAAAATATCCCCGGCTGGGCCACAGCACAAAATCTTTCGTGGCTGTGCCTTGGGGCTCTCCAACCACCCAAATGGCGTTGGCTGCGTCAAACCCGGGGCTTTCCGGCACGTCCCCGGTACCGATTTCTCGCAGCCTTGGAGAAAGCAGCCATCGCCTGTGTCCCACATTCTTGTTTGCATCGCCGTCGTCCCGGATTTGTCCGTCCACGGCTGCCGGCCCATGGGCACCCAAGGAGAGGTTGGACTTGGCGGAGGCCTCCACCCCGCGGGGAAACTGCTCCAATCCCACCCATTCGGAGTGCTCTTTTCTTGGATAATGACTGAGTCCGCTGTTTCTTGCGATGAGGAGCGCCGCCTCCTGCGCTTTTGCGCTTTTCTCAACATTGAGAGTGAGGTTCGCCGGCACGCCTGCGAGCGCACGGTAAAAATTTACCCGCCGCAGCACGTCAGATTGAAACGCCGCGCTGGTGTTTCCGGGCAGAAGCGCCGATACGTGTCCATCCCACTCTGGGCTCGCCTCGGGTTGTCTTCCGTTGCTGAAAACTGAGTGGTAAAAAGCAAGAACGTCCCTGCGACTTAAAGTGTCGACCTTTAAGCACGAGGCCTGATCCGGTTCGCAAACCCCGACGGCAAAACAGGCGGTGGACAGTAGTTCCGCCACGGGCAGGAGCGCCGTGATCGCTGAACCTCGGCGAACAAAAACGCGGGTGCGGGCGGCGCTGGCGATGGGACCTGTCATGCGGGGACTCTAAAGGAAGGTCCGATGCATTCCGATTTTCGTTTTTGGCGGCTTTTGGAAAAAAGCTGGAGCGACTGGGGGTTAGATGTCGGAAGAGCGAATCGGAGGGGGGAGACGAACGGCGTCACACCGCCGTTGACTCAAAAGTAAATGACACCGGAGAGAGTCCGGAACGGTGGAGTCGCCGGGCTACCAATATGTTTGACTCGACACAAAAATCTTGAACTGACACGCTAAACACGGAGCGTGATTATCTCTGTGTGTTGCAGTGTTTGCCAATCCCCCACGAAACTTCCCCTGTTGAATGAACGCTGCACTTAGATTTTTCATTTGTTGGGCACTGCTGCTGGGTTCCATTCAGTCCACCAAGGCTGCCAGCACCTATGGGAGCGACAGTTTCACCTCAGCGATCAGTTCGACGCAGTGGACTGCTGTGCAGGCGAACAATGGGACAATGCGTGTGGAGGCTGCAAACGGGCATGCGAGTTTCCTCGTCACAGCGAGTTCCACAGCCGAGCAGAGTGCCTTTCTCCTCTGGAATGGCCGACCGACAACCACTGTGGACTGGTCGGTGGAAGTGCGCGGGCGCAACACCGTCCCCTATTCTTCAGGCGGCGGGAATAGCATCCAGTTGTTAGTGGCCGATGCAAGGGCGGTTGCCGCTGCGGACAGTTACAATAGTTTGAGCGTGGAGTTTGCCAGAACTGATTCCGCTCCGGTGAACGGGAGGTTTCAATATGGGTTTAGTCCGGGTGCAGATCCTCCTGGAGGGCAGGTGGTTGCGATTTCCCCTGTAGCGGAGTTTCGTCTGCGGGTGGTTTACTGGTCTGGGGCGAAGGCGTTTGATGCCTGGTACGACGACACGGGTTTGGGAACGAATTGGAAGTTTTTGTGGAGGACGCCGCTGAGTCAGCTCATTCCGGATGCGACTGCGACGAGCGAAATTGCCGTGGCTCTTTTTGCGAACACGCATTACGGGCCGGTTTCAGAGGGGCAGTTGTGGGTGGATGATTTCCGGGTGGTGAATGCGCCGTTGGACGTGCCGGCGATCACGAGCCAACCCGTGGGTTTAAGTGTGGGTACGGGGAGTTCGGCCACTTTCAGTGTGTCTGCGACGGGGACCGGACTCGGCTACCAGTGGCGCAAGAACGGCGTGAATATCACCGGAGGCACAAGCGCCGCGTATTCGATCGGCTCGGTGCAACTCGCAGACGCGGGAACCTACAGCGTGGTAGTGAGCAACGCTTCCGGAGGAGTGACCAGTGGAAATGCAGTGCTGGCGGTAAACAACATTTCAAGCGTACCGGTCCTCACTAGTGCTACCCGCGCCTTTGGCGCACTCGGTTCGGTGTTCAGCTACCAGATCACTGCGACCAACAACCCGACATCCTACACCGCCACTGGGCTTCCCGCCGGACTGTCTCTGAACACGAGCACCGGGTTGATCTCGGGGACCCCGGTGAGTGCAGGCACGAGCACGGTCACTCTGGGAGCCGTCAATGCGGGTTGGACAGGAACGGGTTCGATGTTCCTCGCGATCGCTGCCAGCAACTACGGGAGTGACAGTTTTGCCTCAGCGATCAGTCCCACGCAGTGGACTGCCGTGCAGGCCAACCACGGGACGATGCGTGTCGAGGCTGCAAACGGGCACGCGAGTTTCCTTGTCACAGGGACTTCCACTGCGGAGCAGAATGCCTATCTCATCTGGAATGGCCGACCGACAACCAATGTGGACTGGTCGTTGGAAGTACGCGGGCGCAATACCGTTCCATACTCTTCGGGCGGCGGGTCCAGCATCCAGTTGGTCGTGGCTGACGCAAGGACGGTTTCGGGTGCGGGCACTTACAATAGTTTTAGCGTGGAGTTTGCCAGAACTGACTCGGCTCCGGTGAACGGGAGGTTTCAGCATGGGTTTAGCCCAGGTCCGGATCCTTCCGAGGGTCAGATGGTTGCGACGACTTCTCTGGTGGAGTTCCGCTTGCGGGCGATTTACCGGTCGGGGGCGAAAGTGTTCGAGTCTTGGTACGACGACACGGGATTGGGAACGAATTGGAAGTTTTTGTGGAGTACGCCACTGAGTCAACTCGTTCCGGATGCGACTGCAACAAGTGAAATCGCCGTAGGTTTGCTTGCGAACACGTATTACGGGCCGGTTTCTGAGGGGCAACTCTGGGTGGATGATTTCCGGGTGGTGAACACGCTCTTGGATGTCCCGGTCATCACTGCACAGCCTGCGAACCTCGCCGTGGGGCCGGGGAGTGTGGCCACCTTCAGTGTGTCGGCGACGGGAACCGGACTCAGCTACCAGTGGCGGAAGAACGGCGTGAATATCTCCGGAGGCACAAGCGCCGTGTATTCGATCGGCTCGGCGCAACTCGCAGACGCGGGAACCTACAGCGTGGTAGTGAGCAACGACGGGGGCGGCGTGAACAGTCAGACCGCCTCGCTTGTGCTTAACGTCAGCGCCCCGACCACTCGCAGTTTGGCGCTTTCTACCGACAAAACGAGCATGGCGGTGGACCTGCTGGAAAGCGACCCGTTACAGATCACTGTCAGCGGGTTTTTGACAAACGACAACGTGCGGGTCGGCGTGTATTGGGAC
>JBIKSY010000349.1:0-3861 GCA_044348365.1 Chthoniobacteraceae bacterium
CCGTGTGTGTTGTCGTTCCGAACAAGCAAATCTCCAAGGTAGCGTACGATGCCCTAAGGGCGGCCCGGCTCGAAGCGCACGTGCTGGGAGCCGAGGGCCGCGATGTCCCAGACTCAAAGGTGGTCCGTATCGCGACAATGCACCGGGCAAAAGGACTGGAGTTCGACGAAGTCGTGCTCCTACTGCCAGGAGGTTACGAGAATGGGGAGAGCTCCACCGAGCAGAGCCGCCGCCTTCAATACGTCGCTATCACCCGGGCGAGGAAGGTTGCGAATGTACTTTGTTTTTAGGAGCCCCTTTTCAGCCCCTCGCACGCGGAATGAGGCTTGAGTACCGAATTGCAACGCCTCTTTGTAACGGACGCGCCAACGAACACCAAAAGCTCACACTTCGCAGCCGGCTGGTTTGAGTGACTCAAAGTTGGGCGGCCGCTCCTCGTCTCTGGCGGTGAAAGCCTCTCTCCAAATTATCCGGTTCCTGGCAATCTGACTCGCCCACTTCTTTGGGTAAAAGCGGGCTTTCGCCACCAACTCCAACTGCCAGAGCTCCTCTGCCCACTCGAGGCACTCCCCTTCAGATGCGATCCAGAGACGGTATTCCATCGAGACTCTGGTGCCCCATCCGGGGAGCAGTGTGTCCCCGGGTTGGGGGTGAGGAACATCTGGGCACGGGTCCGAGGTCATGGAGACGATCTTCCATGCCTGGCAAGACATCCCCATCACCGAGAATCACATCAAACAACTGCACCGCGAGCTTCTGCGCTACAGCGAGAAGGACGAGCGGCATCGCGGCGAATACAAGACGCTCTCCAACAGCGTCGCCGCCTTTGATGAGAACGGTGAACCGATCGGCATTGTGTTCGAGACGGCCACGCCCTTCGACACGCCGCGCCTCATGGCCGAACTTGTCACTTGGCTGAACGAGGTACGCGAGTTGAAGCGCACGCACCCGTTGCTGGTTGTTGCTGTGTTCGTGGTGGTGTTTTTGGAAATCCATCCCTTTCAAGACGGCAATGGCCGCTTGAGTCGTGTTTTGACCAACCTGCTCCTGTTGCAGGCTGGCTACGCCTACGTGCCGTACAGTTCTTCGGAGAGCGTCATCGAGGACAGCAAGGAGGGCTACTACCTAGGCCTTCGCCAGACCCAAGGGACCATCCGCACCAACGCGCCCAACTGGGGGCCTTGGCTGCTCTTCTTTCTACGTGCCTTGCAGCAGCAGAAACGCCGCTTGGCAACAAAAGTGGAGCGCGAAAAGAGCGTCATGGCTGCCCTGCCAGAACTGGCCGTACAGATCATCGACCATGCAAGGCAGCATGGCCGCGTGACCATGGGCGACATAATCAAGTTGACCGGGGCGAGCCGAAACACGCTCAAGGAGCATTTCCGGCACTTACTGGAGCAAGGTCATTTGGAGAAGCACGGGGCAGGCAAGGGCACCTGGTACGTCCTGTCGTGAAGGAGCGCCCGCCACTGGTCCGTTTGTCGCAAGTAAACTACCAGATTTCGGCCACCAGAATCGCGCAGGAACTAGACTGCTTCAGGAGCGATTTAAGGGCAGCAGCGCTGGGACTTGCTCTGGTGGAAGCCCTATTTTGCTAGGAGAACTGCCAGATTACTGTTTTGGGCGGCGACCGGAAACGGTCGGCGTGCGGACTGGTGCCCGGGGAGTGAGGGCGGGCAGGCATTGCTGTGATTTTGCTTACACACTCGTTAGGGGGGCAATGCCAGTTAGGAAGCCCCCAACTCATGGGCTTTTTGACCTGTAATCGGGCTGATTAGCGGGAGGCCTATCACCAAAGAAACACCGCTCCGACACGGGTTGGTAACAATCGTATGGCACGAAGTTCAGGAATTCCACCACATGCGAACCATCCTCAATTCCCTCGCGCTGCTCGCCCCCAACTGCGAGCACCGTCAGTGCCCAGGCCGCCGACGCGGTCACCGTCGACCCGAAGATCGCGGCTTACGCCGTGACCTCCAGCGTCTCGGGCAACCTCACTTCGAGGGTTCCGACCCCCTGAACAACCCGCTGACTTTGTGGACCAAAGGCTTTTGGTGCGCACTGCGGTGATACCGAGCGCGCGCATTTCAGGAATGGAGCGAAACGCAAATGCGTGTCAACCAGACGCGCTGAAAGCCCCTGATACCCCCCGCACCGAACACTCTGGCTCGCTTCAACTTCCTTCGGAGCCCATGACCGTGAACGAGGCGCCCGCCCGTTTCGCCGGTCTGCCGCGTACGCCCTTGCACAGGCGCGCCACGACAGCCCGAGTGGCGGTACCCCGCACCAATGGCAAGGCCCAGCGCGTGGTGGTTGTCGGCGGTGGCATCGCCGGCATGGGCGCCGCACTCGGCCTGGCCGGGCGCGGCGTGGCAGTGACGCTGATCGATGCCGAACCGGTGCTCGGCGGCGCCTGTCGCGCTGCGCGGGCGACGCTGCCTGGGTACGACCCGTTGTCTATCGACATGGGTGTGTGCGACTTCAACCGCGCCACCTTCCTGCGCCTTGCGGCGCTGCTAGGTGAGATGTGCGTGCCGGTGCAGCCGGTGTGCCAGGACGCCTCATTCCGCACCTCCGATGGCAGTTGGCTGTGGTCGTCGTCGCTGAGCGGCGCAACGTTCGCACCGGGGGTGGACGGAAGCTTCGCGCGCGAGATCGAGCGCTTCAAAGTCGAGGTTGGCGAAGTCACCGAGGCGCACTTGTCGGCCGGCGCCTGGCTCAGCGCACGCGGCTACTCGGCCGAGTTCCGGCGCCTGTACTTCGCGCCGCGGGCGCGGGGCTGCTTCCCGTCACCCGACGTCGACCCTGAGGCACTGCCAGTGCGATCGCTGGCGCGCTTTTGGGGCATGCATGGGCTGGTCGGCCCCGCTCCGGCCGACCGCGTGTGCGTGCGTGGAGGAATGCACGGCTACGTGCCAGTGCTGCAGGCGCGCTTGCAAGCTATGGGTGTACGACTGCGTCTGGGCGAAGGAGTGCGCTGCATCGAGCGCGAGCCGCTGCGCGTGCACACCGAAGCAGTCACGATCGAAGCGGATCACTTAGTGCTGGCCGTGCCGCCGGCAGTGGCGCTGCGCATGCTCACCCGGCCCAGCGTCGTGGAGCGCGCTGTGTTGAGCTCATGCCGCACACAACCCGGGCGCGTGGTCCTTCATCGTGACCCAAGGCT
Source organism: Chthoniobacteraceae bacterium (assembly GCA_044348365.1). Classification (GTDB taxonomy): domain Bacteria; phylum Verrucomicrobiota; class Verrucomicrobiia; order Chthoniobacterales; family Chthoniobacteraceae; genus Chth-196. Next base: position 3,167 of record JBIKSY010000349.1, read on the forward strand.
GATGCCGGCCGACCCCGCGCGCTGGGCTGCCTACAACTTTGTGGTGGCAGACGCTGAGACCTTGCACGGGCCGAACATCACATTCTTCCCCGAACGCCTGGCCGGACTGGCCGCACTGACCGGACCGCTGCCGCCCATGTTTGTGACGCTGAACCCGCCTTTTGAGCCGAGGGAGGTGCTTGCCGACAAGGTGCTGACACACCCCGTGTTCGGCCGCGATGACACGGTTTCGGCGGCGTTAGCAGCACTGCAGGGTGAACGCAGCACCTGGTTCTGCGGCGCCTGGACGGCTGAGCCCTATCTTCATGAACAGGGCTTGGCTTCTGGGCTGGCCGTGGCCGCCTCCATTTAGCTCGCCCAGCGACGATACCGCACGAGCGAGCAGTGGGAACGGGGCAAAAAGCTAAGTTCATCGCTCGAAAATGCGTCGTGCCCCCTGTCGGGCGTTTACTTCCCCCGTCAGGCGAAGGCACTCGGTGCGAAGCCGTGGGCTGATGAAGAGTCCGCTCATGATGATGCGGTCAAGCGGCGCTCTAACTTCGGGGATCAGCGCGAGCTTTTTGGCACGGAGCAACAGGGCGCAGGTACCGGCCACCTCAAAGCCGAAGACATCCGTTGCGACGCGACGCCCCCGGCGTTCGTCCATGAGGACGCCTAAAATGCGCTGTTCTTTGGCGAGCTGTAAAATTGAAGCC
>JBIKSY010000350.1:0-3842 GCA_044348365.1 Chthoniobacteraceae bacterium
CGGAAATGTACCAAGTCTTCAACATGGGCATCGGCATGGCAGTCGTCGTCCGCGCCAAGGAAGCGGCGGGACTGGCCTCCCGTCTGAAGGCAAGGGCGATCGGCCGGATCGAACCAGGCTCGGGCGCGGTGCGGTTGGCCCTATAGCTCCCGGGACTCCTTCAGCTTGAACTTCCAAATAAGAAAAGGCATCGCCTTGTGGAACAGACGGTGGCTGAAAGGAATTAGATTACAAGATGGGCTCCGCACCACTTTCAGTGGGTGGCAGGGATGCGGAGTTTTCCGGCGCTAAAGTAGAGCATGGCGATGAGGTTGCCGGTTAAACGGATCCCTCGGGACTTTTGTTTGATTGCCGAGAAGACGCTGTTGAGTTTTTCGAGGAACGCGGGGGTCCTTTTTTTTCTCCAGTAAGCGGGGATTCCCTCAGTGTGACGCTCAACCATGCCGGCGCATTCGACCATCCGAGGGAACAACGAACTCGGTTGTTTTTTGGCAACGCGGTGGACTCATCGGAACCAGGCATGCAGCTTCCTTTTTGCCCCCCTCGCACTCGGGGAGTCGCAGATGTGCTGTAGGGCAAGGTGCATTTGATCCGCCTTGGCCGCAGCCAGATTCACACTCTCGATTCTTTGCTCCGTGGCCCTCAGTACTCCGCTAGCAATGCCCCGGGTTAATGGACGGCATTTCGGGTTGAAGTCAGTATCCAAGTCGTTTGTAACGAAAGTTTAGCAAAGAAAATAGCGAAGCAGCAGGGCGGGCCACTGGAACCTGACGGATGTGGCAATGGACGCCGGTCGCCACTCGTCTAGCGGATCCAGGTTCCTTTGCCTGTCCCACCCTTCGGCGTGCTTTTGGGGTACTCGGCGTTGAGTTTTTGTTCAATCACGCGAACCACTTGTTCGATGGACAAATCGGCGTGAGAGTCGCGGGTGCGAACGCCGGTGACACTCACATTGCGGACAGTGCAGTCGAGATCAGGGGAGAAGATCTCCCTCCACCTGGACGGATCGGTGCCCGGAGCCCCTTGGTAGGTCATCGACTTCGGGCCCAGTTCGACAAGGTGGTACCCGGCCGCGGGGGTGAAGAGCAGTCGGACATCTCGCACAGTAAGCCCGTCGGTATTGGCGTGGACCTGGATGCTCCCCGGGCGGTTGAAGGTGAGTTTTTCGAAAACAATGTTCTTCAGCGTTCCAATTCCGACGCTGGCGTCGGCGCCGACCGCCTGCTCGAGGTTGGGCTGGTCGTAGAGCTTGAAGTCGCGGATGTCGGCGATGTTGCGCAGGGTGATGTCAGAGATCGGGCAGTCGAGCGTAGACCCATCGCTGAACTGTTTCACCCCCGGTAACAAGCGGATGGCGTCGGTGCCTCGTTTCCCCTCGGGCGCCCCGCTGATGCGCTCGACTGTGACATGATGAATCGGGCCAAATGTGACGCTGTACTGTTTCCAGTCCCATGCGGTGAGGGAGACGGGGTCGTCGTGGGAATCACCGCTCACGTTGCGGATGATTCCATCACACGCGGGGCCATCGACATGCACTCCATCGCGGCGGTGACGATCAAGGACGACACCATCAATGGTGAAGTCGCGGATGTTGCCAAGGTGGACGGCAAAGGGCGTGCTCTGACGCACCGTAACGTTGCGTACCGTCGCGTTGCGGACGTTGTGCAGAAGGATGACACCGTGCGTGCCCGGCACGGACTGCTTCGCCGATGACGCGCCACGCAGATTGCCGTTCCGCTCTTTAGAGGACACCGCCATCGTGCTCCAAATGCCGCCTTCGATGACGATCCCCCGGTCGGGCTCGGTATCCTCGGGCACCGGCTTGTCCGCAAAACCGAGAACACGCTCGTTTCGCACCATGCAGGTGTTGGTTCCTGGTTTGAGCCGGATCTCGGCCTTGGCATCCGCCGTGAGGTTGTGGCCGGATTTCAGCACCAGCGGCCCGTCAAGATAGTAGGGATTCCCGCGCGCGGGGATGTGCAGGCGACCACCGGCATCGAGAGCAGCCTGAAAAGCCTGAGTCCACACTTCCGCTGTCACTGTGCGGAGTTCCACGCTTCCAGATTCATCAGGCCATCTCTCCGTCCACGTCTCCGTGCGCACCAGTTGTTGCCACGTGCTCAGGGTGTTCGCGTCAGCACCTGGCGCGGGTAGCGGCATGAGAAGCAGGGAGACAAGAACCGTGCAAAGCAAAGCCAGTCGTTGGATTTGCGCCTCAGAACGGCGACAAACGGATCCAATCAAGGGACGAGCAGCGGCAAACGTATTTTCCACGGCCCTTTTTACGCGGAGCAAAGGATTTGGCATCGGGGTGTGTACAACAAAGCGGGTCGCGATGGAATCGAGCAACTCGAGATGCGTGGCCTCGCTGCCGAGGAAGTCACAATAGCCCGGCGCATCAAAAAAGCCGGCGCCGAAATACCATGGCCATAAGCGATTTTGTCGCTGCTTCGCGCTGAGAAAGGCCTGGAGCCTATGCGCCATGGGAGAGCGGTTCTGGTTTTAATGCATTCAGCTCTTCAGGCTGAAGGACCGCGGCGAGTGTCTGAGGTCATTCACTGAATGTGAGCCGCAGAGCCGCCTCGTGTCGCAATGTATGGTTGAGCCATAGCGTCCGACCGTCCCACGCGTACTCATTGGCAGACAGAATGCGCGCGTCCAACTCCACGCGTGACAGTGTTCTGGGCGCATTCCGAAACTCAAACACTGGATGCACGCAGGGCGTGGCTGGCTTGATCGTGAGCGAGACGATGGGCTTTTCGACGCTGAGAAGCGTGGCGCGGCGTTCGCTGTTGTACGAGGGTGTGTCCAAGCGTGCCCCTTCGGCTTCGATCTGCGGCGGCGTGGCGAAGCTGCGGGACCATTCGAGGAGACGGGCGTCGTCAGCATCGCTGAGGCCCATAAGCCAGGCCCATTTCTCGACCTGCATCGGGCGCGTGACGCCGAGGGCGTCAGGCATCTCGGTGGTGCGGCTCTCGAGCGGCTCTGGGCGGCGGTGGCCCCAGGACATCATGGCGTTGTGCGCGGGAGTCCTCGCGGCGAGTTCGTCGATGTTTATTCCGGTCGGCTTGCGCCGGGCGAGCGGGAGGTGGTTGCCCCAATAGTAGGGCGTGACCATCTGGCCCTGACTGTAAAACGGCCGGTAAGCGGTCGAGGGCAGGCGTTTCCAACCGGGGTTGAAATAGATCGCCGACAGCGGCTCTTGGCTGCCAAAACGGATGCGGTAGAGCGGCGGCATTTCGCCCGAGAGCAGTTTCTCGTAATCGCGTTCCTGTTCGAGCATTGGGAACTTCAGCTCGCGCTTCGTGCCATCTCGGAAGAGGACGTCCATGAGGTTCTCCGGCAGGACGCGCAGCGGATAGCCGGCGGGCGGAGTGAGGATGAGCAGTTCCTCGATTTCGTATTGGGCCTTGGGTTCGCTTTGTAGGGTGACGGTGCGCGAACCGAAGCCGTCGGGGTAGAAGTAGAAATCCTCAGTCGCGGTTTCGCCCCACACCTTGTAATTCAAATCGCAGGGTTGTGCGGTCCAGCGGACGTGCACCCGGGCGGCGGTGGACTCGATGACCTCGACGCGGCTGCGCCGTAGTTCCTTGTCGGAAGCGGCGTCGATACAATCCAGCCCGTCCGCGCGACGGGGCGCCTCGGCGAATTCAAAATTTAGCGCGGTGTTGTGTTCCCCCGCCCAGAAGGGCGTGTAGGCCGCACCGCGCCAGAAGACAAAGCGCGAGCCGTTCGGTAACGCGACGATGACATCCTTCCGCTCCGGCGCCCAGGCCTTGTCATACGGTATCTTCGTCACCTCATCCGGACCGGAATAGGAGAGCAGCGGATAGTCGTAGCGC
>JBIKSY010000351.1:0-3831 GCA_044348365.1 Chthoniobacteraceae bacterium
CTCGCAGGGAATCGGGAAAGGGATGGGTCGGGTAAAACAGCGCACGCGAGGAGAGTGTCACGGTCTTCGTCCTCCGGGGAGATGCAGTTCGCCGGGCGCATACACATCACCACCTACAACCTGGCGCGAATGAACATGCTGCTCCACGGCATGAAAAGCTCGGAGTTCGAGATATTCCACGGGGATACGCTGGACAATGAATGGGACATCCTTCGGGAATTAAACCCTGCCAGGAAACCTGCGTTCGATGCGATCGTGGCGAATCCACCGTTCAGCCTCAGGTGGGATCCCACGGAAGCGGTGGGGGAGGATGTGCGTTTCAAAAACCACGGCTTGGCGCCCAAGTCCGCTGCGGACTTCGCCTTTTTACTGCACGGCTTTCATTTTCTAAAGGACGAGGGAGTGATGGCTATCATCCTGCCCCACGGGGTGCTGTTCCGGGGTGGAGCGGAGGAACGGATCCGTACGAAGCTTCTCAAGGACGGCCATATCGACACGGTTATCGGTCTGCCTTCGAACCTCTTTTATTCCACCGGAATCCCGGTGTGCATTCTGGTGCTCAAAAAGTGCAAGAAGCCCGATGACGTGCTTTTCATCAATGCCGCAGAGCATTTCGTGAAAGGCAAAAAGCAGAATCAGCTCACGGAAGAGCACATTTCCAAGATCGTGGAAACTTATCAGCGGCGGGAAGACGAGCCGCGGTATGCGCGTCGCGTGGGGATGAGCGAGATCGAGGGCAATGGATACAACCTGAACATCTCGCGTTACATCAGCACGGCCGTTGATGAGGCCGAGATTGATCTCGCCGCGACGCACAGGGAGCTGATGGAGATCGAGGACGCCATTCAGCAGGCCACGCTCAAGCACAACGCGTTCCTCAAGGAACTGGGTTTGCCTGCGCTGCCGTGAGTATGGGGCCCAAGACCGCTCCAATTTTTCTCTTGGGTGCAGGCTTTTCGATTCCTGCAGGGTATCCCAGCCACGCCGAGTTGACCGGCCTCGTGGTAGAGAAGGCTTACGAGGATAACACCCGTTCGCTCCGTGGACTCCTGACCGGATCCGAATCACCGTGTCAGGTTGCAGATTTATCGAGAGACCCTTATGCTCTTGAAGCAGTTTTTTTGAAAAGAGTTTTTGATTGCTTGGGTGAGCCGGAGGATTTTGAGTTCTTTCAAAATGCACTGAATCTTTTTCAGCATCGTGGAGGTATGATTGGGTTCACACGAATGCCGACGGAGGAATGTCGCGAATGGCTTTATCTGATTTCGCAACAGCGATTTCGCTCAGATTCATTAGAGAATATTATTCAAGACGCTATTGCGAAGGTCTTTTTACGAACTTCAAAAAAATCCGCTGATTTAGGCTATGTAGATCGGTTCATTGAGTACTGCGAACGCACAAAAGCCCACGTTTTTAGCACTAACTTTGACACACTGCTGGAGGATGCTTGTAACCGCAAAGGGTGGATTCCTAATGTTTGGGAGACTTTGCCAAGGCTAATTGATGGAAAAAAGACGGCTTCTTTTTCGGTCCACAAACTCCATGGATCGATTGATTGGAATCTGACACCGTTTCAAAATCCTGACAGGATGTCGGCTTATCCAGTTGTATATGAGCGGTGCTATGGGGGAGGAGGACTCCAGAACATCGCATTGAACGAGCGCGGTAAACTCATCAGGATGAATGCTTTGATTTCACACCTGCAGCAGTTTCGCTCGCTTTACGAGGAGGCCAAAAGTTTGACTGCCATTGGCTTCTCCTTCGTGGATCCCCACATAGCGTCGATCATTTTCCCTCACCTACACAGCCACGGGTATCGTCTTAACTGCGTTACTAATGGACAGTTGCCGCCCCGGTTGGAGACGATGCTCAAACTCGACACTGCCTTTAAGGGTAACTGTGAGATTATTAGCCACATTGGGGTGGGCGCAGAAAAGTTTTGCCTCAGTCTTTAAGGGATGAGTTCTCAAGGATCGAAAGCAGCAGTTTGACCCGGTTGAGCCATCCGCTCAGAAAAACCCGCTGTTCCGGAGCGCGCTTCGCCAGTTCGCGGTAGAACGGGATTCGCTGACGGGCCACCCGCGCGGCCAGCGCCCCCGGTGACTCCCGCTCCATTGCGCAGGTGAGCGCCGCCAGCGTGAGGGGGCCGACCACGCCGTCATCACGGGCGCTAACGGTGCGTTGCAGGAACTTCGCCGCCTGTGCGACGCCCACATTCACACAGGCGTCGAAGTGGGCGAGACTCACAGGCCACGGCATCCGGTCGCAGCGGCCGGCGAGCCAGTAGTCGTGCAAGTAGATGTCCTCGACCTCGGCGTTGAGGATGTCGCGCACATCGGCAGAGGGTAGGCCGTTGTCGCGGCGGTACTGGTCATATTCGCGCTGGAGGATGCCCTTGTTGGTGGGCCCGCCCCTGTCGGAGGGATGGTTTGTGTAGCCGCCCTCGGCTTTCAGCACGAAGGCGAGTGCGCGTTGAAAGTCGGAGCTCATAGCGTGCGGCGTTGGGTGCGTTCGTTGCGGAATACATCGGCTAATCCGAATATGCCCATGATGGCGCTGCCGATCGCGCCCCCTACCCCACTCGAATACAAGCCGAGCGCGGTGCCGAGTTTTGCGAGTCCCAGCCAGGTCGAAGGCTGGCGTGCGTACATTTTCAGTGTGTTCATTTGAGTTTGTTGGAGAGGACCTTTTCGATGAGAAACAGGCCCCGGTTGCCCATGTGTCCGGCAATGCCCACCAGGGCGGCGGTCAGCACTGCTGGAAACTGCGCGCTTTCGCACAGGTAAAAGGTCACCACCCCGGTGAAGGCCGAGGTGCAGAGTTCGCCAATGAACTCGATGAGGTTGAACACCCGGGCGTTGCCGTCCCGCAGCTTTTGCAGGAACGCGACCACGCCCCCCATCAGGCTGAGCAGAAACACCCAGGCGTAGGTCAGCAGATCGTAGGCGGCGGGATCCTTGTCGTTCATTCGGGACTACAGGCGGGCCGTGAGCCACGGGTCGTCCAAAGCAGGGAGCGTCTGGGCGGTTCTAGCCCTCGGTACAGGGAGTTCGATGGCGCCGGAGCGGATGGCGAGCGAGACTGCTTGTTTGTAGGCGGCCTGTAAGGAGGCTTCAGAGCGGATGGGCGCGAGTTCAGGCTGCACCTCCAGCGCGATGCGGCACGCCAGCACCTCGGCAAACGCGGGGTCCCACAGGGAGGCGTCCGGCATCTGTGCGATGTAACGCAACCGCAGCGGGGGCGTTTGGTTGGTCAACAGGCTGCGCCCCTCGACGGTCCAGTCTGCCGCGTCCTCCTCCGGCGCGGTGGTGAGGCAGTTGTCTGGGAGCGTAAAGCTCCAGCCGTAGCCGAAGGCCGGTACGGCGTCGGCCTCGGCCAGCACCACGCGTTTGAGCGCAAAGCGCCAGCGGTAGGCGCGGAGCACCCAGTCGGGTAGGCTCGGGAAACACGAGCCCACAGCAAGTGCCGAAGGGGTGTCTTCGGAAAGGGTGGTGATCCGAGAAGCTCCGATCTTGCTGAGTGCGCGGTTGCAGACTGCGAGGATTGTCGTGGCCATTTGGAGTTGTTGAAGCCCGTTAGCCGGCCCCAATCAGGAAGGCGTTCATCCCGGTAACGGCTGCGTCGGCGGCGATGCGGACGCTGCAGGCGGGCAGCATCAGATCCACCATGCAGAGCGTGGTGAGCGTGGTTCTCACAAAGCTCCCTGCGAACACCTGGATGTCGATCCACGCGCCGGACGGGCTTTGCGCCTGGAGGGAAATGTTCCCAAGATTGGTGGCGCTGTTTACGAACAGGACATACTCGCCTCCCTTGATCAGAACGGCGGCGCCG
>JBIKSY010000106.1:0-12639 GCA_044348365.1 Chthoniobacteraceae bacterium
CTGCCAGACCTTTCCCGGCGTCAAAGCACTGCGTTCCGTGGACGAGGTGCTTGCACAAAAGGACCTGAAGCTGGTGGCGTCGGCGGCGATCCCCTGCGACCGCGGCCCGCTGGGCATGCGGGTGCTGGATGCGGGGCTGGACTATTTTACGGACAAGGCGCCCTTTACGACGCTCGCCCAACTTGAAACCGCGCGCGAACGGGTGCGCGAGACCGGCCGGAAGTACGCGGTTTACTACGCCGAGCGGATCCACACCGAATGCGGGGTGCGCGCCGGCCAGTTGCTTGCCGAAGGTGCGATCGGGCGAGTGGTGCAGGTCATGGGCATGGGGCCGCACCGGTCCAACCCGGCCTCGCGCCCGGCGTGGTTTTGGGATCCCGCGCGCAACGGGGGGATTCTCTGCGACATCGGGTCGCACCAGTTCGAGCAGTTTTTGTTTTTTGCGGGGGCGAAGTCCGCGAAGGTGGAGCGCTCTGCCGTGGCCAACTACCACCACAAGGACCATCCGGAGTTCGAGGACTGGGGTGAGGCGAATCTGGTGGGAGACAACGGCGCGACCAACTACATCCGGTTGGACTGGCTCAATCCCCAAGGTCTGCGGACGTGGGGGGACGGGCGCACCTTTATTCTGGGGACGGCCGGGTACATTGAGCTGCGGAAGTACCTAAATGTGGGGGCGGAACTGGAGGGGGATCACCTGTTTCTGGTGGACGACAAGGGGGAGCATCATGTGCGCTGCCACGGGGAGGTGGGTTTCCCCTTCTTTGGACAGTTGATTTTGGACTGTCTGAACCGGACGGAGAACGCGATGACCCAGGAGCATGCGTTTCTAGCGGCTGAACTGTGTTTGTTGGCGCAACAAAAGGCGGTCCGGATCGAATAGGCTGCCGCCATGGAAAACAACGAAACCAGCCAGCCGGCACCGGCTAACGGGCTCTGGGCCCCTTGGCGCGTGGAGTATTTCACTGCGCTGCCACAGCCTGACTTTCTGTGGGAGGCCGGGCGGGCGACGGAGGACCGGGCGCACCTGGTGTTGTTGCGCCGGCGCAGTTGTTTTCTGATGCTCAACCGGTTTCCCTACGCCGTGGGGCACCTGATGGCGGTGCCCTACCGGAAGGTGGCTGAAACGGCCGGGCTGACCGAGGGCGAGCGGCTGGAGCTTTGGGAACTGGCGGACATCGGGCAGCGGCTGCTGCGGCAGGCGGTCGGGGCGGAGGGATTTAATGTGGGGCTAAACCTAGGCAAGTGCGCGGGAGCGGGGGTGGCGGATCACTTGCATCTGCACATTGTCCCGCGGCGGCCGGGAGACCAGAACTTCATGCCGGTGCTGGGCGGGGTGCACGTGCATTCGGAGGCGATGGAGGCGGTGTACGACCGTCTGGCGGGGATTCTCGCCGGGCTGGGTTCGCCGGAGTGAGGGAAGGGGCAAGGGGGGCGGCGAGCCGGGTTGCAACTCGCTCTTGCGCCTCGGCGGATGTTCTGGGAGGACTCTGGACTCTTTATGTTAGATATCCGTCTCATCCGTGAACAATCCGAGCAGATCACCGCCCGACTGGCCGCCCGTGGGGGGGATTCGCATCTGCGGATCAGCGACATTTTGGAGTGTGACCGGCAGCGGCGTGCCGCGGAAACGCGTCTCCAGCAACTGCAGTCGGACCGCAAGCGGATCAGCAAGGAGATCGGGCAGCGCAAGTCCAAGGGGGAGGACACCGCAGCTGTGGAGTCGGAGGTGCGGGCGCTTGGGGACGAGGTGGGCAGGCTGAACGAGGAGGCGGCAGCGTTGGACGGGCGGCAGAGGGATCTGCTCTTGCAAGTGCCCAACATCCCGCACGAGGGGTGCCCGGTCGGGGAGGATGCCTCGGCCAATCCGGAGGTGCGGGTTTGGGGCGAGCGGCTGGCCTACGAATTCACGCCGCAGAGCCATGTGGAGATCGGCGAGCGGCTGGGACTTTTCGACTTCGAACGCGCGGCCAAAGTGAGTGGCAGCGCGTTTGTGTGTTTCACAGGGGCGGGGGCGCGTCTGGAAAGGGCGTTGGTCAATTTTCTGTTGGATCTGCACACGCGCGACCACGGTTACACCGAGGTGAGCACGCCCTTTGTGGTGCGCGCGGAGGCGCTGGTCGGGACCTCCCAGTTGCCCAAGTTTGAGGAGCAGCTCTACCGTTGCGAAAGGGACGAACTGTATCTGGCTCCCACCGCGGAGGTGCCCGTGACGAACTTGCACCGGGAGGAGATCCTCAACCCCGAGCAACTGCCGATTCGTTACACGGCTTACTCGCCCTGCTTTCGGAGGGAGGCCGGTTCGGCGGGGCTCGGTACCCGCGGGCTGATCCGGATGCACCAGTTCGACAAGGTGGAGCTGGTGAAGATCACCACGCCCGAGGAGTCGGCCCAGGAGTTGGAAAAGCTGACGGCCGACGCCGAGCATGTCCTGCAGTTGCTGGGCCTCCACTACAGGACGATCGAACTTTGCACCGGGGACATCGGGTTCGGCTCGACGCGTACGTACGATATTGAAGTCTGGGCGCCCGGACAGCAGGCCTACCTGGAGGTGTCGAGCTGCTCGAGTTTCGGGGATTTTCAGGCACGCCGGATGAACCTCAGGTTCAAGGACGCCGATGGCAAAAACCGGTTCTGCCACACGCTCAACGGTTCGGGCACAGCCCTGCCGCGGCTTATGGTGGCCCTCCTCGAGGTCTACCAGCAGGCGGACGGTTCGGTGCGGCTGCCTGCCCCGCTGCATTCTTACTTTGGCGCGGAGCGGATCGGCTGAGCGGGGTCCGCGCCGTGAGATCCCGTCTTTCCCAAAGAATCGCAGCCGCCCTCCTCCCGGCCGGGGTGACGCAGGAAGCCGGTCTGCTGGTGGGCTTTTCCGGTGGCCGGGATTCCGTGGCGTTGGTGGCGTTGCTGCAGGAGGGCGGCTTTGGGGGGCTGACGCTTTTGCACCTGGACCACGGCCTGCGGGCGGAAAGCGGGGCGGACGCGGAGTGGTGCAGGGCGTTCGGCCGGGCGCGGGGCCTGGAGGTGGTGGTGGAGCGGACGGCAGTCGGGGGAACCGAAGGCGTCAGTGGGGGTGGGTTGGAGGAGGCGGGAAGGAAAGCGAGGCATGCGTTTTTCGCCCGGATCGCGCGGGAGCGTGGGATCAGGGAGGTGGTGCTTGGACACCACGCGGACGACCAGGTGGAGACATTTTTGTTCCGGCTCTTGCGCGGCGCAGGCTCGCTCGGGCTGGGGGGGATGGCGCTCGTGAGTGAGCGGGTGGAGGGGGAGGTTGTGCTGCGTCTGCTCCGGCCTATGCTCGGGGTGTGGCGGACCGAGCTGGATGAATGGATTGCGGAGAGGGGCCTGGCTTTTTGCGAAGATCTTTCAAACGCGGATCCCCGTTGGGCGAGAAACCGAATCCGACACGGGCTGCTTCCCGAAATGGAGCGCATGATGGAGCGCCCAGTGAAGGCGGCCCTTTGGCGCACCGCCGAAGTTTTGCGTGCGGAGGCGGACTGGTTGCGGGAGCACGCTGCGGCCGGCGGGGAGCTTCAGGACCAACTGGAGGTGAGGGCGTTGAGGGTGCTGGCGTTGGCGGAACGCAGGGTGCGGATTACGCGGTGGCTGGCGCACCACAAGGTGCCCGAGGTGGGGTTTGAGCTGGTCGAGGCTGTTGCCCGGCTTGCCCTCGAGCGGTTCCCAGCAAAAGTCAACCTGCCGGGGGACAGGCATGTCAGGCGGCGCGCCGGGCGTATTTTTGTCGAGGGTGGCCAGTCCGCGAGCGGTGAGACGTCGCTGTAACCAATCTTACATAAATCCAGACGCGCAGGCCCTCCGCGGAGTGCACGCGGACCACCCCGGTACCAGTCGGGGCACCGGACAACCCGATCGTGTGCGCCTCACAGTCGCGCGCGAGCCTGTTGCTTGGAAAGAGGATGCTCTCGCGCAAATCCCGGCCTGTGCAAATCGCACCAATCCGTGAAAGGTCGGTTCCGATGGGCCGTCCCGCGGTCTCGAATGAACGAAAGCCGAGGGCGCCCATGGTGACGCAAAAAAGGACGGCACCGGCAAACCATGGCGATTCCTTTTCCGCCCGAATCCTTAGCCGTGCGCATTGCCCCTCCTGCGGGAGTGCTAAAACTCCCGAGCTAGACTCCTCCGTAGGTGCAACCGGATTCCCCCAGGATTGCGCTAGACTACAAGCCCCGGTTTGATCGGAAATCCTCCAAGATGAATGCCCCTCTCTTTTGCCGGCCCCAGGCTTTGCTCGCACTCGGGTTTATGACGCTTCTGCCCCTCCGACTTTCTGCTGACACCGCCCCACCCCTGGGCGATCCAAGCCGCTGGACCGAGGCATTTGATCAACCCGACGCCTTCGCAAAGCAATGGACGCCCTACGGGTTCCTTGCCGTGGGGATTGATGCGCAACATCCCCTGGGCACGAATGTCTCCGGCCTGAAATCGCGCCCCGACTGGTGGCAACTCGAAGACGGCGCGCTTTGTTCCCGAAATTTCCCGGAGGAAAAACACGCCGCCGGTATCACCCACGCCGCCACCGGCACCGACATCCGGATGCGGTGCAGGGTGAAACTCTCCAAGGGGGGCATGGCGCAGATCACCCTTCGGGGGAACAACCCAATTGTGGAACGCAACTTCCACGTCGCGGTGCTCCGGCTAAACACCGACTCTGTAACTGCCGCAGAGAACGACGTGCTCCACCCGAAGGACTCCCCGCAGGCGGCGGAGATGAAGGCGCGCGGGGAATGGAACCGGAAGTTCTTCTTCGCCAGAACCGAAAAACGCGTGGTCGCTCCGGATGTCTGGCATGAAATCACCCTCGAGCTGCGGGGCAAGGAGCTCACCACATTTGTTGATGGGGAGAAAGCGCTGACCTACACGACCCTCTGCGGGGACGTGCCCAAAACCAGCGTCGGCCTCGCCGGAGGGCACAGCAAAAAGGAGGAAATGCGCACATGGTTTGACGACGTGCGTTGGGAGCCCTTGGAACCGGCTTCCGCCAACCCCTGACGCAACACCCGGGTCCCCGCGAGGAACGCTGCCAGCCCCGGGGCCTCGGGGGATGCTCAGAAACGGAGTCGCTCTTCCCGCTTCAGGGAGCGTTCAGAAGCGCTGGAAGCCAAAACCCCCAACCGGTATCCGAGGTGGGTTAAGCTATGCGCGCATCATCCTCACGAGCCCTTCCCCTTTGCTTCGGAGGGCGACTGGCGCCCAGTCATCGCCTCGGACAAACGTACCGGGTCGAGTTCCCCCTCCCAACGAGCGATGACAACAGCCGCGATGCCATTGCCGATGAAGTTGGTGAGGGCGCGCGCCTCGGACATGAATCGGTCGATTCCAAGAATGAGCGCGAGCCCAGCTACGGGGACCGAGGGAACCACGGCGAGCGTCGCCGCCAGCGTGATAAATCCCGCGCCGGTCACGCCGGACGCCCCCTTTGAAGTCAGCATTGCCACCAGTAACAGCGTCACCTCCTGGCGTAGAGTCAGTTCGATGTTCAGCGCCTGCGCGACAAAAAGCGCAGCCATCGTCAGGTAGATGTTTGTCCCGTCTAGGTTGAACGAGTAACCCGCCGGTACAACGAGCCCGACGACAGATTTCGAGCAGCCCGCCCGTTCGAGCTTTTCCATCAGCGGGACCAAGGCGGACTCCGATGAGGAGGTGCCGAGCACAGTCAAAAGCTCCGCTTTGATGTACACAATGAACCGCACGATGCTGAAGCCGGTAAGCGCACAGATGAGCCCGAGCACACCGAGGACAAACAGCAGGCAGGTTAGGTAAAAGCTGCCCATCAGCGCAGCAAGCGGCTTGAGCGAGGCGACACCGTATTTTCCAATGGTGAAGGCCATCGCACCGCCGGCCCCGAGCGGAGCGAGCTTCATCACAAAGGCCATCATCGCAAAGAAAATCCGGGAAGCCTCCTCGATGAACTCGTGCACACGCCCGCCCACGCGTCCCAGACGCACCAAGGCCGTTCCGAACAACACGGCAAGCAGCAGCACCTGCAACAGGTCACCGGAGGCCGTAAACGCGTCGGCAAAGGTTTTGGGAATGAGGTGCAGCAAAAACTCGACCGTGCTCTGAGCCGCCGCCGCCGCTGCGTACTTCGCCACCGCACTCGCGTCCAGCGTCGCGGGATCCACGTTGAAACCGCGCCCGGGATGGAGCACGTGCATCACCAGCAGCCCGATTCCCAGGGCGACAGTGGACACCACTTCGAAGTACAGCAGCGCCTTGCCCCCGATTCGCCCCGCCTTCTTTAAATCCCCAGCCCCCGCAATCCCGAGCACAACGGTGCAAAAGACCACCGGACTGATCAGCATCTTCACCAGCGCGATAAAACCGTCCCCGATGGGCTTCAACGCCACCCCGGTCCCCGGAGAGACAAATCCAAGCAGTCCGCCGGCGCAGATGCTGAGCAAGACCCAAAAGTACAAATGACCGAAAAGGCGCTTCATAGGGGGGAGGAAACGGTGGCGCACCAAAACGCGCAACAGACCGGGGCGACCCCCGTCCGTCACAACGCGCACGCCGCTAGAGAGGCCACAAACCTTGCGGCAACAAAATGGATCTGTCAGATGAATTCAGGCGGGAGTGCCGGGAATCAGGAATTTCCGCCGCACTGAAGAGCAGTAGTTTTTTTGAACGGGAGGTCCGCGGGTTGCCTTTGCGTCGGGCGCTTTTGTGCCCGCAAACCGTCCTCGGTGCCCACACCAAACTGAGGCTGCCGCTTCTGTTTAAAGAGCAGGCGCAAGCAGGTGTTGGAGCACAAGGCGGGTCCAATCGTTCAGAAATGCCCTCGGCTCCTATTTGAGTTCGGCCACCCCCGCATTTTTTTCGCCACATCGGAGCGGGGGTAGCGGACGACTTCGACGTCGTTCCTTTGGGTGGCACCAGGGGTGCTGCGGCCGTCAGAAATGAGCTTTTCAAGCACCGCATTCAGTTCGTTGACTTTCTCGGGTGTCGTGGCGGCGAGGTTCTTTGTTTCCCCAATATCGTCTCCAAGGTTGTAGAGTTGCACCGGGTGGGATTGAGAGCCTTCGCCGCCCCAGCCGCCGGAGCCGGGCGCGGGGATGTATTTCCAGGATCCGCTGCGCACCGCAGGCGTTCCGCCAACGCTTGCGCTCACAGCATGTGCCCGCACAGGTTTGTCCTCTCCTTTCAAAAGCGGCAGAAGACTGAAACTGTCCTCTCCGGCACCGTCTGGCAGGGCGACGTTCCACATCTCGGCGAGGGTGCGGAGGATGTCAGCCTGGGCCACGAGTTGTCCGCATTCAGTGCCCGGCGTCACCACACCGGGCCAACGCACAATGAAGGGCACGCGATGACCGCCTTCCCACGCGTCCGCCTTGTAGCCCCGCAACGGGCCGCTTGGGTAGTGTCCCTTTGCCTCAAGGTCCTTGACCCCCGCGTAGGGCGCGCAACCGTTGTCGCTGGTGAAAAGCACGAGCGTGTTTTTCGCTGCACCGCTTTTTTCCAGCGCGTCGAGCACCCGCCCCACGACGGCATCTGTCTCCATCACAAAGTCAGCAAACAAGTTCAGACTGCTCTTGTCCTTCCACTCCCCATTCACCGCGAGTGGCGTGTGCGGTGAGGTCAGCGGCATATAGACCAGAAACGGCTCTGCTTTTTCAACCGATTCGCTGATGAACCTGACTGTGCGGTCTCCTAGCGCCGGCAGGATCGCTTCGAGTTTCCAGTCCTTGAGCGCGGGCCCTTGGTTGCTGGCTTGATTGTTACCCAGCAACGCCGGAGACAGAAATCCGTCTGGGATGCCAAGGGTCCGGTTGTTCTCGATGTAACAATAGGGAGGCCAGTTCGGGACGTCGGTACCGAAATAAAAATCAAAGCCACGCGTGGTCGGACCGCCGGCGATTGGTTTGGAAAAAATGTCCCTCCAGACCTCGCTCTGTTCCTGCGTTGGCGTTGCTTCGCGGGCCGCAGCCTTCCTCTCGGGCCGCGCCACCTCATCCTTTGGCTCGGACTCGGGTGTCAGCAGGGGCCGTTGCTGTTTGGAGATCGGCCAGTCCCAGCCAAGATGCCACTTGCCGATGCATGCAGTGCGGTAACCCTGCTGCTTCGCGAGCGAGCCGATCGTCATGCGATCCGGCGCAATCAAGGGCTCGCCAAAGACTCCGACGATGCCTTTCTGCAACCTTGTCCGCCAGTGGTAGCGCCCGGTGAGGAGGGTGTAGCGCGAGGGCGAGCACACTCCCGAAGACGAATGGCCGTCGGTGAAACGCATTCCCTGCGCCGCCAGTTTGTCGATGTTGGGTGTGGGGATCCTGCCGCGTTCGCGGTTGTAGCACCGGACATCACCGTAGCCGAGGTCGTCTGCAAGGATGACAAGGACGTTGGGTTTGGCTGCGGGCTTTGGCGTGTCGTTTGCGTACAGCTCGGCCGGCGGCGTGAGGAGGAGGGCGAACAGGAGGGGGGGTAATGTTTTCACGGGTGGGGTGGTCCGGAGGACGCCGAGTGTTCCCGGCTCCGTCCGGGTTGTCAGGTTTTTAAGTGTTTGTCAGCAGACGTCCGCCTTGTCGTTGCTGGTCTGGCGGCGTCCTTTGTCTTTAGTCTCTCCGGGTTGGTTTTTTCACGCAGAGCGAAGTGCATGTGCCCGAGTGTTTGGTGGCTCCGTTAGGGCTCACCCGCTCTCTTTCATTATCCGCGGAAGATTTGCGGCGTTGCAGGCTATGGATGCGGTGGTCGGGGCGCCTCGGACGGCGCCTTTTAGCTCGGCAACAAAGCCACCCACGGACGATCCGGGAACCCGATCAACGGAACCGGCTCAACGACGGCTCCGACGTCATCTTCTGCGGTGCCGCAGCCGCCGGTGTTTTGGTAGCGATCACGGCTGCTCGGGCTCGCACCGCGTCAGACAAATGAAGCTGTGGTTGGGGGAACTCCGCAGTGCAGCTGGTGTCGGAATCCAGCTGCACACGCGGGGTATTGCGGCGTACCGCGAGGGAGCCTCGCTTCGGACGACCGTCACCGCGTCGAAATCCGCCCAACAGACTGGGCGGTCGCTGTGGTGGCCGTCATCGGGGCAAGGTGAAACGGCGGTCATTCGATGTGGAACGAGCGAGGCCGGTCCCGTGCTCGAAAGAACAGGCGCGATACCATCGACCATGCTACAAGGTAGTTGGATGATTGCCACCTCCCCTGTGAAACATTGGTTTTTATTCCTTGCCGCCCTGCTGGGGCTCCTCACGCCCTCGGAAGCGCACAGGCTGCTCGTTTTTGGCGACTCTGTCACTGCGCCGAGGGCACGGGTCAAGGTGTATGCCGAGGTGCTTGCCGAAGAGCTTTTGTTCGGGGGTAAGGCAGTGGAGGTCATCAATGCGGGTGTTCCGGGGAATACCACGGCGCAGGCGCTTAAGCGTCTGGAGTCGGACGTGCTGCAAAAGCGGCCGGATACGGCGGTGGTTCTTTTTGGAATCAACGATGCCGCTGTGGATGTGTGGAGGAATCCGCCCGCCACCCAGCCGCGCATCCCGCTGGAAGCCTACCGCGGAAATCTCAAGGCCTGTGTGGCTGCGTTGAAGACAGTGGGAGCCCGGGTCGTGCTGATGACGCCGAACCCGCTTTGCTGGTCGGAGACCACTCGAAAGTTGTACGGCAAGCCGCCCTACGCACAGGAGGATCCGGATGGGTTCAACGTGCTGCTGCTTGAATACGCAGCGGCGGTGCGGGAGGTTGCCCATGAGGAAAGCGTTGCCTTGGTTGATGTTTTCGAGGTTTTTAAAAGCCAGCCCGCGATGAAAACAGGCGACACAAGCCGGCTGCTCCCGGATGGAATGCATCCCAATTCCGAAGGACACGGGGTGATTGCCGAGGCCCTCATCAGGTCGCTCTGTTCTATGGATTCCGGCTATACGCGCGCTGTGAACACGGTGTGGACTCCCAGTGGCGAGGTGAACAAGGTGCACCCTTTCGCCAGGGACATCACGCACGACACCCCGTACCCGTGCGTGCTGGGACCGGCTTTGGTGCGGCTCGGCGACGGCAGGGTGATGTCGGTTTTTTCAACGCCCTCAAGTTATCAGGGCAAGCCCGGTGAATGCTTCATCGGTGCCCGGGTGACCCGGGATGGCGGTGACACGTGGGAGCCGGTTCGGGATCTTGTCCGGTTGTCCGCGGGCCGCGCCGCGCATCCCACCGTGTTGCGTACGCTCGACGGCACGCTGCATCTGTTCTTTTTGGGGTTTGTGAAATTCGAGTGGGACAAGGCGCACCTCAACCCGACCCCAGCTTGTCGGAGCGATCTTTGGACCGCTCGCAGCGGGGATGATGGAAGATCGTGGTCCGAGCCCCAGCGTATTTTTGAGGGCTACACGGGTGCTACCAACGGCGCCGTCCAAACGCGGGACGGCCGGCTTGTGGTGCCTTTTTCGCACTACGTGTCGAATCCCGGCCGTCTGGTTGCAACCGCCGTGAGCAGCGCGGACGGCGGCAAATCGTGGGAGGCTTCCAACACACTCGACATTGGTGGGGCGGGAGACCACGAGGGGGCGCTGGAGCCGTGTGTGGTCGAGCTGCGCAACGGGCGCCTCTGGATGGTGATCCGGACGACGCACAAGGTGTTCTGGGAAAGTTTTTCAACCGATGGCGGCAGGACCTGGACTCCAGCACAGGCGTCAAGCATCGACAGCACCAGCGCTCCCGCGCACCTGATTCGCCTCCGGGATGGGTGTCTTGCAATGGCATGGAACCGCGCAGAGGGAGGCCGCAGACTGCTACATGTGGCAATCTCAGAGGACGAGGGCAAACAGTGGACGCCTTCGCTCGTGGTCGCCCGTGGCAGCGCCACTTATCCTTTCCTTTTGGAGCCTGAACCCGGTGAACTCTGGATTGGCTACATGGATGCGCACACCGGGTGGAACACACCACGTGCGAGGCACATAAAAATACCTCAAAAGGCGGTCCTTGATGCGGCGGCTGGACCTCGGCCGTAGCCTTTTTACTCCGGTGAATGTGAACCGCCCCCTCGCCCCCCGAAGCGAAGGCCCCCCAGGGGGACGTTTAGTGCATCCTCTGCGCTCCAGCCGCGTAATTATCAGAATTGAGAATTGCAGCTACGGTGCGGCGGGTCGCGCCTTGGTGAGTAGAGAGTGAGCGGATCGCATTTTGGCCGAGCGTCTGCCTGCGTTCGGGCGCGCCAAGCAGTTCGGTGACCTGCGCTTCGAGCGCAGCGGGACCGTCCACCTGGACGGCACCTTCGGCCTGGAGGAGCAGGCGGACCACCGACTCGAAGTTTTCCATGTGGGGGCCGAACACGACCGCCTTGTCCGCAAGGGCGGGTTCTACCGAGTTCTGGCCGCCGTGGGCGGTGGGGCTTTTGCCGACAAAGGCGAAGGTCGCGAGGGAGTACCAGTCCCTGAGCTCGCCGGTGGAGGCGGCTTTGGTGGCCGGTTCAGCGGCGTTCAAAGCCGCGAGTATCAGGGCTGTGAGGAGGTGGAGAGTGGGTTTCATGGAAAGAAGACAGGTACGGCCCATCTGCCGATAAGGATGGTTTCGCCAGCGCTGCAGTCTTTCTGAAACAGCGTGCAGAAGTTGGCTGAGGAGGTGGAATTGAATAGCGGGACCTCGGGCAGTGCGACTTTCTCGAAGCCCTGGTCCATGAGAGGTTGGGCGACAGTGTCGCGGTTGCGTTCGAGTATGGGGGTGAGAAAGAAGACGGTGCCGGCGCGCTCGCACTGGAGCGTCTTTTGGCCCGTCATTGCGACGGGAATGAAATGCGCTTTGCTCAGTGAGGCGGGAAGTTCCGCGGCGATGTAGGAGCGGTCAGTGAAGAGCTTCGCGCCGGGAATGAGCGGTTGCGGTTTGGCCTCGGCGCTGGTGAGTGTGCCGGGCTTTGTTGTGCGCATCGGTTTGCCGTCGGCGTTGGCATGAACGGGAGCGGCCGAGGGCTTTGGTTTCTCCTGGCCGCCGGTCGCCTTACTGACAAGTTGACGGAGTTGTACGTCGCCGCTGACGGCCTTGCCTGCGGCAACGTCTTCTTCGCGAAAGGCGGCCATCAGGATGTTGCGGTCATCGACGCGATTGTAGTCGTAGACGATGCGGATGAGACCGTCGGCCGCCTGCTGGCCGTCTGGATAGGAAACGCCGAGGCGCTCATCGAGCATGAGGCCGCCGCTCCAAGTCCTGCCATCGTTTTGAAATATAAGCGGTGAGATGCGAGCGGCTGGTGCGCGTATCGAGCGGGCCGTGTTTGACGAGCAGCAAATTTCCCGACACAAGCCGGCGGATGAAAAAGCGCGAAGGAGTGTGCAGGATAGCCGAAGGCTTCAGTTCCGGCCATGTCCTGCCACTGTCCGTGCTCACGCTTTCGCCAATACCGTAGGTGGTGCGGACGAGCAGCCAGAGTGAGCTGTCGCGCCGCTCAACGAACATGTGTTCGTCGAATTGGCGCACGTCCTTCGGTACGTTGCAGCCGCCACGCCGCGTCCAAGTAACTCCCGCGTCTGTGGATACCATGCACTGTGCGCTTTCGTCGTGCTCACGCCAACGGGAGATTGGCAGCACCCATTCGCCGGAAGAAAGTGCGAGAGGCTTGCACATCATGACGCCATCGCCGAGGCGGCGCGGCTTTGACCAGGTCGGCTGCGCTGCATCCGGTTCGCTCGTCTCGATGCACCACAC
>JBIKSY010000107.1:0-12626 GCA_044348365.1 Chthoniobacteraceae bacterium
TAGGCGCGGAAGTTTCCGATGTGGGCGTAGTTATACACCGTCGGACCGCAGGTGTACATTTTGACCAGCCGCCCGGCGGGATCCAGAGGAAGGAAGGGTTCGGCGGCTCGGGTGGCGGTGTTGAACGGGGAAACTGGCATGACTTTCGGCGGGCTGGCGGGATGAAAAATAGGAGGCGGCTGTTAGGAATCGGCGGACACGTCAGGCATTAGGACCGTGGCGACGGCGAGGGCCGCAATGCCTTCGCCACGGCCCACAAAACCCATGCGCTCGTTGGTGGTGGCTTTGACTCCGACGCGTGCCGGTGGAAGGCCGAGTGCAGCGCCAAGGCGTTCTCGCATCTCAGACACATAGGGGCCTACCTTGGGCGCTTCCGCTATCAGGGAGGCGTCGATGTTGAGCAGGCGGCCTCCTTTTTCTTGGACCAGTACCAGCACGCGCCGAAGCAGTTCGAGCGAACTGATCCCACGATAGGCGGGGTCCGTGTTGGGAAAGTGCTGGCCAATGTCGACCTCGCCGATGGCGCCCAGTACGGCGTCAGCGATGGCGTGGGCGAGCACGTCCGCATCGGAATGGCCGTCGAGCCCGCGGTCCGAGGGGATTTCTACGCCGCCCAAAATGAGCGGCCTGCCGGAAATGAAGGCGTGCACGTCGTAGCCAATTCCCGAGAGGGGCAGCATGGCGGAGGGGGGGCGCGGTGAACTCATTCGACGGAAATGTCCATGGTTCCGTTCCAGGCGCGGACACTGATTTTGTCTGGGTGGTCAAGGCGCGGGGTCAGGTCTGCACGGCCTCCTGCGGCCTCAACCAGGAGTTTGCCGGCGGCGACATCCCAGAGGCTGACGGCCTGTTCGATGTAGGCGTCGAGGCGTCCACAGGCGACGTAGGCGAGGTCGAGCGCTGCGCTGCCCATGAGGCGGCACTTGCGCGCCCGACGCACGTATTTCTCCAGGATGGCGGTGGCGTTGAGGGCGATCTCCGGGGACTTGGACATTCCCACGGAAACCACTGCGTCCGAGAGCAGCGTGCGCTGGCTCACCTGGATGGGCTTGCCGTTGAGCAGCGGAACGCCGCCACGTTCGACCTGCCAGAGTTCGTCGCGCATCGGGTCGTAGATGACGCCGAGCACAATCTCGTCCCTGTGGCGCAGAGCGATGGAGATGCAGAAATGGGGGATCGAATAGAAGAAGTTTACCGTGCCGTCGATCGGGTCCACGATCCATTGCCAGTCGCTGTCCTGCGCGCCGGCGATTCCTTCCTCCCCGTAGATGGCATGGCTTGGAAATGCGTTGAGCAGGGCGTCGGTGATGAGTTGTTGCGACTGCACGTCCAGATCCAGCTTGATGTCATGGGCGTACATCCCTGCGACGTCGAGAGGTTTGCCAAAGTGGGAGCGGATCAGGTCGCCGGCGGAACGGGCGGCGGCGACTGCTATGGAAAGCGGATGTGGTTCGGATTGGGTTGAAGAGGAGGTCATTGGAAGGGGTTAAGAGATTGGGAGAGGGTAACAGAGCAACGGTTAAAGGCGTCCGCAAGCTGGCGCGCGCCCGGCTGCGGCTCAGGGCAGGGGCGGGGCGGTTGCGGCGAGCGCCGTTAGGGCGGCTTTGACGATTTCCTGCGGTTCGCAGAGTCGGCCCAAACCTTCGTACCCGCAGGCGAGAAGTCCTTCCGCCGGGCCGATGAAGCCCGCGCCGCGGCTTTTGAGTGTTGCTACGTGCTGCTGTGTGGCCGGATGCAGCCACATGTTGCCGTTCATCGCGGGGGCGATGAGGATAGGAGCGCGGGTGGCAAGTGCTATTTCGGTCAACGGGTGGCTGGCCAGGCCTAGGGCCAGCTGCGCGATTAGGTCCGCCGTGGCGGGTGCCATCAACAAGAGGGTGGCGCGATCGGCCAGCGCGATGTGGACCGGCTTCCAGTCGGGTTGGGAAGCTTCGGTTGCGCGGACAACCGGGTTGCGGGAAAGGGTCTGGAGGGTGAGCGGGGTGATAAAGCGCTCCGCTGCCTCGGTCATGACGACGTGCACTTCCACGCCCTCCTTCACCAGGCGGCTGGCGATGTCGGCTGCCTTGTAAGCGGCGATGGAGCCGCTGACGCCCAGGACGAGCACCGGAGTTTTTTCCGGTGCGCTCATAGGGTGCCAGCGGCGGGGAGCTGCCGGATGCTGCGCATGCGTTCGCTCTCCATGATGGCCAGAAAAAGGCGTTGGTCTTCAGCCGCCTCGCCGCTGACCAGCAGGTAGGCGTAGTCGCGCCAGCACGCCATTTCCCGCTCGGCGTTGTGCAAACGCAGAGCGAGTTGCTCGGGGCTTTCGGTGCCGCGGCCGCTGAGGCGCCGGGTGAGGACCTCCATGCTGGGCGGAGCCAGGAAAACATCGACCAGCGAGCTGGTGATCACCGCGTCGCCGCAGGCCCGGATGGCGCGGGCGCCCTGGACATCGACGTCGATGAGCACATCGGTGCCCCGGGCAAGGTGCGCTTTGACGCTGCTGCCCAAAGTGCCGTAGTAGTTCCCGTGGACCTCCGCCCATTCCAGAAAATGGCCGGCCGCTATCTCCCCTTCAAACTTTGTGCGGCTCAGGAAGTGGTAGTCGACCCCGTTTCGTTCGCCGGGGCGCGGGTTTCGCGTGGTGCAGGACACCGAGTAGACGAAGTCGGCCTGCCCCCGGATGCCGTTGAGCAGCGTGCTCTTGCCCGCGCCCGAGGGGGCTGAGATGAGAAACAGGATGCCGCTTCTGCGGGTGTCGAAGGGAAGGCTCGGTGCGGGGCTCATGGCTATTCTACGTTCTGGACCTGCTCGCGTATTTTCTCGAGCTCGGTCTTCGCGCTGACGACCCAGTGCGAAACCGATACATCGTTGGATTTGACGCTGAGCGTGTTGAGTTCGCGGGCGACCTCCTGGGTGAGAAACTCCAGCGTGCGCCCCAGCGAACCGGTCTGCCCCAGGAGGTTTTTCAACTGGGCAAAGTGGCTTTCAAGTCGGGTGAGCTCCTCGCTGACATCGGAGCGGTCCGCAAAGAGCGCCAGTTCGCGCAGGAGTTTCTCGGGGTCGGCGGCTAGATCGACTCCCGCTGCCTGAATCCGTTCGAGAAGTTGTTTGCGGTGGAGCGCCGCGATCTCGGGGACGCGGGTGCGCACTTCCGCCGCGCACTCGCGGAGCGTGCCGAGGCGGGCGGCGAGGTCCTTTTCGAGTGCTGCGCCCTCGTTTTCGCGCATCTCAACAAGCGCGTTGAGCGCGTTTTGAAGTGCGCGCTCCAGTGCGGGCCACGCCGCTTCCGGATCAAGGTCCTGCCCGGGGGGCAGGAGGACGCCCGGAGCGCGCAGCACGGTGTCGAGGCTCAGTCCACCCTCAAGGCCCAGTTCCTGTTGGAGCTTGCGCATCGAGTCGGCGTAAAGCCGCGCTAATTTCAGGTCGATCACCCCCGCTGCGGCCGCCTCTCCTTCCGGCAACACCGTGCAGGCCGCCTGGATGCGCCCCCGGCTTGCCACCGCTTGGATCTTCTCCCGCATGCGGGCCTCCACCGGGTAGAGGGGCCGAGGCAGGTTAAGCGCGATGTCCAGATGCTTGCGGTTGACCGACTGGAGCTCCACCACAAAGCGGAATCCCCCTGCGGTTGCCTCGCCCCGGCCGTACCCTGTCATGCTGCGCATGGAAGTGGGGGCGGAGGTTAATCCAGCAAAAGCGCAGCGGCCTGCGCCACATCCTTGTCACCGCGGCCGGAGAGGTTGAGCACAAGGAGTTGGGTGGGATCCATTTCCGGGGCCACCTTGAGCACATGGGCGACCCCATGCGCGGTTTCGAGTGCTGGGATGATGCCCTCGGTCCGGGAGAGGTGCTGGAAAGCGTGCAGCGCCTCGTCGTCGGTGGCGAAGGCGTAGCCGATGCGGCCCTGGTCCCGCAGGTAGGCGTGTTCCGGCCCGATGGCGGCGTAGTCCAGTCCGGCGGAAACCGAGTGGGTCAGCTGGATCTGGCCGTCGTCGTCGGTGAGCAGGTAGGTGCGGGTGCCTTGCAGCACGCCCAGTTTGCCGCCTTCAAAGCGGGCGGCGTGTTCGCCCTGGCGGATCCCGCGCCCCCCTGCTTCGACGCCTACCATGCGGACGGCCTCGTCGTTGAGGAAGGGCCAAAAGAGGCCGATGGCGTTGCTGCCTCCTCCGACACAGGCCACGAGCAGGTCGGGCAGGCGGCTTTCGCGCTCCAGAATCTGGCGGCGTGTTTCCTCGCCAATGACCCGGTGGAAGTCACGGACGATCATCGGATAAGGATGCGAGCCCAGGGCGGAGCCGAGGATGTAGTGGGTGGTTCGCACGTTGGTGACCCAGTCGCGCATGGCCTCGTTGATGGCTTCCTTGAGGGTGGCCTGGCCGGCGGTCACCCCGACGACCTTGGCCCCCAGAAAGCGCATCCGCGCCACGTTGAGCGCCTGCCGCTCCATGTCCACGGCGCCCATATAGATGATGCACTCCATCCCGGCCCGCGCGCAGACCGTTGCCGTGGCCACGCCGTGCTGGCCGGCTCCCGTTTCCGCGATGATCCGCTTCTTTCCCATGCGGCGCGCCAGAAGGATCTGCCCGAGGGCGTTGTTGATCTTGTGGGCGCCGGTATGCAGAAGGTCCTCGCGTTTCAGGTAGATTTTGGCGCCTCCGAGTTCGCGGGTGAGCCTTTCGGCGAAGTAAAGCGGGGTGGGGCGGCCTGCAAAGTCCTTGAGGGAGTGAGCCAGTTCGGCTTGGAAGGCCTTGTCCTCGCGGGCCGTGGCGTACTCGGCCGCGAGCGTATTGAGGGCGTCCATGAGCGTTTCGGGCACGAACATTCCGCCGTAGGGGCCAAAGTGGCCGTGCCGATCCGGGAGCGATTGGAGGTCTACCATGGTGTCAATGTAGGAAAGGTGTAGCCACCCTGCCAATGCAAACCGCCCCAAACCGGCATCCATTCCGCCACCCAGCCGCGAACCAAATGGTTTGCACCGTTCCCGTGCGTAGGTAGCTTGCTGGGCTATGGATTTTCAGGATCGGGTTGATGCGGATATTAAGGAGGCGATGAAGGCCAAACAGGCGATGCGCCTTGGCGTTTTGCGCATGCTCAAGAGCGCTCTTAAAAACGCAGCCATCGAACTTGGGGGCGCCGATGCGCACCTTGACGAGGCCGCCGCGCAGGCCGTGCTCCGCAAAGAAGCCAAGAAAAGGCAGGACTCCATCGATGGCTTCCAAAACGGTGGCCGCCCCGAATTGGCAGAGAAAGAGCGCGAGGAACTTGCCTTTCTGACCGGATACCTGCCCAAGCCCCTGAGTCCCGGGGAACTCGAATCCCTCGTGAGTGCGGCCGTCGCGGAGTTGGGCGCCACCTCCAAAGTGGCCATGGGCCAGGTCATGAAACTGGCCACCGAAAAGGCGGCTGGCAGGGTGGATGGGCGCGCCCTCAGCGCAGCCGTCAGTGCCAAGCTGCAGTAGCCGCCACGCCGGATGCACGCTCTGTTGGTTGCTGCCGGCGCTTCGCGCCGCATGGGATTTGACAAGCTCCTCGCCCCCCTTTCAGGACGGCCGGTGCTCTGGCATTCCATTGCCGCCCTGGCCCGCTGTCCGGAGGTGCACGCCCTCACTGTGGTGACCCGTCCCGAGCTTGAGGCGCAGGTTGCCGGCTACGCGGCTTCCTCCGCTCAGGGAAAGCCCGTCGAAATTGTTCACGGCGGGGCCGAACGCCACCTGTCGGTGTGGGCCGGCCTCCAGCGGCTCGGGGCCGACGTGGAATTTGTCGCGGTGCATGACGCCGCCCGGCCCCTGCTGACGCCCCGGGCCGTCGCCGGTTGCCTAGAGTTGGCACGTCGCCACGGGGCGGCCAGTTGCGCCGCCCCCGTCTCAGACACCTTGAAGCGGGCGGATGCCGCGCAACTGGTGTGCGGGGGCGTGGACCGGACGGGGCTTTGGGGCATGCAAACCCCGCAGATCTTTCAAAAGTCCCTCCTGGTGCGCGCCTATGAGACGCTTCTGCGCGCCGGGGGCTCTGTTACAGACGAGGTGTCCGCGGTAGAGGCCCTCGGGCTGCGCGTGGCGCTCTATCACAATCCCGAATGGAATTTAAAAATCACCTACCCGGCCGACGTGGCATTGGCAGAGTTGATGCTCGCAGGCCGGGATCCCCGGCATACGGAGGGCGTCCGATGAACATGCGTTCCCAATACGAGGTCACCACCCTCAGCAACGGAGTCCGGATTGCCACGGCTTGGATGCCACATTTGCGCGGCGTGTGTGCCGGGATTTGGGCGGCGGTCGGTGGGCGGCATGAACGGCCCAGCGAGTGCGGCCTGGCACATTTTCTCGAGCACCTGCTTTTCAAGGGGACTTCCGCTCACACCGCCCGCGAACTGACTCTGGCGGTGGAAGGCGTCGGCGGTTACATCAACGCTTTCACCACCGAGGACCACACTTGCTATTACGCAAAGGCGGATGCCGCTTACTTCGAGCGGCTGGGCGAGGTGCTTTGTGAGATGTATCTGGACGCGCAGTTTCCCGAAACCGAGCTCGAACGGGAGCGGGAGGTGATCCGGGAGGAGATTCTCTCTTTGAGCGATTCTCCGGCCCAGTGGGCGGAGGACCTGCTCTCTTCCTGTCTCTGGCCGGAACACCCCTTGGGCAACCCGCTTACGGGCACCCTCGAAAGCGTGGCTCAGCTCAAGCGCAGCCACCTGCTGGCCTTCCGCAAGCGGCACTACGTTGGTAGGAACACGATTTTTACAGTCGCCGGGCCCGTGCTGCACGAGGACGTCCTGGCGATGGTGCGCGGTCCCTTGGAAAAGCTGCCCCGGGGGCGGCCTTCGCCGATGCGCATTGCCAACGGCCCCCGCACGGGGGTTCGCGTGGCCGAGGAGGACACGGGACAGGCGCATCTGGCGCTGGG
The DNA here is from genome assembly GCA_044348365.1 of Chthoniobacteraceae bacterium. Taxonomy (GTDB): domain Bacteria; phylum Verrucomicrobiota; class Verrucomicrobiia; order Chthoniobacterales; family Chthoniobacteraceae; genus Chth-196. The sequence continues at coordinate 6,886 of JBIKSY010000107.1, forward strand.
TTTTCGAACATGTAGCCGGACGGATCCGCGGCGGTTTGCGCTCAAGCTGGGGTCGGTGTTGCTGGGGGAAAACATGAGCTCCCGGTTGTTCCAGAACCTGAGGGAGAGCAAGGGGTTTTGCTATTCAGTGCAGAGCTCCACTGTGGCACTGGAAGAAACCGGGGCACTGTGCATTTACACGGACTTGGATGTCTCGAAGCTGACGCGTGCGGTGAAGGCCATTCGAAAAGAAACGGCCCATCTGTGTGCGCGCCCGCCCTCTCGCTCGGAACTGCGTCTGGCCCAGCAGTATTCAATAGGACAAAACCGGATTGCGCTGGATTCCGCCACGCAACAGAACTGCTGGATGGCGGAGTCGCTGATGGCGTTCGGTCGGCTTGTGGAGGTGGAGGAGGTGGAGCGCGCCATGTTGTCCGTGACTGCGGGGCAGGTGCAGTCGGCGGTTTCAGAGTGGTTGAATTTTGAAAGCGCCGCCGCTGCGCTGGTGGGCCCGGGAGTCAAGCAGGCGGAGTTGGAGCGGATGGTGCGTAGTTGAGGATCCGGTTGTTTTGGAACGGAATTGTCGGACTGTTCCCGAAAGGGGGCAGTTCCGTCCTGCTACCGAAGAGAAAGGTTCTTCGCTGTTTTCGGTGGGCAAAAACAGAATCGTATCTTTGGGACCCATCCACCCGGGAGATGCGGTGCGCCGGCGCATCCGTTTGCCCGGAAGGGGGGGCATTGGCGGTAACGGCCCTTCGTTTTGATTCTAGCCCGCAAAAGAGTGGACCGTTTTTGAGGGGCGCAAGGTTCCCGCTTATCAGGGCGGGCGTTATTCTGTCTTTTTGTCACCTCGGCGGTGCCAGAACTCAAACGGCCCGTGCTCTTCGCCCCGGCGGTAGTTGTCGAACATGGCATCTCGACAGGCTGTCCAAGCTTCGGAACTGAGTGCTCGCGGCCAGGGAAATTGGACGCGATTGAAAATAACGACATCCGCCCGTGTCAAAGCGAGCTCGGCCACCAACTTTTGGATCGCCATCCGTGAAGTATCTGCACGATCGAATTCAAACACGTCCCTACCGAATGGGGGAATGTCCGCAAGCACGTACAGAGTGGTGGAGCATGCATCTAAAAAGCGGACCCGCAATCCAGATTTGTGCAGTTCTCGCATTCGGAGTGCAGTGGTGGCGTAGTCACTAGCGTATGTCGCATATTGGGGCGGAAGGCCCATGATACTCCGCTCGGCCGGACCAACCCCCAATGTGTGTTCGGTCAATTCACGGCGCGCTTTCAAGTTCCAGAGGGCCGGGTAGTTCGGGAGATCCTTGCTGAAGCAAAAAAACAGCAGAGCAACGACGAGGACGCCCGATGCGAGTCCCATCTCCCGGCGGTCAAGTCGTTTTCCGTTGCCGTTGTCCGTCTCCGGAAGTGGTCGGCGCTGCAGTATGGTAGAGTTGATCAAGATGACCACGCCGATCAAAAGCGGCACCGAGAGCGAGAGCAGAAGCGACCAGTGTGTGCGTCCCATGAAATAGACGATTCTTTGCAAGGGATAAAGGGCCGCCGTCATTAAAAAAACGTCAGAAGCTGACAGTCTTCCGCGGCAACGTTTGAAGAATTCTGCCGCAAGACAGAGAAGCAAGACCATCACGAGGGCAAACAGAAACACCCAGAAGCTGTCCAATCCAGCAAAGGGAATCATCCCTTCCCCTCCCGTGGCGCGTCGCATATATTCAAACACGTTTTTTTGCGTTTCGCGCTCTAGAATTGCGCCCCGGGTGGCGACATACATGCCCACGGCTGCTGTCAGAAAGGCGGCAGTAAACGAGCAAATGCAGTCCATCAACCGCTGCCTTGTGCGGGACTGGACGAGAAGAAGTAACCAAGTGGCAGCGGCAGTCGCGAACAGAAAAATGCCTACGTCGAGGGCGAAGAGAACAGCGCTGCCCAGTGCAATTCCCAGAAACACTGCATCCCACCGAGCCTGCCGGAGGCAAAACCGGGCAAGAAAAATGAGAAAGGGTAGATCTGTGGGGGAGCGCATTATGGAGCCCCCATTCCAGCGCCAGACCACGCTTTTTGTTTCTGGTTCGCCGGCGGGGAAAACGGAAATCACGCAAGCGAGAAGGGCAAAAGCAAAAGGAGCCAGTCGGCCTTTGAAAAAAAACTGAAAGAAATAATAAAGCGCTGAGAGGTAGAAAACTGTGAACACCATTGAAAACAGGATGGCGTACGAGTAGCTGAGGCCGGTGTTTGGAGAAAGCAAACCGAAGATAGTTGGCCAACCGGCGCCATAAATGGGCGTGAAATCACGGTAAAGCGCGCCTCCGTGCTTGAATGCCAGCGCCGCAGACATAACGAAGCCGTTCCAGTGGTTGAGCTCTTCGATTTGAAAAATCCGGCCCGCGAGGTGCCCCGGATGGGGAATCAAAATCAGAAAACTCACAAGTCCGAAAAATACAAAATCCTTGATCCCGAGTTTCGGCGGTTCTATTTGGAAAACAGTAGATTGCGCGGGCTCTTTGTTTGCCTGTGTCGACTTCCGGGAAATCAGCAGTGCGATACACGCCCCTGAAACGCCTAGTGCCAGGCAGGCGAAGAGAGCAGGGAGCGCCCATGCGGCAGGCGCTGACGTAGGGACTCCGAGACCTTCCCAAAGGAAAATGGGAGTCAACAAAAGTCCGAGTCCCATGACCGCAAGGATGGAAGCCCACCCGGGGCGAGATGGGCGTGCACATTTGTGCCAAGGTACCAGCATGAGAAGGAGCAGCAGTGCGGCAACCGCAGTAATGTAGATGGGAATATCCCGCTCCAAGTGCACCCAAAACCGTCCTCCAGCAGTCAAATCAGTTTCCTGTTCGCTCGTAAAAGGAACAGGACCAAGTCGTTTCAGACACACCAAAAGCAGCCCGATCCATGGCGCAACTACTGCGAGCAGACACGAAAAGTAGTCGCTGCCCGGGCCCTTCTCCTGACTTGAACTTGGAAAAAGGGAAGTGCTTTTTACCAAGCGAGGGGCCTTGGGATTTTTCATTGCAAGAAAGGTTCAGTGCGCCGTCATTTCAAGGATCGAACGATGGTCGAGCTAGGTTCACGTCAAAGTCAAATCATCCCGCCCAAGAGGTCTTTTGGGGTGAGACGATTCCTAAATGCTGCGCTCGATGCGCTTAGGAACACTCCCGGGACGGCGGATTTCGGCGGAAAGATGCGCAAGCGCATGGACAACACGCACGATGTTTGATGGCTTTAAGGCAGTAGACTCGCCGTGAAGTCGGGCGATGTCGTGGACTGCAACGGGAACGTACGTATATCCCGCTTTGAGGAGTTTGGCGAGAGCCTCAGCCTGGTATGCAAAACTGTTAGTGGCAATCTGGATGGAGTGCAGGGCGTCCCTTCTGAATACGACCGAATGATTGTAGTAGGGAACCCGTTGAGAAAAAAGGAGGTTAACCAGAGTTGTAAATCCCCAAGAGCCAAACCGGCGTCCCCATGATCGAAACTCGCCTGGATTGGCGATGTACGGGATCACCAGATCTGCTCGGCCGATGTGGTCTAGAATTAACTGCACACCGGGCACCGGAACGCTGTCGTCACCACAGATGCGAATCACGTAGTCAAGGCGTGCTAGGCCAGCACCTGCTTTAAATGCACCTCCAAAGCCGAGGTTTTTACGGTTGTGGACCACGAAAATCCGTTTGTCGGCTTCGGCCAACCTTTCCATTATCTGGCCCGTTCGATCCGTGCTTCCATCATTAACAAGGAGGATTTCCAAATCGGCCACACGCTCAGTCGCCGCCTGCAAGATTGTCCGCACCGCTCCTTCTATATTTCCCTCCTCGTTGAGGGCTGGAACCACGAAGGAAACGGTCGGTTTACGTGGTGGAAAAGTCATTGGCTTCCTAAATGGTGGAGAGGGGCGTTCAGAGTGAGGTTCCGGTCAATCATTCGCTAAAGTTCGGAAATTCCGCGGACTAGGGATTCTTGAAATTGCAAAGTGAGGCCGCCGTCGACCACTATAGTCTGGCCCGTGACAAAGGATGCTTGCGGGCTGCATAAAAAACCAATGACTTGGGCGATCTCCCGTGCGGTGCCCATTCTGCGGAGAGGGATCATTTTTTTGTAAAGTTCGTAGAGGGAGGGGTTGTTTAGATAGACCTCCTTGGACTCTTCTTTAAGCGTGGTGGCAGGGGATACCCCGTTGACCCGGGTTCCCTGAGGACCGAGGGCGACCGCGTAGTATCGGATGAACTGTTCTATCCCAGCCTTTCCCATGTGGTAACTGAGCGGTTGGTTGTGCACCACAAACCCGCTCGCCACTGAACTGGTGAACACGATGGAGGCGTGCGGTTCAAGCGTCCCGGAAACTGCCTCTATGATTCGTTTCGATGCGCCGAGGGACGTTTCAATTTCACCCTCCCAACTGTCTTCTGGCTCTCCGCGGTAGCGCTGGAGAAAAACAATGTTCTGCAACCTCCCCCGGTCGAGGACGCCCCGTAGCGCTTCAGCGGTGCGCTGTGAATCAGTTAGGTCGGTTTGCCAGTACTGTACACCCGCCAGTTGCGTATCTGTCGGAGGCGCAACGCCTTTGCCAAGCACCGAAACTTGGCTGCCAGACTCAGAAAAGAAACGGACCACTTCCCGGCCGATGCCCCGAGTGCCTCCGACCACCAAGCAATGCGTCACGCGAGGCGCACCTCCGGAAGGGGAATGAGGAAGTTCCCGTGAAAGTTCGGATGCTTGGCCATAATCGGCGCTGCGTAGTTCCACGCCAAGACCAAGACAACATCCACAGGCCGGTCGTACAACGCATCCGACGAGTAAACAGGGATGTGCTGCCCCGGGCTGAAAGTGTCTTGCTTGCGCGCGTGATCATCGACGAGGAAACTGACGAGTCCGGCGAGTTCCCACTCGTAGAGCAGGGTCACCACTCCAACTGAAGCGCCGTAGCCAGCAATAATCTTCCCTTCACTCTTGAAGGCTCGCAGCTTTTCGAGAAGTTGCGTTTTGACCCGGCTCAGACGCGATGCAAGGCGCTGGAATGCTTCTGGCGTGTGCATTCCAAGTGCAGCCTCGTAAGCCAGAACCTCCGAAACAGTCGCTGAAACGGTTCGGTTCGCTCCGGTGCGCTGCATAGTAAGTCGCAAGGAGCCTCCCTTGGTGGGTTGGCGCTGCGCCCCTATAACCTCCATCCCCATTCGTTTGAAAAACGGGATCAGAGGCTTGAGCGAAAAATAGCTGAGGTGTTCGTGGAAAACCGTCTCAAGCAAGCAGTCCTCCAAAACGGGCCCGAGATACGAAGTCTCCATCACAAAAACGCCGTCAGGGGCGAGAAGCTCCAAAACGCCTCGGCACATGTCTTCGAGATTGTCTATATTCGCAAAAACATTATTTGCCGTTAAAATGCTTGCAGGTCCTCTTTCTCTGCGCAGTTCGCGCGCCAGTTGGGCGGAGAAAAAGACATTGAGTGTTTCAACGCCGCGCTGATTCGCCCGCTCCGCCACGTCTCGGGCGGGGTCAATACCCAGCACCTGATGTCCTTTCTCCTTAAATGCGTACAACAGGGTGCCATCATTGCTGCCGACATCCACGACAAGGGAACCCGACGGTGGATGAATTCGATCTAATACGTCTTTTGCGTAAGAATTGAAGTGCTCCACCAACCCAAGCGAGATTGATGTGTAGTAAACGTACTCTACATAGAGGATTGATGGATCAACAATATCAACAAGTTGCGCCAAACCGCAGGCCCGGCACAGCCACAGATC
>JBIKSY010000108.1:0-12571 GCA_044348365.1 Chthoniobacteraceae bacterium
CTGGACCTCGTTATCTCCAGAAGAACCTGTGATTGATCCACTTAAACTGGAGCCAGTGGCGGGAATTGAACCCGCGACCTACTGATTACGAATCAGTTGCTCTACCCCTGAGCTACACTGGCGGCTGGTTGCTTGGCGATTGCCTCTTCAACCCCTACACACAAACCTAATAACCTCGCGCTCTCAAGTCTGATTTGTCCCGGCCGCTCCTCCCTCTCTGAGGCCTCCCGGCCGAAGCCGCCTCCGGCCCGCAGGAAAGGCTCCCGGTTTGCAAAATCCGCGGGGCCCCGGGCTTAGAAAAACGCCAGCACCTCGGGCACCCGCAACAACGCGATTAGGCAGGTGACCGTCACCATGCTCGCCAAAGTCGAATAAAACACCACGGCAGCAGCAAACTGCGGGTCCGCCTGAAACTCGTGCGCCAACAGCGCGATGTTCACCGCCGTGGGAAAGGCCGCGCTCAGAATCAGCACCAACGCCTCCTCCCCGTAGAAACCAAACCCGTGGCACAGCAACGCCGCCACCACCGGCCCAGCCAACAGCCGCAACCCCAGCGCCCACGAAAGTCTCCCCACGTTCTGCTGCACCCGAGTCTGCGAAAGCTGCGCGCCCAGCGTCACCAAGGCAACGCCCACAAGCGCGTGGTGCAGGTACTCCACCGGCACCCACAGCCAGCGCCATTCCGCCACAGGCACCTCCCAGTAACGCACAGCCACAGCACACACCACCGCCCAGAGCGAGATCTGCCTGAGCATCGGCAAAAACACGCGCCACCCCTTCGCTGTAGCAGGCGAGGAAAGAAACACCCCCACCGTGAAGGTGCAGATGTTCTGGGTCAGCACCACAAAGACCTGCAGCAGCGGACCCGTCGCAGGAAAGGCCAACGTCATCAAGGGCACTCCGTAGTTGCCGGAATTGTAGAACATCGTCGCCAACTGCAGAGCCCGCGCCTGAGTCCGCTCGTAGCCGGACAGCCACGCCACGAGGGCGCTCAACAAAAACATCCCCAGCTGGACAGCGCCTGTAAAAGCCATCACCCGGATCGCAAACCCAGCACCGAGCGAGGACATCACCACCTCCCGGAAAATAAAGGCCGGTACAAGGACCGAGATGTTCAGCTTGATGAGCGTGCCAAGGTCCAGCCGCCCGCGCCTGTCCAGCAGCCAGCCGGACGACACCAGGACCAGGATCGGCAGCAGGACTTGACTGAAAACCTTCCAAAGCAACATCCCTCCATCCTGAACCCCGGCGGGGGCAAAAAGACAGCCAGATGCGAAGCACCCGTGTTCCGTCCAACGGATGAAGCTGTTCCGGGGGGAAACGCGGGCCGGGTTCGCCGCCGGGCCACATCCCCCGCCTGAAAGAAGCGTCTGCACGCCGGGAAAGCCCGCGAATCCGTCAAACCGACGTGATGCGCGCCGCAAGAGCCCGGTGGATCTCCCGCACCAGACCAGGCCCCTGATAAATTAGCCCCGTGTAGATCTGGAGCAGCGCCGCCCCCGCATCCAGGCGTTCCAGCGCGTCGCCGACGCTGGAGATGCCGCCAACGCCAATGACGGGAAGCTTTGTGCGCGCCACCAAAAAACGCAGCACTTCAAGGGAGCGCTTTTTGAGGGGCACCCCGCTCAATCCTCCCTGCTGGCGCCGGGCCTCCGCCACCGAGACATGGTCGATGGTGGTGTTAGTGGCGATGATGCCCGAAAGCCGGTGTTGTTCCACCAGGGCGAGGATTTCCTCGATTGCCGGCCACTCCAAGTCTGGCGCGATTTTGAGCAGGAGCGGCTGGCGTCGCGTGTTCGCGCTTTGGACGGCCGAAAGCAGTCCGTCCAAGGCGGTTTTATCCTGGAGCTGGCGCAGACCGGGGGTGTTGGGGGAGGAGACGTTGAGCACGAAATAATCCCCAAAGTCGCGTAGTCTTTCAAAGGAGGAGACGTAGTCGCCCGTGGCTTCTTCCAGCGGCGTGACCTTCGATTTACCGAGGTTCACCCCGACGGGGATCCCGGGCCACGCACCCGCCTGCCTGAGGGCCCGCAGACGCGCGGCAACCACTTCCGCGCCGTCGTTGTTGAATCCAAGCCGGTTGATGACCGCCTCCAGTTCAGGCAGACGAAAGAGACGCGGACGCGGGTTGCCGGGCTGCGCAAGGGCCGTGACCGTGCCGATCTCTGCGAAACCAAACCCGAGGGCCTCCCATGCGGGGAGGGCGACGGCGTTTTTGTCAAAGCCGGCAGCCAGTCCGAGCGGCGCGGGAAACCGCACGCCAAACACGGAGCGCTCCAGCCGGGGATCCAGCGGTGGCGCAAACTGGCGCAGCAGCGGGCCGCTCCACTCGAGACAATGCATGGCAAAATGGTGCACATCCTCCGGGTCGAAGGAGAAGAAGAGCGGGCGGACGCAGCAACGGTACAGGTTCACCCCTTTACCAAACGTTGTTCCCGACGGGCGGTGCAACGCATTTTAGACGAGGGCGCGCAGGGGTACCCAGAGCCAGGCGGGACGGTGCTCGATTTCGTATAGCGCTTCGTAGATGGCTTTTTCCCAGACAAGCGCCTCAAGCAAACCGCGCCAGTCGCCCCCGGGCGTGGGCATCCGCTCGCGCCAGCCCTCCAAAAAGGCCTCCTGAAGGGGAACCGCGGCGGCCGGCGGGACTCCTGCCACGGCGGCGGCATAGGCAAAGGAGCGCCAGATTCCGGCCACATCCCGAAGGGGCAGCTCAAAGGCGCGCCGCTCTTCGAGGGGGCGGAGCGGCTCACCCTCGAAATCAACCACCCACCAGCGGGAGGCCGGGTCGGAGGACTCGGTTTCTAGGATCTGGCCGAGGTGTAGGTCCCCATGGATGCGGCTGCAGGAACCGCCGGCCTCAAGCGCTTGAAGCGAACGGATCCGCTCACGCCAACTGGCCTCGCCGGCGAGCCACACTCCACGCGCCTTTTCCCAGACGGAGGGGACAATCCCCGAGGGCGGAGAGGCCCGCAGGGCGGCCTGCAGCCGCTCCGCGACCGAATGGACCCGGCTGATCCAATGTGCGTGGTGCGCGGGTGTGTATGACGTGACTCCGAAGGCGGGGTTGGCGGTGGCATCCCCTGAGGCGAGGGCCGCGTGCAGCGCGCTTATCCTGCGGCCGAGCTCGACAGCCCACAGCCTGAGACTGGCACCCCCGCGGAGGGCGTCCAGCGCGACGTCCCAGGCGGCTCGGCCTCGAATCCAGCGCTGGATGTAGGCCACAGTCGTGTAGCACCCGGGCTCGTGGCGGTCGAGTCGTGCGCCGAATTCGGGTACGCCGGCAAAGCCGCGCTCCTGCAGAAACCGGCCCACCTCCGGCTCAGGATGCACACCGGGTTGGGGGTGCTTGTACCACTTTAGCAGCCAGTCTCCGGAGGGTCCGCTCCCGCGCCAGAGGCGGTTGGTGGAGCCTGCTGCAAAGGGTTCCCAGAGGTTGCCGCGTGGCTTGAAAGCGCCGCGCTCCACCCGCCAGCAGCCGGCGACGCTCATCCTCGGACAAGCGCGCCGAAATGCTCGAGTGCTTCGACCACCCCGGTACTGCAGCGGCCACGCGCCTGGTAACCGCCGGCCAGCCGGACGACCTCCTTGACGGCCGGCACAGCGTTGGAGGGACAGGTCACCCACTTTGCGCAGGAGCCGTCCAGCATGGGGAGGTCGTTGTAATGGTCGCCGGCCGCAAAAATCTCGTCCCGGGAAATGCCGGTAAGGCGGGCGAGTTCGCTGAGGGCGGTGCCCTTGCTGTAGGCCTCGTGGCAGAAGCGGACCCAGATGGTGTTGCGCATGTAGGCAAAGCCGGGAACGCGCCGGCGCTCCTCCTCGAGGAACACGCAGATCTTGTCCATCTCCTGCTCTGAACTGGCAGCAAGGCCGACCATGCGTTTGCCCTCGTAGATGGGCTCGGCCTGCGCCCCCGTTTCTAGGAAGCCTAGAATGTCCCGCAGCAGGTCCGACGCGGACTCAAACAACGAGTCGTGCTCCGCATAACAGCGCCGGTTCCAGTCGCCGAAGTCCTGCCAGCGGCCATCGGAGCCGCGGTGGAACACCTCTCGCTCGGCCGTGACCACGAAATCCGGTTCTACCGGAAAATGAAACTCCCTGAGGCCGTCGTCGACAAAGTGCAGGTCGCGGCCGGTGTTGATCGCCCAGTGCACCCCGCGGGCGCGCAGTTCCTCCAGCATCGAAAAGAGCGCGGGATCCACCGGCGGTTGTGCGTAATGGTCCACGAGGGTGCCGTCGAAATCGGTGCTGAGGAGCCTTATCATGAAAGGGAGGTTGACTCAGGCGCCGCAATTTTTCACGTACTTCCCCATGAAAAGCGCATACGAGCTGGCCATGGAACGGCTGGAAAGCAAATCCCCCACGGCAACCCTCACGCCCAAGCAAAAGGAACGCATCGCCGAGGTGGAGGCCGTGGCCCAGTCCAAGATTGCGGAGAAGGAGTTGTTTTTAAAGGAGCAGATCGCCAAGGCGCTCGCCTCCGGGGACGGGGCGTCGGCGCTCCAGTTGGAACAACAGCTGGCCATGGAAACGCGGCGGATCCAGGCCGACGCGGAAGAAAAGCGGGCCGCGATCCGCGATAAAAAGTAGCGGGATCGCGGGCGGGGTTCCGTGTTTTTCTAGGCGCGTCCGGCGTGCACGCGGGAGGCGACCTTGAGCCGCAGGGCGTTCAAGGCGATGAAGCCGGAGGCGTCGTTTTGGTTGTAGGCCTTGGTGGGATCGGCCTCCATCGTGGCGATGTGTGGGTTGTAGAGGCTCACGGGGGACTTGCGGCCCGCGGCGATCACGTTGCCCTTGTAGAGCTTGAGCCTGACGGTGCCCGTCACGTTCTTCTGGCTTTCCGAAACCAGCGCCTGAAGGGCTTCCCGCTCGGGGCTGAACCAGAAGCCGTTGTAGACCAGGCCGGCGTACTTGGGAATCAAACCGTCCCGCAGGTGCATCACTTCACGATCCATCGTGAGCGATTCCACCTGCCGGTGGGCGAAATGGAGGATGGCGCCGCCGGGGGTTTCGTACACGCCGCGGGACTTCATGCCGACAAAGCGGTTTTCGACCATGTCCACGCGGCCGATGCCGTTGCGGCCCCCGAGGCGGTTGAGGACCTTCATGATCCAATAGGGCGAGAGGACAGCGTGCCCTTCGGCGTTTTGATGATGGGCCCCCTTGTACCCCATTTCAGCCAAGAGCGGTCCGACTTCGGGATGGCCCACCGCGGTGCAGAGCCCCTTTTCAAAGCTCAGTTCCACCGTTTCCGTCCGGTCGGGCGCCTGCTCCGGGGAGACGGAAAGGACGTACATGCCGGCGGACTCGGGCGCCGAGGCGTCAAACCACGGGTCCTCCAGAATACCCGCTTCAAAGGAGATGTGGAGGAGGTTGCGGTCCATCGAATACGGCTTTTTGGCGGTCGCCTGCACCGGAATGCGCCGCTCCTCGCAGTAGGCGATCATCTCGGCGCGCCCGGGGAACTGTTCCCGGAACCGGTCCTGCCGCCAGGGGGCGATCACCTCGAGCTCGGGCGCGAGGGCCGCCGCGGTGAGCTCAAACCGGACCTGGTCGTTGCCCTTGCCGGTGGCCCCGTGGGCGACGGCGTCGGCGTTTTCTGCCCTGGCGATCTCCACCATGCGCTTTGCAATGAGAGGCCGGGCGATCGAGGTTCCCAGAAAGTACTGCCCCTCGTAGATCGCGTTGGCCTGGATCATCGGGAAAATGAAGTCCTGTGCGAACTCCTCGCAAAGGTTGTCGATGTGGATCTTGCTAGCCCCCGTGCTGAACGCCTTGGCTTCGAGTCCGTCCAGTTCCTCCTCCTGGCCGACGTCGGCGCAGAAGGCAATAATTTCGGCCTGATAGGTTTCCTTCAACCAGGCGAGGAGGACGGAGGTGTCGAGGCCTCCAGAGTAGGCGAGCACAATTTTCATAGGGTGGGGCGAATGGAAACAGACTCCGCGCCCGCGTCCAATTCCTTTCCTTCAAAGCAGCCGGATCCCGCGCGGCAGCAAACGTGCGCGAGGCCTACCAATCGCCGTCCGAGCCGCCGCCGCCGGAGCTGTCTCCGCCGAAGTCACCCCCGCCAAAACTGTCAAATCCACCCGAGTCGGAGGAATCGGACCCCCCGTCCGGGGCGGAGCCACCGGCCGCCCCGGCGGTGCCGCCGCCGTCGTGGTGGGATTCCGAGGCGTTGGAAGAAGAGTTTCCGAGCCAGTATCCCAGCAACCCTCCGCCCAAAAGGCCGCCCAGCAGGCCGCCCCACCCCGGGGAGCCGCCGCCTCCGAGCCCACCGCCGCCGCCCCCTGAAAACAGGCGGCCCAGCAGTGAAATCAGCACGTAGCCGCCCACGATGATGGCGATCCACGTACCCCAGCCGAGGCCGGCTTCCTTTTGTGGCTCGGGCTTTCCCGGGTCGGGCGATCCCGCAAAAGCCGGACGGTGCGCCGGACTGGTGGGCGCATGGGCGACGGAAGCACCCGGCTTCGGGGCGGCACCCGCCTTGGGCAGAAGACTCGCAAAATCCTCCGAAGCAAAAACCAGAGCCTGGCCGGTCTGCGCGTCCCTCAGCTTTGCGCGGACCCGTCCGTTAAAAGTGTCACGGATCGACTCCGCAAGTTTTGGGGAGAGATTGGCGGAGTGGGCGACGGTGAATTTGCGATCTTCCAGCGCGAAAAGCGCGAGTAGGCCCTGGTGGGTCTTCTGGCTGCCAACCTTGCGCTCGCGCGCCAACTGGAGCGCCATGGCGTGCACGTCTTGGGGGAGGCCCGGATAATCCGCGACCTTTTTAATCACCACGATCATCGCATGGATCTGGCTGGTTTCGGAGGCAAGGCGGAGGTTCCGGCTGATTTCGATCTTTTGCGAATTGGAGACCGAGCCGGAGAAGTCGTTGAAAAACTCGTTTTCAAATTCTGGCAGGCCTGCGGAGGACTGCTGCCCCTGGGCGCCAAGCACGCCGGCAAAGCAGGCGAGGAGGGAAAACAGCAGGAGCCGGAAGGAGCTGAGGGGACTGGCGCACAGGTTCATGGGTTAACAGATAGCAGATCCCACGCTGCGGACAACCGGACAGCCGTCCGTCCAGGCGCCCGCATTGGATTCAGGGCGCAACGGTGTTCCGGTTTGGGCGTTTCGATGCTAGCCTTGGTCGTGCAACTTTCCAAACGTGGCGAATACGCCCTTCGCGTCCTGTTGGATCTGACCATCGCCCATGCGCAGGGAATTGCGGTGGTGCCCGTGACCACACTTGCCGCCGCACAGAACATTCCGGGCGCCTTTCTCGAGCAGATTCTCGTGTCGCTGCGGCAGGCCGGACACCTGAGGGCCACCCGGGGCAAACACGGCGGCTACTCCATCGTGCCGGACGCGACCCTTCTGAGCGTGGGCACCCTGGTCCGGTTTCTCGACGGCCCGCTGGCCCCGCTTTCCTGCGCAAGCCTTTCGGCCTACAAACGCTGCTCCTGCCCCGACGAGGAGCGCTGCGGATTGCGCCAACTCATGGTCGAGGCCCGCTCAGCCCTCTCCTCGGTGCTGGACGGCGTGACTCTGGCCCAACTTGCCGAACGCACCCTCCTCCGCTACCAGACCGACGGCGTGCTTCCTCCGCTGCTTGAGTTGCTCGGAACCGCGCGCAAAAGCAGGCGTGGCAGCGAGCCGGAGTACCTGATTTAACACCGGCAACGCCCCAGTCGACCCCGGCTCTTCTTCCTTCGATGTTTGATTTTCCGCCACTTTCAGAAGCACCCCCAGCCTCGGTGGAGGAGGCGCTTTTGCAGACCAAACGGCTTTTTTTGCAGGCCGGCCTGGAGGGCGCCGAAGTGTTTGCCACCCGGCTCCCCGAACCCGGCCAGACGCTGCGGGGGGCGTGCTTGGAAGCGACAATCCCCGTGGGATCTTTGGAGGCTGTGGCGCACAGGGAGGCCTGCGCGCTGGCAGCCAGCCAGGGGATTAAAATCTCCCACACCCGGCTCTCCGTGCAGGACGACGGCGACGGCGCCCGCTCGCTGAAACTGGGCGTGGAGTTGGGGGTGCGGGTTTTCGGCGCCACGGTCACGCTTCGTGTCGGCGGCAGGGCGGAGGCCTCGGACGGGGAGAACATCCGGTGTCGGGAACTCCAGCTGGACGCAGGTTCCGGGCTGTTTGCGGGAATGGCAACGGCCCTGATCCGGCCGAGGCTCGACGCCCTGGAGGGGCGCGAGTTTAACCTGTCCCAAATTGCGGGGGTGCCGGTGCGGTTGCTCCGCCTCGAGTGCACGGGGGCATCTGGGGAGACGCTGCGGATCGGACTCCGGTTTGTGTAAGTGCGGCCTTGGATAGGTCGGTCGTGGAAACGCAGGCAGGCTCGCAGATGCCTGCCCGACGGCTGGGAGATTCATTAGTCAGCGCCGGCTTTGTCATTTAAGTTTAGCACTTGCCCAAACTCATGCTTTTGAGAGCTTAGTCGGTTTTGCTACACTCCGCCTGACAAGCACATGGCGCCAACCTTTCATATTAACGTCCGCACGCCCGGGGGCGCCTACTCCCTCGCGCTGGGTCCGGGCGAATTTGCGGTGGGCAGCGATCCGCTGTGCGGCATCGTGCTCGAGTGCGCCGGCGTTTCGCCGCGCCATACAGTCCTTTGGCTGGAGGAGGGCCGCATGCAGGTTGAGGATCTGGGGACACCGGCCGAGACGCTGGTCAACGGGTACGACATCAGCGGTCGCGTGGAGGTGGGCTACCCCGCCACCCTCCAATGCGGCCCGGCGGTGCTCGAGGTGGATTTGGCGAACCCGTCTGCTGCTGCGGGCACCGAGGAGGAGGCGGTGCCGTACGCGACCGCAGTGGAGTCCGTCACGCCTGATGCGGCTGCTGCGATGGGTCCGCAGGCCGCCCTGGTACAGGTGGAGTATGCGCTGCGGGGCGAGATCGCCCGCGGCGGGATGGGGCGGATTTACCGGGGGGAAGATCCTCAGCTCAAGCGCGAGGTTGCCGTCAAAATCAGCGGCGTCGGCGGGAGCGGGGATCCGCGTTTCATACGCGAGGCGGAGGTGCTTGCGAGCCTGGCGCATCCCAACATTGTGCCTATCCACGCGATTGGACAGGACGACGACGGCTTCCAGTTTTACAGCATGAAGCTGGTGAAGGGCCGTACGCTGCAGTCGATCATCAACGCCCTCCGGGCGGGGGAGTCGGAGACGGCGAAGGTGTTTACCCAAGGGCACCTGCTTTCGGTCTTTAGAAAGGTGTGCGACGCGGTCGCCTTCGCCCACGCCAGGGGGATCCTGCACCGGGACCTGAAGCCCGAAAACATCATGGTCGGGGAGTTTGGAGAGGTGCTGGTGATGGACTGGGGTCTTGCAAAGGTCATTGGAGAGCACGAGGTGCATCCGCCAAGCAGCGCCACCCCTGCAGCGGAGACGGACTCCGACGGGGAGCAGGACTTTGGGATGACCATGGAGGGGGAGGTCCTGGGCACCCCCCAGTACATGTCTCCGGAGCAGGCGCTTGGAAGGCTTTCGGAACTGGACGAGCGTTCCGACATTTATTCACTCGGGGGCGTCCTTTACGCGATCCTGACCTTTCTTCCGCCGGTGGAGGGGAGGACTCTGGAGGAGGTGCTCACGCGGGTGCGCTCGGGCGAGATCAGCGCCATGAGCAGCCGCAAGGGCAAGCCGGCTGGAGGAAATGCCGGAAAGAGGCCGCCCGCGGAAATGGGTGGAGGCATTCCGGACGCACTCCGTGCGGTGACGCTCAAGGCGATGGCGCTGGACCAGACCGAGCGATACGGGAGCGTCCGAGAGTTTATTGAGGACATCGACGCCTTTCAGCACGGGTATGCCACGAGGGCGGAACGCGCCGGGCCGCTTCGACAGATCCAGCTGCTGGTCCAACGCCACAAGGGGTTTGCGGCGATGCTTGGACTCCTAATGCTCTCAGGGATTGGCTTTGGGATCAAACTCTTCGCCAGTGAACGCATCGCGACCGAGAACGCCCAAAAAGCCTTGCAGGAACGGGAGTCCGCCCGCCGAGCTGCGGCGAGTGCGCTGCTTGCGCTGGCGGAGGCCGCCGAGCGCGAGTTGGACGGGGAGGAAATGCAGCGCACACTTGCTGAGATCCCCGTGGAGTTGCGGGAGCAAAAATGGGCGTACCTTAACGGCAAACTGGACACGGCCGAGCTCAAGGTGTCAGCCAAAGATGGTGCGGGCTGGATGAGCATGGTGCCGCACCCGCAGAAGCCCAACGTGATGGTGACACTCCAGACCAATGGCTGGGTGAGGACGCTCGACCTGCGCTCCGGAGAGTGCACGAATTTAGTGAAGACCAACCCTGCAGGCCTTCTGGATCTGGTGGCCTTTTCCGCAGACGGGAAAATTGCCCTCGCGCGCGCCAACCGGGTGGGCAGCCAACTCAAGGGAGTGGTCGTGGAGGTCACACTCCCCGATGGCAAGAAGGGAGCCTCTATCCGACTGGAGGCCTGTACGGCGCTGCGGTTGAACTTCAGCCCGGACGGCAAGCAACTCCTCGGGGAGTACCGCCTGACCATTCCGGGCGGC
The DNA here is from genome assembly GCA_044348365.1 of Chthoniobacteraceae bacterium. GTDB lineage: Bacteria > Verrucomicrobiota > Verrucomicrobiia > Chthoniobacterales > Chthoniobacteraceae > Chth-196. The sequence goes on from JBIKSY010000108.1 coordinate 10,515, forward strand.
ACCCAGCAGGTGCAGGCCTGGCATCCGCAAACGGGGGCCGTCCTTTGGAGCCACACCCCCAATTCTGCGGCTGTAGCGGAATATTCGGATGACGGAAAGCTCGTGCGGGTGTTTGCAGATCGAGATAACGTTCGGGAATTGAACGCTCAGACTGGGGAGCCGACGCGGGAGTTGGGCAAGGTGCCCTGGCCTTTCAGCTTCAATTCGATTGTCTCGAGCGTCCAGTACGCGGCTCCGGCGGACTGGTCCGCGCTGTTTGTGTACCAGGCTTCGCCCGCAAAGTTTCTCAGGCGTTACGAAAGCACCACGGGAAAGCTGCTTTTCGAGAACCGTATCTTGGAGTTGCGGGGGATCGGCTACCTGCAGGATTCGGGGACGCTGGTGACCCTTGGGATACGCTCGGACCGGTGCGTTGTTTTGCAATACTGGCACGGCCAGACTGGGATGCTGATAAAATCGGTCCCGCTGCTTGGGGAGTTCAAGGGGGGGTGGCGTCTGGTGGTGAACAAAAAGTCGGGAGACGTGGCCGTCATCAACGGGACGAAATTGAGGGCGTGGAATTTCCGGCCGTCCAAACCGATTCAGGTGATGCCGGCCAACAGCAAGCGAGGGTTTGCCTTCGCCGGCGAGCCTTGGAGGATCGCACGGGTTCAACAAAAGGGGCCCGCCTGGTTTCTTGAGCTCTTGGATACCCGGCTGCCGGGCTTTGACAAAAAGCCGCTCGCCACTTTTCCGGCACCCGTGGCTGGGTACGCCTTGGTGACCGGCAACGGGGACGGTTCGATTTTAGCGACCTCGGGCAGTCCCTGCCGCATCCTCAGCCGGAAGGACTCCACCTTGAAGGAACTTTTCGCAGGGCCCATTCCCCAGGAGGGTGGGCACTTCCAGTTAAACAAGGCCGGCACCCAGCTCTGGACGGGACATGGGGTCTTTGAAAGCTCCACCGGCCAGTTGCTCTGCAAGATGGACCGCAAGGGGGTGGAATTTCCTCCCACAGGTGGGGGTGCGTCGGAGTGGCTTAACGACAATCAGATTGCGGAGATTGCGCTGGTGAAGGCGGAATGGCAGGGCGCCCCCCCCGACGCCTTCGAGCGGGCCATCCTGCTCTGGGATGCCACCACGGGCCAGCGCCTCGCCACCGCCTACGCGCCAGACGCGACCTCCCTGTGCGTCTCTCCCGATGGAAAACAGCTGGCGGAAGCCGGTTCCGACATGCGGATCAGACTCAGAAATGCAGAGACCCTCGCAGTGGAGAAAGAATTCCGTGCGCACGACGGTCCCCTCACGGATGTGGCGTGGCATCCCGGGCAACCCGTGCTGGCGAGCGCCTCGGAGGACCTCACCGTGCGCTTCTGGAGCCTGAAGACCGGCATCCAGCTTGGCGAACTGCACGGCATCGCCTCCCAGCCCGAGCAGCGGCCCGAACGGCTTACCATCAGTCCAAACGGCCAGTTTCTGGGGGTCCGCAGCGCGGCCTTCGGGGTGGGATTTTTCGAGGCCCCAGCGTTCCAGCCGGCGAAAAAGTAAGTTAGCGCCCCGGGCCGTCCCGCGGGTCTTTGCTGCGAAAAACTTCACAACGACGCGGCAAAGGGTCCGGAGGGTGGCTTGCTCGCAAATGCGCGACTGGGTTCACGCGGACCGGAGGGCCGCCGCAAGACTTGACTCGGTTCCGGACTGGTGGCTTTGAGTGGAGATGCGTTTGCTCCTCCTCTGCAGCCTTCTCCTGTGCGCCGCCGCCCACGCCACCCACGCAGCGCGGCCAAACATCCTGGTGGCAGTAGCGGACGACTGGTCTTTCGGCCACGCGAGTGCCTACGGCTGCAAATGGGTGCACACACCGCACTTTGACCGGGTTGCCCGGGAGGGGCTGCTCTTCACGCGGGCCTACACCCCGACGGCAAAGTGCGCCCCTTCACGCTCGGCCATTCTTGCGGGCCGTAATCCGTGGCAGCTCGGGGCCGCGGCCAATCACTCGCCCATCTTTCCAGCGGAGTTCGGGACCTATCCCGAAGGACTTTCCAAAAACGGTTACTTCGTGGGACTGACCGCCAAGGGTT